>JAUVZM010000069.1 GCA_030602615.1 bacterium
CCAGATTCTTAGTAATCGCCGAAGTCAGCGTGGTCTTGCCGTGATCTACGTGCCCAATCGTCCCGATATTCAGATGGGGCTTGGTCCTCTCAAACTTCTCCTTGGCCATGGCCAGGATACCTCCTAGGTGTTGGCAGTTGCAGCCGCTGCCTCAGAACTGCGCACTTGATATGTGCTCACGGCTGACAGGCTGGAGCCCACGATCGGAGTCGAACCGATGACCTTGTCCTTACCAAGGACACGCTCTACCTCCTGAGCTACGTGGGCTCACCCCATTGGTGGTGGAGGGGGGAGGATTTGAACCTCCGAAGGCAATCGCCGGCAGATTTACAGTCTGCTCCCTTTGGCCACTCGGGCACCCCTCCGCGGACAACCCAGCTTTGTTACATCACAGGGGACGCCCTGGCAAGTCGTGGGCGTCCCTCGGTACAGCGCACATATTATAACTATTTAGGACGCTGGCGTCAAATAGTGGAGCCGACGGTCCGATTCGAACGGACGACCTGGTCATTACAAGTGACCTGCTCTACCCCTGAGCTACGTCGGCTTTAGAGTCCACGTTACTGTCCAGATTGGCTGTCTCTGCTCAGTTGGTTGTTTCGGCTGGGGCTTGTCCGACAATCTTTTTCTTCGCCCGCTGCAGGGCGTTGTCAATCTGCTTTACGCTGCAGCCAAGCTGCTGGGCGATATCCAAATACCCGGCCCCGCCCATGTAGTTGACCAGCGCTTGCCACTCAAGTTGTGATAGGGTCCGCAGCGCCACTTGCCGAATGTCAGCCCAGATATGGCGGCTGATTACGATCCGTTGCGGGTCGCCGCTGTCCCTATCAGCTATCATCTCGCCCACGACGGCTGCCCTCGGGCTGCTGCTCATATACTCGGCAATAGAAACAGATAAATTGAGGAAGGTATGCTTGTGGCGGGTTGCCGCCTTCAGGGCGGTTATTATCTGCCGACGGATGCAAAGCCTGGCAAAGGAACGGAAGCTCATGGCCGCGCCGGGCGAATAGTCGCCCACTGCTTTGTAAAGACCGATCATTCCCTCCTGGACTACATCCTCTGCATCAGCACCAGCCCAGAAGTAGTCACGAGCATTGGCCTCGACCACCGGGCGATATCTATCGAGCAGCCATTCCATCGCCCTGCGGTCCCCGTCTTGGGCCGACAGCGCTAGCTCATCGTCACTGGAGCGTACCAACTCCACAGCGGGAAACAAATCGCTGCGCTTGGCCATACCTGCCCTCCTCCACCACAGGAGTTAAGTCAGACGGCAATAACGCAACTGACGAAATGGGCGTCCTCGCCGGGTGGGAGCCGGCGGCCAGGTGGTTGTATGAAGTTGCCCCGACCGGCGTGGGTAGTGATCGATCCTGCTGGATTCGGTAGAATGGCGGCCGTTTAAGCTCCAGGCTGCTGGGCCTCGCGCATGTTAACAGTATATGATGTCATAGCCCGGAAGTCAAGCTTCTTGCGCTATTGCTGGGGCTGGTAGGTGGTGCGGGCTGGTGAAGCGTACCACGGAGTCTGGTTGACACCATCACCCGCTGCGGCTACAATCCTTTGCAACCAGCGAATTGCTAAGGAGAGATACTCAATAGATGCTGAGTTTACGCGAGCGCCTGAGCTCAGTTAGTATTGCCGTACCTGTGCCACTTGCCTGCCGGTATGCGACAGGCATTGTCGTGCTGGCCGCGGCTGGTGCTGTTGCCGCCCATATCCGAATTCCGCTCCCGTTCAGCCCGGTGCCGATTACGCTGCAGACCGGTGTGGTTCTGGTGGCCGGCGCGACTCTGGGTATCGCTGGTGGCGGGGCCAGCCAGATGCTCTATATGGCCGTTGGCGTGCTGGGGGCACCGGTTTTTGCGGCTAGCCCAGGGCTGGCTGGACCCACAGTTGGCTATATTGTCGGCTTTGTACCCGCAGCGATGCTGGTGGGATGGGCGGCCCGAGGCGGCTGGCAACTGCCGAGATTAGCCGGCGGGATGTTGGCAGCAACAGCGTTGATATACGCTTGCGGGGTCGTAGGCTTGGTCTTCACGACGGGCATCGGCTGGTCGGCGGCAGTTGCCACTGGCGTACTACCCTTCCTGCCCGGTGACCTGTTGAAGCTGGCTGGCGCCCTCGGCGTCAGCCGCTTGACCATACCAATGTGGTCGAGCTGGTGCCGGGACCAATAGGGCGGTAATATCCTTATCGTGATTCTGTCCAGGGAGGCAACAGAAAGTGTCACGGCTTGACTTGACGGGAAAAGTGGCAATTATCACAGGAGGAGCCGCTGGCATCGGCAAGAGCATCGCTGTGGCCTTCGCTGAAGAGGGCGTGAGTCTGAGCATCGCTGACATTGATGCCCAGGCCGCCCGCAGCACTGTCCAGCAGCTTGAGCAGGTCAATCCCGCCGCTGCATATATCCCTATTGAGACTGATGTGACCGACGCTCAGAGCGTGGCAGTAATGGTTGAGGGCACACTGGAGCAGTTCGGCAAGATTGATATACTGGTCAACAATGCCGGGATCAATGTGCCCAGATTACTGGTAGACCCCGTCGGCAAGGAAGAGCTGGACGAGGCGACCTTTGAGAAGATCACGGCGGTAAACCAGAAGGGTATCTTCCTGTGTGCCCAGGCAGTAGCTCGGGAGATGATTAGCCGGGGAGAGGGCGGCGTGATAGTCAATATGGCCTCGGAGGCGGGCCTGGAAGGCTCCGAGGGGCAGAGCGCCTACGCGGGCACTAAGGGCGCAGTGTACGCGTACACCCGCTCGTGGGCCAAGGAACTGGGCAAGTATAACATCCGCGTAGTGGGCTGTGCCCCGGCCATTCTCGAAGCCACCCCCCTGCGCAGTGCCGACTATGAGCGGGCGCTCGCCTATACGCGCGGAATAACGATCGAAGAACTGCACCAGTCCTATGAAGAGGTCGCAGTTCCGCTGGAGCGAGTAGGGCGTCTGGACGAGGTCGCCGATCTGGTCTGCTTTCTGGCCTCGGATACGGCTAGCTACATTACCGGTACTGTGGTGAATATCTCCGGCGGCAAGTCCCGGGGCTGACGTCACGGCCCTGGTTCGGTCGAGGCCTGGAGCGGTGTAATCAGACAACAGTAATCTTCTCGCGTCGCTCGCTGAATACGCTGGAGACTGCCGTCGAGTTACTCGGCACCGGTCAGGTTGATTTCAGTTCGCCCCCAGCTACGGTGCCTCCGGCTCCTCTGCCCTGTTGCGGAACGCTTTAACCAGCGACGTCATTTGGTCCAAGCTCAGGGCTCTATCGCTGGCCAGCAGATACACCGGACGGGTGATGCCACCGCGACCAACTTTGTTGTGCACGCGCACTGCAATGAGATTGGACTGCCCCACCCGCAGCAACTGCTCCACTGGCTCTGCAAAAGGCAAATCCCAGATACTGTCCACTCCCAGACCAGTGGATTGGGCCGTGTGCTCAAAGGCAACTTCGCTGTTGATATACACCCAGACCTGTTCATCTACCGTACTGAAGTACAGGTAGACGTGTTGCTTGTCGGCGGTCTGGGGCACGTCAAGCCTGGCCCGATACCAGCAATATCCCGTATAGTCTGCAAAGCCCTGGCTTTCATAGCCCAGTCCGTCGCCAGCACGAATCGTCGCCCACTGGCCATCATCAAACTGCTCAGCAAACCACTGCTCGCCCACACCCTGGTCATCTGGGTCAGTGGCGAATTGCCACTCAGTTGGCGCCGGCACAACCGTCACCTGCTTCAGCAGATCCAGCGTTTGGGCACTGGGCGGTCGTTCAGAATTATCAGAAATGTCAGCATTTTTCAGACTGTTATAGGCAATAACTATGTCACGGGACTCCGCGCCGATGGTTATCCCCACCTTACGTGGACCTTCGCCGCGAATGGTGTTGCCCACGATGGTAACGTTGCGATGGCCATAGTCATCTTTGAATTGCTCACGGTTTGTAGGTGTCAGCCAGATTCCCGTTAGCTTGCCATAGTCCCGATGACGGATCACCACGGTGTTACCAGTTATGGCGATGTTCTTGCACGAGAAGAACAATGAGATGCCAGCAGTCTCGGCGCCGATTACGGTATTACCACAGATGACACTGTCGTCACACCATTCGAAATCAATGCCCACGTCCGTGCAGTTGACCACAATGTTGTCATTGGCCACCACCCGCACTGCCCCGCAGCCCCATATCGCCCCACCGCCAGCGTCGTGGCAGTAGTTGCCCTGGATAAGCAGGTCCGAGCATTCCTTGCGCTCAAACTTCCAGTTCCCCCAGAACTGGATGCCGTGCCGGCTGCAATCCAGCACCGTATTGTTCACTACCTGGATGCGCTGCGAGAATACAATCATCACTGCACAGGCCAGGTTCTGCATACGACAGTCCCGAATGGTGACGTACTCGGCGTGGTCGGTGCTGATTGCACTACCCTGATAGTTCTCAATCACAAGGTTGGTCAGTGAGACGTCGTTGACCGAGGGCAGCCGGATAAGCCCCTTAGCCCAGTCATCCGTCGCCGCGTCCGCTCCATCTACACGCAGCCTGGCAACTGAGGTATGGTTGCCCATTTGCAGCACGTACGCGGCACCCTCAGCCAATCGCAGCACTGTGGCGGCACCTCCACCGTGGACATATGTGTTGTCCGGCAGCGCCAGCTCTCCGACTATGTATGTGCCCGGTGGTACGTAGAGGTCCTTAACGCCCGCCTCGAACGCTTGGGCAAAGGCGGCGGTGTCGTCAGTGTCATCGTCCGGGATAGCCCCATAGTCGGCCACCGACGCCGCCCACAGGCCGGACGAGATTAAGAGTAATGCCAGAATGGTGGTACTGATCCTCACAAGCGTCCCCCTTCTACGAAGCTGTTGCCAGAGTCGGCTCTCATTATAGTAGGGAAGTATTGAGCTGTCGACTGCTACGTTTGCCGGCCGGAGTAGATTGTTCCTTGTGAAGGAGAAAGAATAGACGAGTCGAAGATAGTTGCAAGACAGAGCTGGGCAACGGGCGCCTTCGATGGTCGTAGCTAACAGGCAGGTGAAGTTAGATGGCAGCGAACATCTTCATAGCCGGAACTGGTCAGCACAGCGGTAAGACGCTGGTGTCGCTGGGATTGGTGGCCGCCCTGACCCGGCGCGGCTACCGTGTGCACTATATGAAACCGGTCGGGCAGCGGGCCGTCAAGGTCGGCTCCGAAATAGTGGACGAAGACGTGGCCCTGATCAACGATGTGTTCGACCTACCCACACCTCCGAAGGCCGGCAATCCCATCACCATCCCCAGTGGCTACACCCGTCAGTTTCTGCTGGGAGCAGCCGACAGTGAGCCGTTGATGGATGATATTCGCGACAGCTTTGCAATGATAGCTAAAGATGCGGATATCGTGATTGTGGAGGGTACCGGCCACGCCGGCGTCGGCTCGGTGCTGGTGGCCAAGATAATGCCGGGGGACGAAACCAAGCTGGAGATGGCCGAGCAGCTAGTGGACACGCACGTGGACATCGCTGCCATCGAGCAGGCTATCTTCGCCGACTGATCTCTTCTGCGCCTGGCGACTGCCCACTGCTGTGGGAAGCCAACTTACTCGGGCGCAGGCGGGGGAGGAGGCTTGACAGAGAATTTGAACTTCATCCCCAGCGGCAGCGTGTAATCTGGTTGTACTCCCATGAACGTAGCCACCGCCTCACACTGGGCCTGACTCACCACCAGCGTACCGGGCTGGCATACCTGACGCAGGCGGGAAATGGTGACCTTGAAGTTGGTGGCCTTCATCGTCCCGGATGGGGCAAAGGGATTGGGTATCTGCACCTCCGGTATTGTGGCCTTGCCAGACGATTCAATCACAATCTGCTCCTCTGAACACTCAATCAGGCGGCATTGCATATCCACCGTAGCCTGGCCGACTTCTCGTAAAGTTACCGTCTGGCGCGAGTGCCACTGACTGCCCACAACGACGGGCTCTGCTGGCAGCCGAGGCAGAACGGCAAATATGGCCAGGGCGGTGAGGGCGTCCGCGCTGGCGATCGCAGGCGCGTCGGCGTTTGATAGCCTTTCCTTGACCTGGTAGGCGACCACTCGCCCCCGGTCGTCAACGGTCACCTGGATCACTTCTGGCTCGGTCACAGCGAGTTGCTTGCCCATTGCCTGCCCTTGCATTTTATTGACGGTTACCGTCATTACAGTAGCAGAGTTACCTGGGGGTGGCTCACCGAACTGCAGTAGCAGCTTGGCGCTGGCCGTGCCGGTTATATAGGTGGATGCACCCTCCAGGGTTACGTCTAACAAGTCCACCTTTAGATTCTGGGAGATGCTGGAATCGGCCAGGGGTGCGTAGAGCAGCTCTATGCCATCAGGTGCAGGGGTGGCATTGTCGGCAAATACTATGGTCGGAAGCAGTAACGAACAGATCAAGATAAGTGGGCGGGGCGTGCGCACGCTGACACCCTCCTTGGGCTTGTGGTCGTGGGGCTTGGGCAACTGCGAGTTGGCTGGCTGTTTACATAAGTGACAACTCACAGCGGAATAAAGTTCGGTTGCTCTGCCAGTCCTGCGCCGATCAAGTCTGTTTGAGAAGTGGCCTTTCAGGGTGTTCCCGTACGCCGCAGCATTCTCCTGCTCGTCCAGGTGGGTTGACGCGGGGTAGCCTTTCTGTTATCCTGTGGGCAGTATAGTAAATGCTGGGTTGACGGTAGGGCCGCTGCCTGTCCTGGCTTGCTCGTAGCGGGGAGAAATAGGGCAACCAGCAGGCAGCGCCAGCGCGCACGTGCATCTTACCAGCATCGTCTTCACCGGCTAAACCTGAAGGATAACTGTGCCCGGCAGCCCTCAGATAGGGGCTGTGCGGGCTGGTGCGGTTCGCTCAGTCCATCTCTCCGCTCCTGCGAACCGTTTGAATGGAGGCACGACTGTGGCCTTAGCAACGATGAAAGACTTGTTGGAAGCTGGCGTCCACTTTGGGCACCCCACCCGGCACTGGCACCCCAAGATGCGTGGTTATATCTACCACGCGCGCAACGACATCTACATTATTGACCTCCACCAGACTCTGGGTGCCCTGGAAGAGTCTTACGAGTTGTTGCGGGGGGTAGCACAAGAAGGCGGCACGGTCCTGTTTGTTGGCACCAAACGCCAGGGCCAGGACACCATCCAGGAGCAGGCCCAGCGCTGTGGGATGCCCTACGTGGATAAACGCTGGCTGGGCGGGATGTTGACTAACTTCCAGACCATGCGTCAACGGGTCAGGCATATGGAGGAGCTTATTGCTGCCGAGGAGGCTGGCGAGTGGCGTCGTCTCTCCAAGAAAGAGGCATTGTGGCTGCGACGAGAAAAAGACAAGCTGCTGAACAGCCTCGGCGGTATTCGAGCGATGTCAGGCCCGCCGGACGTGGTCTTTATTATTGACGTGAATCGCGAGCAGTTGGCAGTGCGCGAGGCTAACAAGCTGGGAATTCCCATTGTGGCACTGGTAGACACCAACTGCGACCCCGAGCCGATTGATTACGTAATTCCGGGCAATGACGACGCTATCCGCGCCATTCGGCTGGTTACCACTAGAATGGCCGACGCAGTGATCGAAGGCCGCGGGGCCTACGAGGCCAAGGTTGCTGAACGGGAAGCCATGGCAACTGGAGCTGTTGAGGAGAAAGAGGTTATTCCCTACCAGCCCGAAGAGCTATTTGTTGACGAAGAAGATCTGCTGGAGGAGCAGTTTACTGTTCCCAACGATGACGAGGAAGAAACCGAAGAGTAGTGGTCGCGCTTTACATCACACGCCCAACAGTTAGCAGGAGGATCTATTGATGGCAGTTTCTACCGATGATATTAAGCAGTTACGCCAGAAGACTGGCGCTGGCATAATGGATTGCAAAGAGGCCCTTGTCGAGGCGGGGGAGGACTTTGAACAAGCCGTAGCGATATTGCGCAAAAAGGGCATACAGGTTGCGGCCCAGCGAGAAATGAAGGCGGCGGCCGAAGGAGTTGTGCAAGCCTATGTCCATGCTGGCGAGAAGATTGGTGTCCTGGTGGAGGTGAACTGTGAGACTGATTTCGTCGCCCGCACTGATGACTTTCGTGGTTTTGCCAAGAATGTTGCTATGCAGATTGCCGCGATGCAGCCCCGATGGGTCGCGCCCGATGACGTGCCCGAAGAGGCGCTAGCCCGCGAGCGCAAGATCCTAACTGAGCAGGCTGAGGCTGAAGGTAAGCCTGACCACATCGTTGAACAGATAGTCGAAGGGCGACTGGGGAAGTTCTATGCCCAGAACTGTCTGCTGCATCAGCCTTATATTCGTGATGATAGTATGACCATCGAGGACCTGTTGAACGATCTGTTGGCTAAGACTGGCGAGAAAATCATCATTCGTCGTTTCGTGCGATACCAGGTAGGAGAGGGATTGGATTGAGCCCTGCCTCCAACCACCGTTCGCAGTTCCACCGTGCTCTGGTGAAGCTGAGCGGCCAGTCGTTCAGTGGCGCTGCCACCTACGGGATAGACCGGGAGGCCGTGACAAGTATTGCTGAGGAGATTGCCGGCTGCGTCGCCGACGGCCGCGAGATCGCTACAGTAGTCGGGGCCGGCAATATCTGGCGGGGCCGGGAAGCGGCGGCCGAAGGTATGGATCAGGCCACCGCGGACTACGCCGGCATGGTCGCCACCGTGGTCAACTCCCTGGCGCTTCAGGATGCGCTGGAACGTCTTGGCATGGAGACCCGGGTGCAGAGTGCCATTGAAATGCGCCAGGTCGCTGAGCCCTTTATTCGGCGTCGTGCCATTCGTCACCTGGAAAAAGGGCGGGTTGTCATCTTTGCTGCCGGCACGGGCAATCCCTTCTTTACTACCGACACCGCGGCAGTCCTGCGCGGGGCGGAGATCGGCGCAGAGGTCATAGTCAAGGCCACCGATGTCGCCGGCGTCTAC
>JAUVZM010000058.1 GCA_030602615.1 bacterium
ATTGACCTCCCGCCTCAGGCCCTGGCCAGCCTTGATCCCTCGCTCAGGGGGATGGTCCTGGAGTTGCGTGGCGAGATTGTTGCAATTATCAGCCCCGGATCGGAGGCCACCGCGCCGGCGAGCCGGCGCCTGCTGCTGCAAACCGACTCCGGCGTGACCGTTCCTTTGGACTGCCCTGAGTCGACAGGCGAGGTAGAAATCGGACAGCGTGTAGCTGTGCTGGCCAAAGTACCCGAAGATCCTGAAGACCGCGAGCATCTGCAGGTCGAGCACATCATCGCCGAGAGACATCTGCCGGGGGCTTCTTCTACAGATGAGGGGTCGGGCGCTGAAAGACCAGTTCAATCACCGGTGTCCCCAACCACGCCATCTACCGGAACTGCGGACATTCCTCAACCACCATAGTCAGTTCCTCCAGAGCTATACGCTCCCGAGAGAATAGAGATCTGGCAGCAATGGATAGCCCGGCACAACCCCAACCTGTCAAAGCTCCAGCGAGTGGGGATCGTGCAGTGGGTACTATATCACTGTTACAACGTGGGAACCGACTACAGAGTCGATCATCGCCTCATTTTCAGCGTAATTCTGGCCGAGTCCAACTTTGATCCCAACTCTCGCTCGCACGCTGGCGCTCAGGGCCTGATGCAGCTAATGCCCGGCACAGCCCGAGGGCTGGGGGTCGCCGATGCTTATTACTTCCCGGAGAATATCCGCGGGGGGGTCGAATACCTGGCCAAATATCTCAGGCAATACCGGGGAGAGACGTACTATCGGCAGTGCGCCCTGGCGCTAGCCTGCTATAATGCTGGGGAAAACGCCGTGAAGAAGTATGGTGGCGTACCCCCGTTTCCCGAGACACGGCGCTACATTATCAAAGTTACACAGCAGTTCCACGACCTTTTTCACGCTGGGTATCCGTAGAGCACTGCCATAGCCCGCGCTGGAGGAGAAGCACTATGAAAATCATCACAAGGTGCCCAATCTGTGAAGAACAGATTCAACCAACCGACACTATTTGTATGAATTGTGGAGCCGATCTGGTCCAGGCAGAGATAGCGAAAAAGGAAGAACTGCAAGAGGATTCGCTGGCCGCGCGGCGCGCTGCTGAGGTCTCCGGGGGAGGCGCGGGCGCCGGACAAGCTAAGCCTGGCGAAACCTCCGAGGAGACGCGCCTGCGAGTTTTTGACCAGCAGGAAGCCAGGCGACTCAGCCACGAGCGACTCAGTTGCTATGTCACCGCCGCCCTGGTGGCCCTGCCCGCTCTGGCCCTGCTAATCTTTGGCATACTGCAGGTGCACAAGCTGGGGCTGGCCGAGATTCGCACGCTTACCCTCGCTGACCTGCGCACCTGGAGCGCGCTCAGTGACCCTCGCATCCTGGCGGCAGCAACTACTATGTTGGGCTTTGCCGGCACCCTCAGCCTCATTGGACTCATCCAGCGAGCCATCAAAGCAGGCCGGGCAATACGGGAGGTGAAGGCGGGGACTAAGCCGACAATCGTCTCGTTGACCGCGGTGACCTACTGGGGCCTGCTGCTCACCGCTGTATTCTGCCCACCACTGGGCCTGATAATCGGCATTGCCCTGAAGTTCAGCTCTGATGAGGATATCAAGAGCGCTGCCGGCACTATGATCATTATTAGCCTGGTAGTGATCGCCGTCCTGATTGTCAACGCCATCCCCGCGATCGTGGAGACACTTAGGTCTTCGGCACCGGCCAAACAGGTCTCCCCCACTGTTCAATAGCCCCGATCGGCTTGCGGGCTTGCCTGCAAGAACAGGGACAGCCGAGCCAGCACGACACAGCCGGCAAACTAAGCTGAGGCGTTGGCTAATCTCCGAGCTGCACAGGCAGGATAACCACAGGCGGATGGTGAATCAAGGAAGACCTTGTCTGTCGAGCTTGGCAGAGGGCTACATACTAATCAACTGACGGAAGAGAGTGGTTTCTATGAAGATCATGATATGTGGAGCTCATCCTGATGATCCGGAAACCGGCTGCGGCGGGCGGGCCAAGCTGCCCCAACTGGACTAGACTCTGCAACTGATTAACCGCAACTGATTCTGCCACTGACAAAAATATATAAAGGGGTGATGCACCCGTGAAAGCCAACTACCGAATTGAAGGGACTACCCAATTCCGAGTATTGACCGACGACCAGATCGAAGCGATCTACCACGCCGCTCTTGAGGTGCTCGAGCGCACGGGGTGCCGGGTGCACGCTGAAGAGGGTCGGGCGCTGCTGGCACAGGCAGGTGCCCACATCACCGACGAGACCCTGGTGCGCATCCCCTCCGCTGCCGTGAAGGACGCACTGGGCAGTTGCCCACAACGAGTAGCTCTTAGTGCCCGCGACGGCAGCCGCACACTATTGTTGGAGGACGACAACTTCTATTACGGCACCGGTTCGGACTGTCCGTTCATCTACGATGAGCATAGCGGCCAGCGCCGCGAGTTCACCTATGCTGATTGCGAGCGGGCCGCCCTTATTTTCGATGCCCTGCCCAATCTGGACTTTTTTATGTCTGTGGGGCTGGTCTCCGATGTGCCCCGGATGACCTATGACCGCCACCAGTTCATGGCCATGGTCACCAACACTGTCAAACCGACCATTGTGACAACGGTGGACCAGGCCGGCCTCCAGGACATCTACGAGATGGCCTGTCTCATTCAGGGCGGCCCCGATGAATACCGTCTGCGGCCAACTATGGCACTGTATGCCGAGCCCAGTTCTCCACTCCAGCACTCCAAGGATGCGGTACAGAAGCTGCTGTTCGCCGCCGAGAAGGGTATCCCCGCAGTCTACACGCCCTGCCCCATCATGGGCGCGACCGCCCCGGCTACCTTCGCCGGTGCTCTTGTACAGGGTCTGGCGGAGTCTCTAACAGGAGTAGTAATGGCTCAGCAGAAGAAGCGCGGCGCACCGCTGATCATCGGCGGCGTCATCTCATCAATGGATATGCACGATATGACACTGACCTACGGCTCGCCCGAGCTCCACCTGGCCAGCGCCGCGTTTACTGAGATCGTTAAGTGGCTGAATCTGCCTATGTTCTCAACCGGCGGGACAAGCGATTCCAAGATAATCGACCAGCAGGCCGCCATCGAGAATGCCATGTCCCTACTGGTAGCTAGCCTCTCGGGGGCTCATCTTATTCACGACATCAGCTTCCTGGAGGGCGCGATGATCGCCTCTGATGAGATGATCGTGATGAGCGACGAAATTGCCGGTATGTGTCGGCATATCGTCCGGGGCATCCGCGTCGATGAGGAGGCGCTGGCGGTAGATGCCATTGACGCAGTCGGCCCCGGCGGGCATTTCCTGCGGCACGAGCACACTCTCAACCACTACCGCAGCGAGTTTTGGTTCCCGACGCTGATGGACCGCAGCAGGTACGAGATCTGGCAGCAAGCCGGCGCCCCGACAATGGTTGACCGCATCAAGGACAATATTAAGCAGATTACAGCGACACACGAGGTTACGCCCATTGCTGACGACATTCTCAGCCAGATGAGACAGATTCTAAAGCGGGCCGACACGGCCGAGGCGTGACGCCAGTGCCATAGGCCCGACCGTGGTTGGGCAAAGGGCCGTGCCGGCCCGCGAAATCACTCCAGATGGCTTGAGAGGTAACCGTGCAGACGGCTGATGGCCTGGGCGTGGACCTGGCAGATGCGCGACTCAGTAACCCCCAGTACCTCGCCAATTTCGCGCAGGGTCAGGTCCTCCTGGTAGTACAGGGCAATGATATGCTTCTCCCGCTCGGGGAGTTGCTCGATGGCCTGGGCAATCATCTGCTGGATCTCGGCCTGTTCTAAGGCATCGGCCGGATTCTTGTAGCTAACATCCTGGCCCGACTTCATCGGCTTTGGTCGCAGGTGGGGCTGGTTCTCCATTATTTCGTCCAGCGACAGCACTAAGGTGCCGCTGATCTTGCCTAACACCTCGTGATATTCTGCAACGTCCATCTGCAGTGCCTCGGCGATCTCCTCATCACTGGGCGGATAACCCAGTTGCGCCTCAAGCTCGCCTATGGTGCGAGCAATTTCACGCCCCTGCCGACGCAAGCTGCGCGGCGCCCAGTCCCGGGCCCTCAGAGATTCCATCACCTCGCCGCGAATCACCGTGCTGGCATATGTTTCGAACTTCACGCCCCGCGCCGGGTCAAATCGGTCAACCGCCTTGATCAGTCCAATTATGCCGGCACTGACCAGATCCTCGCGGTCCACGCTCTCCGGCAACGTCACCGTCACCCGGCCGACAATATATCGAACCAGATCAACGTGCTCCTCAATTAGACTATCACGCTCTTGTTCGTTCATCGGCTGGGCCACATGCTACCACCTGAAACTTATTGGCGGTTGCCGGCTACTACGGGCTGACTTCTGCCAATTCTCTGAGAGTTATCGTATGCAGATTATCAACTTCGGTCTCTGCGGCCAGCTCATCGGGCTCCAATACAATCAACGATGGCACCACAGCCTCGGCCAATTCCGCCAGGACAGGGCGGATCTGACGGGCGCACAGCAACACCACGGGCCGGTTTGCCAGTCGGTGCTGCGCTATCAGGTCCTCCAACACAAGCCGCCAGCGTTCAGCTTCACCAGGCCCCAGCACTGGCAGCTCTCCTCCGGACTCGTGATGCACTTCCAGCAACTTCCGTTCCACTGCTGGCGCCAGAGTAATGACACCGACTATTCCGTCAGGGGCAACCATCTGCGTGATTACCGCAGACATGCGACTACGCGCCATATTCGCCAGTTCATCTGAGTCTGCCCCCTGATTCAACCCGGCCGTCAGCGCCTCGACCAGCGCCACCGGATCGCCCAGCGGAATGCCCTGTACCAGCAGCTTCCTGCCCACCTCCGCCAGCACTGAGGCCAACAGCCCCGCCGCGCGAGCCTCAGCGACTACCGCCTGATGCGTCACCTGGAGTTGTTCCAGCAGTTCACTGGCCCGCTGGGTGTCAAAAAACCGGGCGGCCTGGGCGCGCAGCAACCAGCGCAGGTGCTCCAGCAAGAGTTGCACCGGGTCAAGCAGGCTAACCTCGTCCTGATAAGCACGCTGCGTTTGCTCGGCTCTGACCCACTTACCATAACGACCATCAGGCAACTCGACAACTACTCCGTCATCGGGTAGCAGTTCGGCCCGCGGTGCGGTCGCCAGCTTACGACTCAAGCGCAGATACCCGCTGCCCAGCACGCTGCCGCGAAATACCACCTGGTACTGGTCAATCTCCAGTTCTTGGGAATCTGTGACCACGAAGCCCGGCAGGCTGAAACCAAGGTGCGCGGACATCTCATCACGTAGACGCGCCAACTCGTCAAGCAGCGGCCGATCTCGATCCTCCAGCAAATCAAGCAGGCCCCAGCCCAGTTGCAGTTGCGGGGTAACTGCACTGCTCGGCGTCTCAGTTGTGGCTAGCTGCGCTGCCGTCTCCCCCTCTGGCTCACTGCTGCGCACTGCCAGAAACCAGCCCCAGATAGCCAGCCCCACGGCGACAGCCAGCAGCGGCAGCTTGGCCACACCGGGCACCAGCGCCAGCACCATGCACGCCAGAGCCACACCGAATATCACCACCGGGCTGCCGAACAACTGCTGGCTGACCTCCTCGGCCAGCCCCGACGACGCGCTGGCTCGGGCCACCATTATCGCAGCAGCGGCTCCCACCAGCAGCGCCGGTACCAGTATTACCAACCCATGACCAGCCACAGTTACAGCCAGTCCCTGCCAGGCTTCCCCTTGCAGCCCCGTCGCCGCCAGCCGCACCAGCGGTGTGAGTACGACAATGGCCACCACCGCAATCGTCTCTCCTCGCAAGAAGCGTGCCGCGCCGTCCATCGCCCCATAAAAATTGGCTTCTCGTTCCAAATCTGTAGCAGTCGAGGCGCTCGCTTCCGCCTTGGCGCGACCGGCACTCTCCATAATGAGCTGCTTGCCGGGCAGGGCATCAAGTGCAAAACGCGCCGCCACCTCCGCAAGGCGCGTCACGCCGGCGGTGACAACCACGAACTGCACCACTGCCAGTGTCAGCAGGCACCCCAGACTGGCGACCGGGTTATTCAGTCCGGCGACATCCGCCAGAGTCACCGCCAGGTATCCGGCGTGGCCGCTGGTAACCACCAGCCGAGCGACCGCCAGAGCCAGCAGCACTCGCGCCAGGCTGGAGAGCACTACCATACTGGGAAGCGTGGAAAGCTCTACCGGCCGGGGCGTGAGGATGGCCATCAGCAGCAGGCCGGTAGCTCCGGCTACATTGGCCGCCAGCAGTACATCCACCACCCACGCCGGCAGCGGCACCATCAATAAGATCAGCGCCCCCACTGCGCAGGCTACTGCCACGCTGGTGGAGAGCACTGTGCTATATGGTGGTTCAAAGCTGCTCCGGCCTGAAGACACGAGCCTGCCCCCCAAACTGTGGTAGCGTCACGATGCCGGTGAAGTAATCGCTACCAATCTCTTCTCTGGCCGCCTCAGAATACCTCCTCAACTGCTCCGATTCCGAGCAGGTTTGCTGCCAGCATCCATCTACGCCTCACCGGCTACGGTGAACTGTTGCCCAGGCTGTGAAGGAGCGAGTCCACTGCCAGCCCTATGCAACATTTTGCGACGAAGAGTTGTCATTACTATAGAGGGTGCAGACTTTGGTTCCAGACGAATCTCAGGATACCACGATGTCCGAGCCGAGCGACGCCGAACTTGTTACCAGAACACGAGCTGGCGACAAGGATGCCTACCGGGAACTGGTGGCGAGATACCAGGGCCACGTGTACGGCCTGGCCTACAGCGTACTCGACAACTGGGCCGATGCCCAGGATATGGCGCAAGAGGCTTTCATACGGGCCTACTGCAATCTCGATCAATTGCGGGATGCGGGGCGCTTTGCCGCATGGCTGCGGCGCGTGACCTTTTCGGTAACGATGAACTGGCTAAAGACCTTTCGGCCCAAGTTGTTCGAGCAGCTTGGCAGCCTTGACGACCTCGACAGCCTGGACATTCCTGACTTCGCTCCTGGTCCGTCCGAGCTCGCCGAAAAGCGGGATTTGGCCGACGCGGTGCTGCAGGCTATCGCCTCCTTGCCGCCAAAGTATCGCGTCCCGCTGACGATGTTTCATCTCGACGGTTTGTCTTATCAGAAGGTGGCTGACTTCCTGGACATTCCTATGGGGACGGTGCAGTCACTGATTCACCGCGCCCGAGAGAAACTCAAGCCGGCGCTGGCCGCCTACGCCGGGGAAGGAGTAAGTTCAATGGTCAAAGAGGTCTTCGACGAGCACAAGCTGTCGGCAGAGTTCCGAGAGCAGGTGTTGGCACGGATTGGCCACTGGGAGCGTTTTGATGGTAGTCACCAGGAGAAGTTGGAAATGGTGGCAGGGGACCCAGAATGGACGCGGCTGGTGGAAGTCGAAGTCGAGTTGGAACCCATCTCCGTCGAAGCGCAAGCCATACGCAGGCAGATCGCGTACCTGGAAGCGTGCCACGAGCACTATTCGCCGAATGTGAACGACATCATCAAGATGATCGGCTGCATGACGCCTGCGCAGATTATAGACTGCGGGTGGGCGTGCGACTCGCGCGACCGGGATGCACGGATGTACCGCCAGGCTCTACAGACCTGGCGGGACGCTGGTGCTATGCCCCATGCTGCCGATGACTACACCCGCGAGGTGTTCTCTCTGCTCGGAGAACCCACCGACGCGAAACTGGCTCTCGTTGAACATCTCATTGGCAAGCTGGCCGACAACGCGTATTGTGTGTATGCTGACGAGGACGAGGACTTCGATCTCACGGAGTCGCGGATTCAGCACCTGGCAATCTGCAATTACAACTGGAGAGAGAATCTGCGTATTGTGCTCAAGGAGATTGCCACGGATGAGCGCTTGTTCGATTGGCATGTCCCCGACGGCTACAACGCCCATGGCGACTGTCCCGACCGAGTGCCGCAACTGCGAGAACTCATGGCTTCAGTAGTCGCGTGGTGCGAGGGAGACACCGAGGAAGCGGGAAGTTGGGGCCAGATCCTGGGGGAACCTACCTTGGAAAAGCGCTGGCTCGTGGCGTCTCTGTGCAAGCACGTCAGCGTGCAGCATAAGAAGCATGGGGCAGACCGACTGTTGGCACAGCCATTGTTGTAAGGGACTGCCAGAGGCGAGGACCCATCTTGTCCCGGCGTGCAAAGTGGCGCGGTGGCAGGACCTCCGCCCGCCTCGCGGAGTACGGCGGGCTGCTCCCCCGGCTGTGAGGGACTACACCTTCTCCAGCCCGGCATACTCCGCCAGCAGCTTCTTTATCCCAGCGTCGGGGAAGGCCACCACGATAATGTCACCGGCGCTGTCCGGCTTGATGCTAACCACCATCCCCTCGCCGAACTTGCTATGCTTTACCCTGTCTCCCACCGAATAGTCCCCGGCGGTGTGCGGCTCGATCTTCTCGCCGTGCACAGCCAGCTCGGCCATGCCTGGTTCCTTGCCTCTTGACCTGTACCAATCCGTGGGCTTTACTAGTCGCCAGCAAGTTGGTCAGCACCGTCAGTTAGCCATTCGAGGGTCAAGCGGGCAAACCTGATGTTCTCGTGCTGATGGTCGTCTCCCGCCTCGTAGAGACAGCAGATCGTCGTGTCGGGAAGGACACACAGGTCTGAGTAGGCCGCGGGGCCCGGCCACAGCACCTTCCCTGCGCTCCAGGTTTGGCACTCATCGTAACTGAGCCGAATCGTCAGCCGTTCGCGCTTAGGACCGGCAGGATTGACCAGCACGACCCTGTTCCTATCATGGCGCCGATCATCAGTTAGGCGAATGACGCTGCCCTGGCAGACGGCGGCAATCAGGGTCTCATCCCATTTGGCTTCTGACCATGTCTCACCCCCATCATGGCTCCAGGCGTACCCCCGCAGGAGTTTGCCGGTTTCGCTGCGTATGTTCAAGTAGACCGAGCCGTCCACGGTCTGCACCGCCTCGCATTCATCTGTATCTTCTCCGCCGACTATTCCCCCCAGCTGCCACCTGCTGCCATGGTCGTCACTGTAGAATACATGGGAATGGAACACGCCGGTCGCACTCCAGCCCTCGTCGTCTCCGAAGGGCGGTTCGCTATGGTTACAAGGGATGAGCAGTCTGCCATCGCTGAGCTGGATGCCGTGACCAGGACCAGTGGCATACCAGTGCCACGATGGTAGCTTGACGTCGCTAGTAATGTCCACCGGGGTTGACCAACTATTGCCGTCATCAGTACTCCTGGTTACATACACCCGGTCGTTGTTGCGGCAAAAAGGTAGCCAGATCGTCCTGGTGGACTGGTCAACAACTGGGCAGGGGTTACCGATTGTGTCTTCGCCATTGTCCCAGATGACCTGCATAGGCTGCCATGTCTTGCCATTGTCGAAGCTGCGTCGCAGCAGCAGGTCAATATCCCCAGAGTCCGACCTGCTATGCTTTCGTCCCTCGCAGAACGCCAGGATGGTTCCGGCTTGAGACACGACGATGGCGGGGATACGGTAGGTATGGTAGCCCCCTTGACCAGACACGAATATGTCCGTCTCATATGGCGTTTGTAGGTTGGCACTATCCACAGTGGTCACCTCGTCCTGCACTGCTGGTGTGTGCATTTCTCCTACTGCCTGTACCGTTCTAGGCAGCAGCACAGCGCTTATCAGTAGCAAACCGGCGATGCAAATTACCAGGACAATCGGGAGTATCGTAGACACGTATTTACATCCTGAGACGAGACTGTTGCAAAAGCGACTCATACATCTACATCATAGCAGAGGGGGGAATTGAAATCAAGTGAATGCTGTGCTCGAATGGTCCTCAGGAATTGAGCACCTCCCATCTGGCAAGATGGTTCCCAGCCTACGAGACCATCGGAGATTCCACGTCGTCACGACTGGAAACTCCGTCCAGGACCCGCTGCTCATAAATCAGCTCCAGCAGCTACCTGCGCCTGACCGGCTACGGCGGACTGCTGCCCCGGCCTGAAGACACGAGCCTGCCCCCCCCACTGTGGTAACGTCACGATGCCGGTAGGACAATCGCTGCTAACCTCTTCTCTGGCCGCCTCAGAATTCCTCCTCACTCGCCTGGCCTTGACACAACCCGCTTGGCCAGGTAGAGTAGAAGAAGCTAAAGGGAAGTGGCTGGGTGTAGGGAGGGGTGAACCACGCCCTTGGGGGATTGTTATGGCTAAGCTTCGATCCGTCACTATCAACTCACTCCAGGATTTCACCAGATTCGTTGACGCGTTGCCTAAGAAGGAGATTCATTGGTACCGGGGATGCGGCAAGGCGTCCTACAAGCTGATTCCCACGTTGTACCGTCACCCCGGAAAGAGGGCGATAAGGAACCTGCTAGACCTCGAAAAGCAGTTGCTCTTGTGGTTCAAAGAACGAAGCGTTGCATTCCAGACACGCGAGCTAGACGACGACTGGGATCGCCTGTTCTTCATGCAACACTTTCGAGTGCCCACTCGGCTGCTGGACTGGACGGAGAGCCCACTCATCGCACTGTACTTCGCGCTCACCAGCCGTTCATCTGCCACGAAGAAGGCAGCAGCGGTGTGGGTGCTAAAGCCTAAGCCCTGGAATGCGAAGGCAGCTGGAAAGATGAGCTACGGTGTGGATATTCCCTCCGCCGGCGACGTTGCTTTGAGCAGCTATGATCCAACGGACCTCGACAGAGACCAGCTGAGGAAGACCCCGGTCGCGATGTTTGGCACACACAGTAGCCCTCGAATGGCAGCGCAACGGGGTACGTTCGTCATATTCGGCAAGGACACGAAGCCGATGGAAAAGACCTACAGCGAGGACAACTTCCCCGTGGACGCCCTGGTCAAGTTGGAGATACCGGCGAAGAGCTGCGCTCCTCTGTTGAGGTCTTTGCGGACGGTTGGTATCACCGACTCGGTGGTGTTTCCAGATCTCGAAGGCCTAGCGATGGAAGCAAAACGCAACTTCGGATTTAAGGTGTAGCCTAGCGATGTTCAAAGTGCAGCCCCACAAAGCGGAGTCTTTAAGGTGGTGGTACACGAGGCGGGAGCAAATTGATTTTGCCCCCACCTACCAAAGGCTCAGCGGCTTGTGGCCTGCAAAGGACAATGCCTACCTGATTGATTCCATCCTGAACAGATATGACATACCGAAGGTGTACATCGCCGACTTCACCCGCGGCGATAGCCCCCTGAATGTCAAGAAGAAGATGTATGCTATTATCGACGGGAAGCAGCGCTTCCATGCAATATTTGGTTTCTTCGGCGATAAGTTCGCGCTGGACAAGGATTTCGAGTACGAGCAGGATCCCTCGCTGAACTTGGGGGGGCTTCTGTATAGTGACCTCAGGTCGCAGCATCCCGAGGTCTGCCGCCTATTTGATGACTACAAGCTTGCCGTGATGAGCGTTGTGACTAATGAGAAGGGTAAGATTGAAGAGCTGTTCATTCGGCTCAATAGAGCCCTCACACGCCTGGCTGGGGCAGAGCTACGCAATGCGATGCCCGGGATAGTCCCCATACTCACAAGGGAACTGGCCGAACATCCCTTCTTCACGTCGAGGATCAGATTTACCCGCAACCGCTACCAGGACAGGAACGCTGCCACCAAGCTGCTCCTCGTTGAGCATACGGGCGAGTTAGTGAGCGTCAAACAGGGAGACCTGGACAGGTTCACGCGCGGGATCGAGGCGGAAAAGGGACCTAAAACGCGACCTTATCGGAAGACTGCTACACAAGTCCGGAACGTCCTTGACACCCTGGCGATGGCATTTGGTGACCGTGATGACCTGCTCGGAGCGGCGGGCATAGTGCCAGTGTACTACTGGCTAGCGAGGGACCTCGACCCGGAGTACACAGACTCACTTCGCCCCTTCTTGAACGAATTCGAGCGGAAGCGGAGGGAGAACGACAAGCGGGCAGAGGAACTGGCTGACGGGGTAGACGTGCAGCTTCTGCAGTACAGCAGGGCGCGAAGAAGCCCAATGGACAAGGGGGTTCTGGTGCAATTATACGACTTCTTGGAGCGATGTTTTCAACAATTCCTTAAGCGTTAGTGATGGCTCGGACGCGTGCCACCGTGCGCGGAGAATTAGCCAGGCACGCACTCATCGGAGAAGAAGGCCAATGAGTTCTCCCGACCTACAAACGGCGATCGGGCGCTGGGCTGGCCTCGGACCCTACTACGCGATGTTCCCGCTGGACTTCGCTTTCAATGTGGTTGCGGAGTTCACACAGGAAGGCGACGCGGTGCTGGACCCATTCGCCGGCAGGGCCTCCAGCATCTACGCTGCTGCTACCTGTGGTAGGTCCGGGCTAGGCATCGAGATCAACCCCGTCGGTTGGCTGTACGGTCGTGTGAAGCT
>JAUVZM010000020.1 GCA_030602615.1 bacterium
GTAGACGGGATTGAGTTTGACTACATGCGCTATTGCCATATGTTCAACCCGGGCGAGGGCCAGCAGAAGGCTCATTTGCTGACCGATTTCACCCGAAAGACCCGGCAAATGTTAGATGCGGCCGCCCAGCGGCGCGGGTGCGAGCGGCTTGTATTGGGAGTGCGGGTGCCCCAGACGCTGGCGGAATGTGATTATCTGGGCTTTGATCTGGCGAGTTGGATTAAAGAGGGATTGGTAGATTACGTAGTGCCCTCCGACTACAAATGGACCGACTTCAATACCAAGGTTGAAGAGTTTGTCAAGCTGGCCGAGGGCACCGACTGCAAAATCTACCCGGCGATTCACCCTAGGTTATGCGAGGGCAATAATACGGGGCCTGCAACTTTAGCTAACTACCGGGCTGCCGCACGGAACTTCTACGCCTATGGCGCTGACGGAGTAGAAGCCTATAACTACCAGTACCACTGGGGCAGACACCTGGGAAGAACCACGCCGTGGCCTAGCTACATGTGGCCAGCAGCCTTAGCCTACCTGGGCAAGCTGGCCGATCCGCAGGAGATAGCACAACACGACCGCCACTACCTGTTTTATCCTCTATGGAGGATGGCTGGGGGCGCCGGCCCGGGACAGACGGGCCACCACGATGATAGAATCTTCTTAGATCGGGCTAAGGGCAACCTGCCGGGCAGTCAGCAGTTCCGCGTAGCTGAGGACCTAAGTGATCGCAGGTTGCGGGCCGCTTTGCAGTTCAAGGCGGTGGGCATGACCGAAGACGAGGCACTGGAAATCCAGCTCAACGGTACCGTGGTCCCGGACAACTACACTTTTCGCCAGTTCTACAGCGATGGGCAGAACGAATGGCAGGGCCGCCCGCTGGATGCTTTCTACGAATATAAAATAGACCTGGATTGGAGGATAATGGACCCGCCGCTCATCAATGGTGATAACGAGCTGACGGTTCGCCTTATACCCACAGAAGGGCAAAGCGAAGGCACAGTTACCATTGACGAACTGGAAGTCTATGTGTATGTGAGGGAGGCAAGGTAAGGCAGGGATAGTCCAGAGGGTTGATGTGACTTTTGCAGCAGTCTCCATAGGGTACCATCGGGAGTCGTCGCCCGGAACGCAAACGCCCATCTGCCGTTGTTGGGGCCGGCCTTGTTGGCTATCTTAAGAACCACGAGATTGACACCGGCCCGTCGGGGCCTGCTCAGGAAATGTTAACGCAACAACAGAGGATATGGGAAATCCCAGTTTACAACAATCTCTCAGAGGTGAAAAATGTGTGAGACAAACAGAAACCGGATGCCCAGATTGCCTGAAGGAATCGACATGCGCAGCCTGTGCAAGATGAAGGGGAGCTGGCCAACGCGTGAACTCTCACAGGAGGAATTGCTGGACACCTACAAGACGCATTATTCCTTTCGCCACAGGGAGGAATCGTTGCGGATATTGGAGGCCTTTAGAAGACGATATGGAGTCGAGATCTACGACATCGTAGAAACCCTCTATGTTCAGAGGGGAAGAGAGGCCGGTGAAGCGGAGATGGCGCGCTATGGGAGCCTCTTGAATATGATAGTTGACCTTACCGTGAGGCCTTATTGCTACCATCAGTTCCTCACTGTAGAAAACGAGGACAGGCTCGTGCTGAAAGTTCTGAGATGCCCTTTTGCGGATTTGGTGAAGGAAATGGGATTGGAGGACTTGGGCAGGCACATATGCCTTCCGTCGCACAAGAGTTATGCGAAAGCATGCGGTTACCGTGTGAGTTTCTCCAAGTTCCTTCTCGCGGGCGATGACTGCTGTCTGCAGGTTTGGAAGAAAGAGGTATAATCCGGAATTACCCATATGGTTTGTTGCTAATATGACCTTGCCCCCGAAAACGAGTCCAGGAGAACTGATAGTGTTGTGCCGCTTCTATGGCAAACGGACTGGCAGCAGCAACCACGACGGGGAGCGAACTCCGCAGAAACTCCAGAGTATGCAAAACTGTCCACCTCCACATTTTGTATCTCTAGACGCCTAGTGCGGCACAGCAGACGCTGTAGCATCATCTTCCTCTCTTGGTGGAGTTTTCCCTCTAGCCAGCCCGTCCCCGGGCTGGCTTTTTTCGTGCCCTCCCCTTCCTGTTGACAACAGCCCTGAGATAACATATACTTAACGGTTGTTCCGCAGATAACTGCGGTTTAGGGGCCGGAGCAGCGCCGGTACCGTTACGCCGGCGTTGTCGTGTCCTCGTGCGGGTATCAAGTCGGACCGCCTTTGAGGTGTTAGGGCCAAAGTGTTTGAAGCGTTGACTGACAGATTGCAGACAGCATTTCGCCGGCTCAGCAGTCATGGGAAGCTGAGGCCGCGGGAGGTGCGCGAGGGCCTGCGTGAGGTGCGTCTGGCGCTATTGGAAGCAGACGTCAACTATCAGGTCGTCAAAGATTTCATAAATGATGTCCAGAATAAGGCGCTCGAGGAAGACATCCTCAGCGGTCTGAATCCCACCGAGCAGATTGTCAAGATAGTCCACGAGGAACTGGTGCACCTGCTGGGAGATGAGGCAGTACCGCTGGGCTACGCCGACCAGGCCCCGACGGTGATAATTCTCTGCGGACTGCAAGGCAGCGGGAAGACTACCACGGCGGGCAAGCTGGCGCGGCGCATCCAGAAAGAAGGGCGCAAGCCGCTGCTGTGTGCCACCGACATCTACCGGCCGGCAGCCATCGAGCAGCTCCAGCAGGTCGGCGAGCAGGTGGATGTTCCGGTCTTTACTATGGGCGAGAATGATCCCGTGGCGATTGCCCGCGCCGCGGTCAGTTACGCTAAGTCCAACAATCTGGATCCTGTAATCATTGACACCGCCGGTCGCCTGCATATTGACGAGGAGATGATGGACGAGATCGAGCAGATCGAGGGCAGTTTTGATGAACCTGAGATGCTGCTGGTCATAGATGCGCTGACCGGCCAGGATGCGGTCAATGTAGCGGAAGAGTTCGGCCGGCGGGTCGAGCTGGATGGTCTGATCCTCACCAAGCTGGAGGGGGATGCTCGGGGAGGAGCAGCGCTCTCCGCCCGCGCTGTTACCGGTGTGCCGATAAAGTTTGTGGGCCTCGGCGAGAAGATGGATGCCCTGGATCTGTTTTATCCCGACCGCATGGCCCAGCGCATTCTGGGCATGGGCGATGTACTGACGCTTATTGAGAAGGCGCAGCAGACGGTTGATCTCGAAGAGGCCCAGCAACTTCAGGAGAAGCTGCTGTCGGCGGACTTTGATCTGGAAGATTTCCGCACTCATCTGAACCGCGTCCGCGGGATGGGCCCGCTGGATCAGCTAATGAAGATGATACCAGGCGCGGCGGGCCTGCCGGATCTTACCGGTGCGGACATTGACGAAGGCGAGCTGGATATGGTGGATGCAATTATCAATTCGATGACCAAACGCGAGCGCCGCAATCCTGATATCATGAATGGCAGCCGCAAGCGTCGTATTGCCCATGGCAGCGGCACCACCGTTCAGGACGTCAATATCGTGCTTAAGCAGTACCGTGAATTGTCGAAGATGATGCAGGCAATGACGCAGGGCAAGAACCTGCAAATTGGCGGGTTGCAACTGGGCAAGTCTTGATCTGACTTACTGATTTGAAGGGTATAGCATCTGAAGGGAGCAGTTAAAGTTGGCTACCAGAATTAGACTAAAGCGCACTGGATCGCGTCACCAACCCCATTTTCGCGTCGTCGTGGTGGATCAAAGAAAGAGCAGAGATGGCCGCTCCATTGAGGAGATTGGCTACTATAATCCGCGTACTGACCCCGCGACGATCGACATTAACGAGGAGCGCGCACTCTACTGGCTGGGAGTAGGAGCGCAACCCAGTGAGACTGTCCGCTCGCTGCTTGAAAAGACTGGCGTTATGAAATCATTCCACGAGGCGCAGGCTGCCCAATAGCCTGCCGTTAACAGCGGCGCTGAGAGGTTTATCAGTATGCAACAGCTTGTTGAATATCTCATAGAAACTATCGTGGACGAGCCGGAGGCAGTGCAGGTAACCCCGGTAGAGCGCGGCGGCATGACCGTCTATCAGATTGAGGTCGCTCAATCAGATTTGGGCCAGGTCATCGGCCGGCACGGACGGACCGCCGACGCGCTACGCGTCGTAGTCGGTGCTGCTGCCAAAGAGCGCAATGCACGCGCCACCGTAGACATTATTTCTTAACACAGAAGCATCTTGCATCCACTGGCGACAAGATGCCTGCCGATAAACGGAGGAGTGATGATGGGCGTAGTTATCAAACGCAATGTAATACTCAGGTCAATTGTAACCGAGCAGCTCAAAAAGCAACTCAAAGAAGAGCTGCAGCGCAACATTGACGAGATTGACCAGCAAATCCGTCAGATTGATTTCCGGACCCAGCCCTATATCACTGAACTACAGCGTAGCAACATTCAGCAGGCGATGGCCGTGCGCGGGCAGATTGAGCAGGAAAAGGAGCGCCAGCGCAGTGTCCGCGAAGCTCTGCTGGGGCGGATGAAGCAGGTCGAGGAGTTGGAACTGGGTGAGGAGGTCATCCGTGGCACCCTGGAGAGTCAGATGGAGGTTGAAGAGGGTGACAATCTCGCCGAAGTTCTCGGTGGTCGGGAGATCGTCACCAAAGATGACGTGGTGGTCGAGATCCGCCAGCGCGCCGCCAGCGAAGAAGAGGAGGCTCCCGCGATCATCACAACTCAGGCCTCGCGGGCAGGGGACGAAGCCGATCTGATCGTTCCGGGCAGTTAAGAGTTGTGCGGGCTGCCCGGCTGTGGTGAATTGAATGGTATATCGCGGATCAGACGGTGGGCTATGCACATAGATGTCATCACCATATTTCCCGACTTTTTCAGCTCTGCCCTCGACTGCAGTATGCTGGCTCGCGCCCGGCAGGCTGAGGCACTGGCCGTGGAAGTGCACGATCTGCGTAACTGGGCCGCAGACAAGCATCATGTAGTTGACGACTACCCTTATGGGGGCGGGGCGGGGATGGTAATGAAACCAGAGCCGCTGATTTTGGCGGTTGAGGATTTGCTCAGCGAGGCCGGTCCGGACTGTCCGGTGATTCTGCTCACGCCCCAGGGCCAGCAGTTTGATCAGGCCAAAGCTGAACAGTTGGCCAAGCAAGAGCAATTGATTTTGATCTGTGGACATTATGAGGGTGTTGATGAGCGGGTTCGCCAGAGCGTAGTTACCGAGGAGCTGTCGATCGGCGACTACATCCTGACGGGCGGGGAGCCTGCTGCACTGGTCGTGATCGAGGCTGTAGCTCGGCTTCTGCCGGGAGTGTTGGGCAATCCGGCCTCGCTGGAGAGCGAGTCATTTGGCAGTGGACTGCTGGAGTATCCGCACTACACCCGGCCAGCGCAGTGGCGGGGGATGTCGGTGCCGGAGGTGCTACTCAGCGGTCATCATCAGAAGATTCGCCGCTGGCGGCACAAAGAGGCGCTGCGGCGCACGCGCGAGCGCCGTCCGGAGCTGTTGGA
Organism: bacterium; assembly: GCA_030602615.1. Lineage (GTDB taxonomy): Bacteria > Armatimonadota > Zipacnadia > Zipacnadales > Zipacnadaceae > JALGTD01. Next base: position 5,501 of record JAUVZM010000020.1, read on the forward strand.
GCAACTCGAACTTACTGAAGAGGCCAGAGAGTTGCTGGCCGAGTTAGAGGCAGAATGCGACCAAGACTGAACTGCCTTCTTGGGGCCTATCTGGGGCTTGGTAATGCCAATGGTGGGTGTTTGGTAGCAAAATAGCAGTTAGGAGAAATAGCCGATGACCGACCTGATAACAAAAGTGGAAAACAAATATATGAAGAAGGATATCCCCCCGGTCGAGCCGGGCGACAGCGTGCGGGTGCAGATGCGCATTGCCACGGGGGGCGGCGATGAGCATGCGACCAGGATCCACACCTTCGAAGGAACTGTCATTGCCTGCAAAGGTGGCGGAATCAACCGCAGCATTACTGTTCGCCGGGTTACTTACGGGATCGGCGTTGAGCGGACATTTCCTCTGCACTCACCAGCAGTGGTTGATGTCGAGATTGTCCGACGCGGCCAGGTCAGCCGCGCAAAGCTCTACTACCTTCGTGACCGTCACGAACGTGCCGCTCGCCTTAAGGAACGCCGGGAGGTAATTGTCAAAGATACCGTCGTTGCGGAGACCGAGGAGGAAGCGACGGCCTCGGAAGGCGACGCAGTCGCCAGTGATCCTGAGGTCGGTGAAGAGCCGGAGGCGCAGACTGATGAGGAGTCGGAAGCCGACACCGCTGAGGAGAGCCGTGACGAAGATGCCGAATCCTCGGAAGTTTCTGAAGAGTCCAGCGAAAATACAGACGCTTGAGGTGACTCGCTGACCGATGCAGGACATGCTGGCTTTCGAAAACCCCTGGCATATGCTCGCGCTGCTGGGTGGCATCACGGCCCTGCGCGCAGGCGTCTCGCGGATGCGCTTTCTGGATCGGACGCGGACCGCGACCCTCGAATATGTTGACTCCGGGCTTGTTGCTGTGCTGCTGGTCTTTTTCATCCTCCGCCCCTTTGTTGTGCAGGCCTTTTATATTCCCTCAGGTTCTATGGAGCCGACATTGCTGGCCGGCGACCGCATTCTGGTCAACAAATTCATCTACTATCTCAGGGAACCGCAAGTGGGGGATGTCGTAGTCTTTGAGGCTCCTCCTCAGGCCTCCAGTGAGGACAAGGACTTTATCAAGCGCGTCGTGGGGCTGCCGGGCGATATCCTCGAACCGCGCGGTGGCAAGCTGTACCGCAACGGCGAGCCAGTGGACGAGCCGTATATCCGAGGACCGGTTCCCAGCTACTGGTCGGGCCTCCCCCCGCCCTACGAGGTGCCCGAAGGCTACGTGGTGGTATTCGGGGACAATCGCAGCAACTCTAACGACGGCCACCGGTGGGGGCCGCTGTCCCGAGTCAATCTTATGGGGAAGGCCCTCGTGGTGTTCTGGCCTCCTCACCGTATTGGTCTGGCTCGTTAGGCTACTGCGCAGAGACGAATGGGGCCTCGGAGTGTCGGCGATGCGTCTGTTTCCTCGATATACAAGGCAGTGGGTGGAAGCGCCGCGGACAAAATACCGGGGCTTGTCGCGCACTGTCGAGCAGCAGGCGCAAGCTGCCGGCTACAAGCTGGTGGCTGGGGTAGACGAAGCTGGCCGGGGCGCGCTGGCTGGTCCCGTGGTGGCCGCCGCCATCATATTACCTCCGCAGCAGCGCGTTGCCCATATCGTAGATTCTAAGCGCCTCAGCCCCGCCCAGCGCGAGTATCTTTTCCACCAACTGCTGTCCGAGAAGATCGGCTGTGCCGTGGGCATAGTCCCCGCCGACCAGATCGATGCTCTCAATATTCGTCGAGCAGCACTGAAGGCAATGGCGCGAGCCGTCACTGATCTACAACCGCAACCGGACTTTGTTCTTATAGACGGCCTCGACGCCCCGGAGTTGGCTGTCCCTCACCGCTGCATAACCGACGGTGACGCCAGTTGCTACTGCATAGCCGCCGCCTCAATCATCGCCAAGGTATTCCGCGATCGGCTAATGGAGTATCTGGCCCAGCTTTATCAGCACTACGGCTTCGAGCGTAACCGTGGCTACGGGACCCCTGAGCACCTGACGACACTCCGAAAGTACGGGCCTAGCCTGGTGCACCGCCACAGCTTTGCGCCGATCAAAGAGCTAAACCAGATGGAGTTGTTGCCCGATCTGTAGAACGAGTATGAAGCCAGATGGCTGGTACATGTCGGCGGGGGTGGGTGTTGCTGTTGCATGGATGTCTGGCGCGGCGATCGATCTGGCTGAGGGCTGAGAGACAGCGAGAGTGTTTCGGGCCGTAGTGTGGTTACCACGTTAGCGAATATGCTCGTGGAGACAAGAGGAGACTCGTAGTAGAGCCACGAATGAGTTTACCAGGTTGATCGAGTCGTATCGAGTGGCATATTAGCTATGGGTAATAGAAGTAAGCAAGCCTCCGAAATTGGTCTCAGCGCCCGGGGAGGGCAGGTGCTCGCATACACTGCAATAGGTTTGGCGGCTATTGGCTTGCCCCTTGTTCTATTAGCCGCAGACGTGAAGCTGATTGTGTGGGCTGGAAAGCTTGAGACATGCTTTCGCTGGTTTGCTTTCTCAGGAAGCCTCGCGGTCATTTCCATTGCTTACTTGGAGCTACGAAAGCGAAGCGGCCGGTCCATATCTGAGTTGCTGCCGATAATACTCTGGTTACTGCTGAGTTTGCACTTTCTGGCTATCGTTACTCAGTATTCAACGAAACAGGGTGATTACTGGTACTACCAGCAAGCTGCGGAACGAATAGTGGCGGGTGGCAGCCCATACGAGGTTGGTGGCTACGTCTATCCTCCCCTGCTTGCTCAAGCACTTGCGGGTATGCATTCGGCCATCGAACACGCAACTCAGGGAATAGGGGTAAATACAGACAAACTCAACTCTTGGAGTGCAGTTTTCTATCTTTTTGAGTGCACTCAATTGGTCCTAGTAATAGGCCTCTATTGGCTTGGCTACTTGTTTGCCCGAAGGTTGGGCTTAGGGCCAGCGGCGGCATCTGTTACTCTATTCTTGCTCGTAGCCTTCAACAACGCATTGCTTGATGTGCTTAAATGGGATCAAGTCAATTTGTGGATTGTTGATGTGATTCTGCTGGCTGTTCTGCTGGCAAAAGATAGACCTTTCTTGAGCGGTCTGGCCATTGCGCTGGGAACTCACATTAAGCTGTATCCGGTTGTCCTGTTGGTGGCATATGGCCTGGTCAGACGGTGGAAAGCCGTCCTGGGCGCTATTGTTGGGATCATAACCATTTTGTTGCCTCTGGCAAGCTGGGGCGCAGACTGGACACTGTGGTACGAGTTTGTGGCCAGGAGTTCCTATTCGACATCCGAGCTTGCTTTCGCGAATATTACGTTACATAATCTGCCAGTGTTAGTAGCTAAGCCTGTGTGCAACCTCATCTGCTCCGACTCCTCCGTTTGTCAAACAGTTACCAACTGGATGAAGGTACTACTTCTTGCCACCACAATTGTGTGGTTTGCCATTCGGTTTGCGCAACGCCAGAGAAACCATGCAGTCCTTGCTGAACAGTATGCCCAGAAAACGCAAGAGAAGTGGCGGTTCAGTTTCTGGTTTTACGGACATGCAATGGATGCGGTGGCTCTGGCGCTGCTGATTTCGCCTACTGTGTGGATACACCATTATGTCTTGGTTATTCCCATTGCTATTTGGGCCATTGCTACCTGTGCATACAAACATCCCTGGCATGTCGGCGCTGCAATACTCTTGACGCAATGCTTGCCAACGTCTGCCATCTTCTTGTTTGGCTATCACAGGGTTGTAGGCCTACTGATGCTCGTGATTTTGACGTCACCTCGGAGTACCATGACCTCGCTCGAGTCAGAAGAAGGGGTATTGGCTGGCATCATCCGCAAGTGATTGGATAGCCGAGTCACAAAAAATCGCAGGAAGCAAATGGGCTCCCCGTGATCATATGCACCTGCAACTAGCGATAGCGTTTCGTAGGCCTGTACCTATGTTGCATATGGAGCTACTGTGGTGGTGCCGGCTGGATTATCGTGGCAGGCGCTTCGTAGTTGACTTTGCGATGCGTTCCCACAGCAGTCTGAGGCACAGCAGTGCTGACTCCAAAACTATGCGCTTGGAGAGTTTGGATTGACCAGCGCGCCGATCAACAAAAGTGATGGGTATCTCGGCGATGCATGCTCCCGCCTGCTGGCTGCGGAAGAGCAGCTCGACTAAGAAACCATAGCCTCTCGCTCGGATGCGGTCGAGTTCAACCTTGCGCAGAATATCTGCCCGGTAGGCGCGAAAGCCGCTGGTGCAGTCATGGGCTCGCAAACCGGTTAGCAAGCGAGCGATCAGTCGCCCTCCCAATTGACTCAGACAATGGCGAAACCAGTTCCAACCTTCGATTCGTCCGCCCTCGACGTACCGCGAACCCACTACGACATCGCACTGTGACAGTTTTTGGAGCATAGCCGCAATGCGCTGGGGGTTGTGAGAAAGGTCGGCATCCATCGTGACTACCACCTCCGCGCCGGCACGGAGAGCCGTCATGATGCCCTGTTGTTGAGCAGAAGCATAGCCCAGCTTGCTCTCGCGATGGATGACAGTAAGGCGGCTGGGATGCTCTTCGGCCAGCCGTTCGGCAATCTGGCCGGTTCCATCAGGCGAGGAATCGTCCACTACTATCAGATGCACGCGCGGGTGCAGGCTCATCAATTGCTGAACCATAGTGGGCAGATTCTCAGCTTCGTTGTAGGTGGCCGTGATTACGTAGATTGGTGTCTGAGCAGACATGCGTCGGCGATTCCCAATGCTATTGTAGTCCGTTGCCGTGCTCCCTTTCGTGGTGGGTGTGGTGGTGACCTTTGCATAGGTTAGTACTCAGATGGGAAGGTCCTCTGTGTCTGGCGGCGAAGCAGTTCAGTTGGCTGGTTAACAGTGTCATAGGTGAGTGGCATGAATAGCGAACACACAAAGGCGGTCAAATGTAATAGCTACGCTGGCACAGTTGTGCTTTATGGGTTCATTGCTGGCCTTGCTATCGTGGCCCCTCTAATCCTACTGGCGCTAGATGTGCCTCTCATTGACTTGGAGGGGCAACAGGCGGTTGCATCCCACTGGTTTGGCTTTACCGCCACTTGTGCCCTATTGCTTATTGCGGCTATTGAACTACGAAAGCACAAGGGTAGAGGAGCCAAGGCGTGGTTGCCAATTGTTCTATGGGTATTGGTGAGTCTGCACTTTCTCAGCATAATGACGTATTATCCCAGGAAGTCGGGCGACTACCATATATATGAACGTTCAGCACGGCGCGTCGTCGAAGGAAAGAGTCCTTACGACCTTGACATATACCAGTATCCGCCCCTGAAAGTACAGGTAATGGCGGGACTATATACGGCCATTGGTCGTTTTGCAGCCCTCGTAGGGATTGACACCGATGCGTTAAACCCCTGGAATGCTATCTTTTATCTGTATCAGTGCCTGCAGTTGCTTCTGATAGTTTCAACTTACTGGCTGTGCTATCTGTTTGCTCGAATGGTTGGCATCGGGCAGATTGCCAGCGCGGTGATTGTCGCAATTGTGCTCATTTTCAGCAACCCTTTGCTCCAGTTGGTGGCGTGGAACCAAGTAAACTTGTGGTTGTTGGGCACTGTACTCATTGCGTGCCTGCTGGTGCAAAGCCGACCCTTTATCGGCGGACTGGCAATTGCGCTGGGAGGGCTCATCAAGTTCTACCCACTGATCCTGCTTGTGCCCTGGACCTTGGTGCGACGGTGGCGTATTGCGCTCGGAGCGGTCGTTGGCATCTTGGGCATTATGCTTTGCCAAACCAGTGGCGGACAGAATTGGGATCTGTGGCGAGAGTTCTGGAGGAACTTCACGTCGTATCCTACCTACCGCCTCTCTTTTGCCAACGTATCTATCCATAATCTCGTCTACTACATGCTGGAGCCGGTACGCTTATTGACCAAACCTACTCCCGACAGCTACCAGAGCATCGTTGCCACCGTTACCGGTCTGGTTACAGTGGCCTTGATTATCTGGTTTGGACTGCGTTTTGCCCAGCGAGAGAAAGCACATAGGAGGCTGTGTGGAGATCGCGAGATTGCCTCTGCTGGCTTGAGTCCGTCAACGATACGCCTTATTGGGCACGCTATGGATGCCTTGGCGCTGTTGCTGCTTGTCTCGCCATGTGTGTGGACCCACCATTATGTCATGGCCGCGCCGATTGTCCTTTGGACGATTGCTATGCGTGGCCACACGCGGCCGTGGCATGTGGGTATTGCCGTCTTCTTGACCCTTGCGTTGCAGCCCTTCACCATATTGTTTGTGAACTATCACCGAGTAGTAGGGCTATTGATGATGATAGTTCTTACCGCTCCTGATAAGGTCGCCTTACACTTGGAAGGAGGCGAGACTGATTCTGGTGAGGGCACGATAGCCCAACTACTGCGCATCTGAAACATTGGCGGCAATGTCCAAGAGCTACAACTGCATTGCAAGCCTTTGGTTGGCGCATCTCGAAGGTCCCTGCGCTGCCGATCAGGAACTACCTTCTAACACATAGTGCCGGGGGAAGGCGTCGCTTATGCTTGCTCGTGTGAACAGCGCTGCGATAATTGGAGTTGATGCCTCGCCGGTGCAGGTGGAGGTGGACATCTCGCGGGGGCTGCGCAGCTTCACGACCGTGGGCCTGCCTGATGCCGCCGTCCGCGAGAGCCGCGAGCGAGTCGAGTCGGCTATCCGCAACAGCGGCTTTGAATTTCCGGTAGAGCGTATAACTGTCAATCTGGCGCCGGCCGACATCCGCAAAGAGGGCCCGGCCTTTGACCTGCCCATCGCCCTGGGTATTCTGGTGGCGACCGGGCAGGTGAGCATAGATGATTTGGATGAGGTCTCTGTTATCGGTGAATTATCGTTGGATGGTCATCTGCGGCGGGTGGCGGGCGCGCTGCCGGTAGCGATCGGCGCGCGCGCCTGGGGCCATCGCGCCCTGATCGTCCCTCCCGGTAATGGCAAAGAGGCGGCTGTGGTTGATGATTTTGAGGTCTACACAGCAGAGAACCTGTACGACTGTGTTTGCCTGCTGGAGCAGGGGCTGATGGCAGAGCCGGTTGAGGTCACCGAGGATGATCTCAACCTCGAGGCGCCCAGCTATGCGGTAGACTTCTCCGATGTTAAGGGGCAGCAGCATGTCAAGCGCGCCCTGGAGATTGCGGCCGCCGGCGGGCATAATGTGATAATGATAGGCCCGCCCGGAGCGGGGAAGACGATGCTGGCGCGGCGGATGCCCACGATTCTGCCACCGATGGGCTTGGACGAGGCCCTGGAGGTCACCAAGCTCTACAGTGTCTCGGGGCTACTTACTTCGAATACCGCTTTGGTCACGACCCGGCCATTTCGCAATCCCCATCATACCGTCAGTACCGCCGGGCTGGTCGGGGGTGGCTCTATCCCGCAGCCTGGCGAAGTGAGCCTGGCCCACTACGGTGTCCTGTTTCTGGATGAGTTGCCCGAGTTCCGCCATGATGCGCTGGAGGTGCTGCGTCAGCCTATGGAAGATGGCACGGTGACGATCGCCCGCGCCCAGCAGACCCTGACATTCCCGGCTAACTTCCAACTGATTGCCTCAATGAATCCCTGTCCGTGCGGCTATTATACGGATCCAGTCAAGCAGTGCACCTGCAGTCCCGGAGAGATATCTCGCTACCGCAAGCGCATCAGCGGGCCGCTGCTGGACCGCATTGACATACATATCGAGGTGCCCCGGCTGGGGGCCGATGAGCTGTTCAAGCGAACACCGGGCGAGCCGTCAGAGGCTATTCGCGGGCGCATCCTGGGCGCGCGGGAGATGCAGCGTGAGCGGTTCGCGGATAGCGACTTTCACTCTAACAGTCAGATGACTGTCAAGGCGATGCGTGATTTCTGCCAGATTGACGGCGAGGTGGAAAGCCTGCTGCGCCAGGCCATTGACCAGTTTGCCCTGTCGGCGCGGGCCCATGACCGCATCATCAAGCTGGCCCGCACCATCGCTGATCTGGACGGCAGCGAAGATATCGGCGTCCCCCACATCGCCGAGGCCGTCCAATATCGGAGTCTGGACCGGAAATTATGGCGATGAAGTCCTTCCCTGAACTGGCCATCGCAAGGACCATCGGCGTGCCCGGTGCCAGGCTTCTAAGTTGGCCAGCTACGGCATCTGCGGCAGAATCTCGGCCATCCCGCCCATATAGGGGCGCAAGACCTCGGGGATCACCACAGTTCCGCTTTCCTGCTGGTAGTTTTCTAGGATGGCCAGCAATGTCCGGCCGGTCGCCACGCCTGAGCCGTTCATAGTGTGAGCAAATTCTGGCTTGGCCGGCGGCTGGGGGCGATAACGGGTATTGCAGCGCCGCGCCTGGAAGTCACCGTACTGGCTGCATGAAGATATCTCCAGCCACCGATCCATCCCTGGGCAGTAGACATCTAGATCAAAGGTCTGCTGCGGCTGAAAACCCATATCGCCGGTGCACAGTTGCGTACGTCGGTAGGGCAACTCCAGCGCCTGCAGTATCACTTCGGCGTCTTTGACCAGCTTTTCCAGTTCTGCTGAGCCTTGCCCTGGCCTGACGAACTTCATCAATTCAACCTTGTGAAATTGGTGGACCCGTACCATCCCTCGCGTATCTTTACCTGCTGCCCCTGCCTCCCGACGAAAACAGGCTGTGTAGGCCGCGTAGTAGATGGGGAGTCGGTCAGCGTCGAGAATCTCGTCCTGGTGCATATTGGTCAGGGGGACCTCGGCGGTCGGTATCAGATAGTAGCCGTCGGTTGTCTTGAACAGGTCATCTTCAAATTTCGGCAGATTAGCTGTACCGAAAAGAGAGCGCTCGTTGGCCAGATATGGAGGAAATACCTCGGTGTAGCCGTGCTTGCGGGTGTGAGTGTCGAGCATAAAGTTGATCAGGGCCCGTTCCAGCGTGGCAGCCGCGCCCACATCCGTCACAAAGCGGGCCCCGGCCATGCGCGCGGCCCCCTCAAAGTCCAAGATGCCTAACTGCTCGCCGATTTCCCAATGGGGCCGGGGAGTGAAATCAAACTTTGGTAGCTCGCCCACCTCGTACATCACCACGTTGTCCTGCTCAGATTCGCCGACGGGAACCTCATCGAGCGGGATATTGGGCAGATCAAGCATCATCTGCTCGAAGCGCTCTTCAACTTGGCCAAGCTCCTGCTCCAGCTCTTCCAGTTCCGCCCCTATCTGGGTAGAATGCTCTTTGAGCGCTGCGGCGTCGCCGCCAGCGCGCATAGTATCGCCGATCTGCTCGGAAAGCTCGTTCTTCTCGGCGCGCCGGCTTTCCACAGCCGTCAGCAACTCACGACGCTGCGCCTCGGTCGCAATCAGCGTGTCGAGGTCAAACTCGTAGCCTCGCTTCTCCAGGGCTTGGCGTATCTTTTCCGGCTCTTCACGTACCAGGCGTCTATCAAGCACTACTGGTACCTCCTGTCAAATTCATCGCAATCAACGTACCGCTGCTGATAACTTAATGACCGGCCGGGAACATGCTGGGATCGGCCACATAATACGCTGCACCGATCACCAGCACATAGGCGGCCGTGAACATCAGCCCATCTTTGACCGTTAGTCTGCGCCGACTTAGATTGGCCACCGCAAATAAAGTAATCACGGTCATCAGAACGAAAGGTATGTTGATAATGTTGGGCACGTTCGTCATTCCGTGCCAAAAGTACGCGACAAATGGCAGCGCTGCCAGCAGCAGGCTGTTGTGGTTGACCTTGGAACCCAGGAAATTGCACACTGAAATCTCAGCCAACTTTCCATCCCGATGTACCGTAAAGTATGCCGTCAGCTTCTCGGGCATCTCCGAAGCAATTGGGCCCAAAATCAGGGCGATGGCAAATCGGCTGATACCCATCCAATCGGCTATTCTTATCATCGAGTCTACGAATCGCTCGGTCAGGAAGAATATAATTAGCGCGCCGATAATCAGCAAGGCAACTGCTTTGATCATCTGCCTGGCATCGGGCTTATGCTCAGCCGTCACCGAAAACGCCGAGGCGTGTCGGGTTAATTGCCACACGTACCCGCCGAACAGCAGCGTCAGAATGATGCCGTCTTTGACATCCAGCCCTCCACCCTCCCAGGCTAAGATTAGAGCGACCAACGCGGTACCGCCCAAATACCATGCATCAATCTCGGTTGTCCGCGACAGTTCAACCACCGGCACCGGCTTGCGACTCAGTCGGGTAGTGGCCACGACTAACACCAGTCCGTAGCCCAGCGTCACCAGGATCACGCACGAGCCGATGGCTGAGCCTACCGCCATATGGTACTCACCCTTGATTGCTGCCCAGATCACGAACATATACTCGGGCATAGTAGTAATCAAGCCCAGCACGATGCTGCCAGTGAAGTTGGCTCCGTAGCGATCGGCCAGTATCTCGGCACCAAGGCTCAGCAATATGGCAGCGCCAGCTATTATCAACAGTAGTGCGATGAATTCAACAAGGACCATTCTCGGGGGATGCCTCTTTCGCAAGAGCCGATGGTATTAACTGACAATAATACTGCAAGTGGGTCGGTTTGGGCAAGGTGCAGGCGAACGGCTTTGTGGCTGTGGTCAATCCCGCAGCTTGTCCATCTGATAGCCCAGGCCGGTGCCCTGCAGGCTGGAGGTGTCTGCCTGGCCGCGGCGGACGTTGAAGATGCCGCCGTGGACGCGCTGCTCAGCTTCCGTGGTGGCGTCCGGGAAAAACTGGCGGCTGTTGGCCTCCACGCCCATTATTGTGTAGAGCCGCGCGCCCATACCTACCGAGTGAATCAACGCCAGGCTGGGATTGGTCAAATCCTGCAGCGCATAGGGAATGCCCAGCTCCCGGGCCTTGGCAGCAAAGAGCATATCGGCTGAGTGCCCCTTGCAAGTCTTTAGCGCTACGCCCGACCAGCCCAGCTCCACAGCCAGCTCAAAGCTCTCCAAGTCGGTGAGGCTCTCGTCAACAATGACCGGTTTGAGCTGGGACAGCTCGGTCATATCGTAGCGGTGGGCGGTCAGGTCGCGCTCGGTAGGTTGCTCGATGTACAGAATACGCTCGTAGCAGTCTTCAGACTGCTCCTTAATCTTGTGCAGCATCTCTATTATGTAGTCGGGATTCTCGCACTGTTCGTTAGTATCGGCGGTTAGGTGCAGTTCTTCAATGCCGAGGTTGGGCAATTCCCGGCGGCCGATCCGATGGACCGCCAGCACCCGCTCCACATCCCAGTCCAGATCATTGCCCCGCAGCTTAACCTTGAGGCAATACATCCCCTCGGCGCGGATCCATTCATCCAGACTCACTGGCTTGCCGTCGTCGGGGTCAGATTCGTCCTTCTCGGCTTGGGTGAGCTTGTCCAGCCCGCCAACCAGATGAAAGATGGGGATTTGCGGCAGATACTGGCTACGAATGTAGTCATTCACATATTTGCCTTTGAAGTCAGCTCCCAGGTACTTGCTCAGGTCACTCATAAAGTCGGACCCGTAGCCGTCGTAGCTATCAATACTATTGACGTTGCCAAAAGCGTCGTGCAGGGCGGCATCCACTGGTGAGGCGCAGACCAGCGCGCCCAGAAACGGCTGAGCTGGCACCAGGTCGCGCTGGGCGCAGGCCTCTTCATTCATAGTGCGCAGATCGTCTTCCAGATCACAGAAGATATCAATGGGATGGGCAGCAGATGGATAGGTCGCTGCCATATCGGCATAGAGCCGGGCTACTTCCATCATTGCTGCCTCTTTGTCCTCGTGTCCCAGTTCGGGAGTTGGCCAGGCCCAGTTGTCAGCTATGAAGATCCCGCCCCAGCCGTCAGCAACCTCGCCTCGGCCGTTTTCCACCGTGGCCTTGACTCGACAGAAGTGTATATGTTCGATAACCACCGCGCCGAACTTCAGCGGCGTACGGGCAACAAACGGCTCGAACGATACCTCGATCTCCTTGATTTGTATATCTGAATTCATCAGCGGCTTTCTCTCATCTTGAATGTGGCTAGTGGACAGCTTAGGCTTCGCCACTGCCGCCCAACAATCCTTCACCAAACTGGGGGGGCAGGAACTGAGCGGTTTCGTATAGAAGGTAATGGCCGACGATGGGTCGTAGTCTGACGCCGGGCGAGGTTAGATGCAGGTGAGCGAAGCCAGGCCAGCACAATTGATTCGGGGCGGACCGGGGTCAGGCAAGACCAGATGTCTGACCGAGGCTGTCATTGGGGCAGTTGGGGAGGGCATATCGCCGGCCCGCATCCTCTGGCTGACTCTGGACCGGGCCGCTCAACGCCGGCAACGAGACTGGTTAGCCCGCCGCAGTGTAGAAGCAGGGCGCTCGGTCATTCCTGTCATAGAAACCTACGAGGACATCGCCGGGCAGATTCTGGACGAGAGTCCGCGCCACGGAGGTCGCGGCATAATTCGTCCGCTCTGCGAGCGACTCCTGGTCGGCGAGATAATCCGGGAGGTTACCTCCTCGGCTCGCTACTACCGCGCTGAAGCGATTCGCACCAGCCCGCAGTTCCGTGACGATGTTGCCGACTTCATTGCTGAGCTGAAGCGCTGCAAAATTGACGCCCGGACTTTCCGCAATGAGATAATACGCCGGTTGCCCCAGAGTGATGCTCTGGCCGACCTGGCCGACATCTACGAAAGATATCAGCAGCGGCTGCGTGAAGCCGATACCTACGACCTGCGCGGCATCATCTGGCTGGCGCTGTTGGCGCTGGAAGAAGAGGGGCCGGCTGCCTGGCAGAATCGCTGTGACCTTATTGTGGCGGATGATCTGCAGGATGCGACTGCCTTGCAGATCGAGCTGCTCGCCGCCCTGTGTGGCCCGCAGACGGACGTGGTGGCGGCGTATGAACCCGCCCAGGCGATATACCGCTTCCGCGGTGCGGTGGAGGATCCCGCTGCCTTGCTGGAGGCGCTGATGCCGGATCGGAAGGTGTCGCGCCGCGACATAGCACCGGACCAGCCGGGTCGAATGGCTCCCCAAATAGCCCGTATTGCACAGCAATTCGCCCGAGATTGGGAACTGGGCGGTCGTCCGGTGGGCGAGCGGCAGACCAGCGGGGAGAGTTCGCTGTGCGTCTACCGGACCTTCGCTGAGGAGCTGGCGGGAGTTGGCGATCAGATTATTGAGCTGTTGCAGCAACAGGAGCACGCCGCGGAGCAGATTGCGGTGATTGCGCGCAACTCTGAACAGATCGAAGCGGCTCGCCAGCACCTGGGGTTACGGGGCATCCCTGTCTGTGGTCAGGAGACCGCTGCAGGGATGTGGACTGCCGGCAATCTATTGAGCAATACTGTAAGACTACTGGTTTATCTGAGAGAACGGGACCAGTATCCCACTGCTCGGCGCCAGCAGGAGCTATTGCACGCCAACCTGGCTCTCTACCGGCTGATAAGCGCGACAGAAGATGACCTGACCGTGGCGCAAGTCTATCGGCATTCTCAGCAGGACCGGGATTCTCTGCTGGCTGAGCAAGCTGATTCGTCCCTGGAGTTGCTGAACGATTGGGCGGAAGCTGTCAAAGAAGCTGTGACTCTGGCAGAGGAGCAGCCGCTGGCCGCGATTAGGGCGCTACTGGAGCAGACGGGTCTGTTGCGCAAAATCTCTGCCAATATGCCGCCGGCAGTGATGGGAGCACTGGCTGCGCTCCTCGAAAACCTCCAAGAGGCCAGCGAGGCCTTCGTTGAGGTAGCCGACAAGCCACTATCCTGGGAGCAGATTCGCAGCGTGATCGAACTGAGCCAGCGGCAGCCGTCCGCCGCCGATGGGGAAGGGGTGAAGGTGCTTCTGGCCCACGATGCCCGTGGCCTGGAGGTGGAGGTCGTCTATCTACTTGGTGTCAGCGATGGAGCCTTCCCAGCTCCCGCCGCTAGCTCGCAGCTTCTCGCCGACGAGACAATCAGGGCGCTGCGCGAACGCGCCCGCCAGCAACTGTCTATACCTACCGGTGTACTTCCGCTGGCCCGCTTCGGCGAAGCAGCCGGCCAGGCCCAGGCCGAGGAGGCACGCCTGTTCTACAGTTGCCTGACTCGCGCCACCGAGAAGCTGGTAATCAGTTGCCACCTGGAGGAAGACGGCGCGAAGGTTGGGCCCTCGGAATTCCTCGTCTCCGCGTTGCCTCCTGATTTTGTTCTGGGCTCGCTGGAAGAACAGCAGCAGGCTGGCTTTGAATGTGTCTTCTGGGGACTGGCAAAGCAGGCCCCCGGTGGGCGCGTCAGCCATCAGAATTGTCCGGTAGCGCTGTGCGCAGGCCGACCGGGTGAGCCGGTGGATCAGGAGCCACTGGAACTGGAGCCGGGGAGTCGGCCTCGGCCCAGCACCGCGCCTATCCTGGCGGAACTTGTGCCCGATTGGCCGCTGAGCGCCAGCTCGATCAACAGCTACCTTAGGTGTCCGCGTCGGTTCTTTCTTGAAAAGCTCATTGGTCTGGCTGGCGAGGATCTTGAAATCTTCGTCTACGGCAGCTTACTCCATGACGTCATGGCGCGGCTCAACGAGTTGCCCCCGTCCCAGCGGAATCTGCAGCGCGCGCTGAGCTTGCTCGACGAGGCTGCTACCCGCCGCAGCCAGGAGTTTGGTTCACCGTATTGCCGCCAGCTCTATCGCCGGCGGGCGCGGGAGGCCCTGGAGGCCTATGCCCGCACCGAACAGTTCCACGAAGAGTCAATAGCTCAGGAACAGCAATTTGAGTTTGACCTGGCTGACAAGGAGGGAGCTGCCCACCGGTTTCGGGGCCGTATTGACCATGTTGTGCCGGATGGCGACGGAGTTGACATTGTTGACTACAAGAGCGGGAAAGTGGACGGCGCCGCCGCGCTGCGCCGGAGTTTCTGCTACCGGGCTGATGATACAGCCAAAGAGCCGTCGGAGAAGAGCTACCAACTCCCGCTGTATGCTCTGGGCTGGCAGAAGACCACTGGTGGTCGCGTGCAGCGGGTCTGCCTGCAGAGCCTTAGTCCCACTGCCAGGCCGCCGTATCGTCGCTCCTGTGTGGAGGTGGTGAGCGAGGGCGAGCCGCCAGGCGGTGAGAGTGTTACCACTGAGGAACTCGAAGCAATTGCCCGGTACCTGGCAGAGCTAGCGCGGACCATTAAGCAGCGCCCCGGCTTTGAAGGACATCCACCCCGGGAGGGGTGCACTGCCTATTTCGGCGCCTGTCCCTATGTACTAATCTGCAGTGAGGCCGAACCAGGTTGATGAAGATGCAATACGAGTACGAACCCAGCCAGCAGCAACGGGCCATCATTGAAGAGCCGCGCCTGGACATCCCCTTGAAGGTGGTGGCGGGAGCCGGCTCGGGCAAGACCTTCGTGCTGGCCCACCGCTTTGTCTGGCTGGTGGTGAGCGGCAAGGTCCCGGAGGCCGACCGCATCCTGGCCCTGACCTTCACCAAAAACGCTGCGGCGGAGATGAAGATGCGCATCAAGCGGCTGCTGCGGCTCAACGGCCACGCGGTTTCAAGTGAGCTATGGGTGCATACCTTCCACAGCTTTGCCGCCCGCCTGCTGCGGGAGTGCAGTTACCAGGTGGGGATCTCGCCGGAGTTTCAATTATTGACGGAAATTCGCCAGCAGGTAGAGCTTGATCGGGTGATTGAAGGCATCTTCGCGGGCGATTTCGCGCAGAACCAGGTCCTGACCCCCAACCGCCTCGCCCATCTGGGGTTTTCTTCTCCCGGTGCGTTCCGCGTCCTGCTGACGAGGCTGATCAGGTATGCCAAGGGCGGGGGCCTGGGGCCGGCTGAGTTTCGCGGGCAGACGCGGGAGTTGAGTGAGCAGTTCTGGGCGGCGATGCCGACCGCCCGCGAGGCTGCCGAGTTGGATAGCGCGGAGGCACTTGCCCCCGAACTGCAGCGGCGACTGGGTCGTGTGTTTGGCCAAGGTACTGTGGCCGATGCACCGGTTGACGTGGCCGGGGCGACGCTCGAGCTGCGCCGCCTGTACTATGCCGACCTTAAGAGTAGTCTGCGTGATGACCTTGACCAGCGGCTGGAGCATGAACGGGAGATTGAACGGGCTATTCTCGATGCGGCGGAGGCAGCTTACCAGCTTTACCAGCAACGCCTGGCAGAAGGTGACAGTATTGATTTCAACGACCAGATAATGATGGCCAGGGAACTGCTGGCGGACAATTCCGATATTCGCCGCCGCTACCAGGAGAAGTTTCAGTACATTCTGGTAGATGAATTCCAGGATACTTCGCCGGCGCAGATGAAGATGGTGCAGGCTCTGGCCCGGCCGGCTCGTCTTCAGGTCGACCGTGACAGCCAAACGCGGGAAGCAGACAGCTATTGCCGACTGATGGTGGTCGGTGACCAGAAGCAGTCAATCTACGGCTGGCGCGACGCCCGGCCCGAGAATCTGGATAGGCTACTTCCGTTCACTCAGGATGATAAGGTGGGGGAGACGGCGCTGTTCCGCCCGTTGACTGTAACCTACCGGATGGATCAGCAGTTGACTGTCTGCGCCAATTGCGCGGCAGAAAATACTGGAATTGGCGACCCCCAGCTAGCCAGCGCCAGCGATCAGCCGGGCACTATCATCAAAGTCAGCCCCTTCGTAGCCGGGGGGGACGAGACAATCCGCCACGCTCGTCGGCGTGAGGCAGCCTATATCGCCGAGAAGATCCAGGAACTTGTCGCGGAGCAGGGGCGGTTCAACTACGGCGATATCTGCGTGCTGATGCGCAGGCGCATGGGCTTTCGTCTGCTGAAGGCCGCCTTTGAGCAGCGCCAGGTTCCCTACCAGGCGATGGGGGGAGTGGGCTTCTTTGACCATCCCCTGGCCCGCGATGTGCTGGCGCTGGCCCGGGTCATAGCGGATCCTTTCGACGATGCGTCGTTAGTGCGATTGCTGACCCGACCACCGATTAGCCTGAACGATCGGCAACTGTTTCTGTTGGCTACTACGCCAGATCCTGAGGAAGACGGCGAAGCCAGCCGCCGCCCGGGTCAGCAGGCGATTGTCAGCGCGCTGGCAGAGCTGGTTGAGCATCGGGATGAGTGGCGCAGCGAGGCCGAACACGGCGAATTGCCGGGGGAGCGGCTGGAACAGTTCTTCGAGTTGCTCACAAGATTGCGCCGGGCGAGCGTGCTGCATCCGGCGCGCAGTGTTTTGGAGATGATGCTGGAGAGCATCCCCCAGTCGGGGATGACCGCGGCCGAACGCTGCGCTGCTGGCGCCGTGAAGGCCACTTTCGAAGCGATTATCAAGGAACTGGACACC
This sequence comes from bacterium, assembly GCA_030602615.1. Lineage (GTDB taxonomy): Bacteria > Armatimonadota > Zipacnadia > Zipacnadales > Zipacnadaceae > JALGTD01. Next base: position 22,675 of record JAUVZM010000020.1, read on the forward strand.
GAGGGGGCTGCCGCCAGCCTGAATCAGTTAGTGCGAGCAGTTGATCTGTACGAGGCAGAAGAAGGGCTGGAGCTGCCGACGGCGGATGTGCCCGCCCGCGATGCTGTGCAGGTTATGACCATTCACGGGGCTAAAGGGCTGGGGTTTCCTGCTGTTTTCGTGATGGCCTGGGACCCCAAAGGCCGCGCCTCTGTATATGACGATACCTGGGGGTTGGTTGGATTCAACGTGGACGGAGAAGACTCGGCCAGGAAGCGGGTCTGCAAGCTCTTCTCCGGCAATGAGCAAGAACTGCGCGAAGAGAAGCGCCTGTGGTATGTCGCGCTGACGCGGGCTGAGCAACTGGTGTGCGTCACCTATGCAGCAGGCGCTAAGGGGAAACCACAGATTCCCTGGGGCGAGCATCTGGTGGGAGCGCAGGAAGAGTCGGGTGAGGAACTCGCCGCGAGGGTCAGCCAGGGACCCGGCTACCGGCCGGCCGCGCCGCTGGTGCCGACGAAGTTGACGACTGGCCTGGAACTTGCCAGCCAGTCGGCCGTCATTCACACTAGCTTCAGTGCCCTGTGTGATGTATTGGCCTGCCCCCTGCGCTGGTGGATGAGTCGCAACCGGTGCGTCGGCGAACTACTTGATGAGGCCGGTTCAGCAGCGCAACTGGCGGTAGGAAGCTGTTTTCATAAATATGTGGCCGCCCACTATCGGCGCGGTCAGCCCCCGGATGAGGATTACCTGGAGCGACTGTGCCGGGGGGCACCGGTCGAGCTGGACGGTGCCGCTGTCCAGCGTATTCGCGCTCTGGTGGCTGCTTTCCAGGCAAGCCCGTGGGCGCAGCAGACCGTGGCCGCTGATGCCGTAGAACGACCGGTGCATCTAGTACGCCAAATGGGCGAAGCAATCGTGGACATCAGCGGCAAGGTTGATTTGGTTCTCTCGGATCAGCAGCAGTTCGTGGATTTCAAGACAAACCGGCATCTCAGTGAGGCCGACCTGGAGAATTATGCTTTGCAGATGTTCATCTACCAGCAAGCGCTGGCCGCCCCGGCCGATGGTGGGGATGCCTGGCGTCCGCTGCTGGTGCACGTGACTCCAGAGGGTCTTGAAGAGGTAGAGATAGGACCCCCGCGGCTGACTCGTCAGCAAAAGTGCCTGCAGCAAGCTCTGAGCCAGCTCGTCGAGCTTGAATTGAGTCAGCAGCGCCCGCCAGCTCCGCCGACGGCGCCGTGCATAGATTGTCAGTATGCAGACTGGTGTACCGGTGTGGCAAGCGATAAGGAGGAGGCTGGCCAATGAGCATTGTGCCGGTGCGCTCGATTGGTGGCTGGTACGCTTACCCTTGCCGGGGACTGCAGCCAGCAGGCTCAGGACAGTTGCAGGGAATCTGGCCACACTTGGGACAGCCACTGGCGTACTTTTGCGTTGCTTGCTCGAGGTTAACACCGGCAATAGATGCAGTGGTAGCCAACCACGCCAGCACGTCGGCAAATTCCTCGGCAAGCTCGTCACGGTTGCCACCGCGCAGTGCCTGGGCCAGCTCCCCAACCTCCTCAATGAACCACATAAAGGTTGAGGGCAGCCCTCGCATGCTGTCCTTGTTGTAGTAGATGTCTTCAATTAAGCTCTGGAACTCGTTAATGGTCATATTGCTACAATGTTCGGCAGCAATGAACCAGGCTCCTTCTGGCTGGCGAGAGACGACCCTTGCCGATAAGAATCTTGACAGTTCGTCTTTGCCTTGGTATGCTTGCAGTGGATAGCAGCAATGTCTCTTCAGGTAGGCTGAGAGATGACAAGTGGCAAGCTCAGGTCAACGGATGGGCGCACGGAGCTGACCGAACGCCAGCGATTTATTCTGGCCGCCCTGGTTGATGAACATATCAACGCTACTCGGCCCGTCGGTTCGAAAACCCTGGCCGACCGCGAAGAGTTGGATGTCAGCTCTGCCACCATCCGCAACGAGCTGGCTGAGCTGGACGAGCACGGCTATCTGCATCAACCGCATACCTCGGCCGGGCGAGTGCCCTCCCAGAAGGCTTACCGCTTTTATGTCAACAATCTGGCCACTGCGCAGGAGCTGTCCCTTGACAAACTAAGTTGGATTCACAGTCAGTACCGCCGTATAGAACCGGAGCCTGACAAGATTCTGCGGCTAAGCACCAAGCTGTTGGCCGACATCGTGAAACACCCGGCGGTCGCTGTCGAGCCAAGCCCGCCGGCTCCGCGCTTGACTGGTATTACAATCAAGCCGGTTAGCGCTCATGCTATCAGAATCAGTTGTACGTATTCGGATGGACGGCAGCACGAATTTGTGGTTCGATCTGATAAGGGCTTCAGCATCGAGCAGATCAATCGCCTCAGCAGCGTCGTCAAGCAGCAGTTCGACAATCTGTCGGCGGCCAGGCTACCCGAACAGGTCGCTGCGGGGGCCGGCGAGGAAACGGTTTTCCAGAAGCTGCTGGAGGCGGTGCGCCGTCAGCTTTCGGCCTCAGGCGAGGGCCGCATCTACGTTGAGGGGACAGCCTACATTCTGGAGGAGCCTGAGTCTCAACATCTCTCGTACCTGCAGGCGGTGATCGAGGCACTGGGGGAGCAACGGATGCTGCGACAGTTGCTGACGATGGCTGGCACAACGCAGCAAGTGGCGGTACTAATTGGGTCGGAACACGCTATACCACAGTTGGCACAGTGTAGCACAGTGATGTCGCGATTCAGGGGGCCAAGCAATCAGCGCGGGATTCTTGGTGTTTTGGGGCCGATGCGCATGGCCTACCCCGAAGTAATATCGGCAGTAGACTGCGTCGCGCAGCAAGTCGGGCAGATCCTGAGTGGTGGCGAGGTTCAACATTCACCCTAGCCCCAGCGCTGCGATGCCTGCAATGGATGAGCAATCACGCTCCGGCCCTGGCAATTCTTCTACTAGATTGATTTGCTATTTCTGTTGGGGCTTTGCCTGGCAGAATTGACAGAATTTGGAGGTCAAGTTAGTGACCGACGAGACCGAATGCAGCAGAGCAACTGAAGCCGAGGAGGAAACTGAAGAGGCAACGAAGAAGGCTCCTCCCTCACAGGCAGAGCTTGAGAAGCGAATAGAGAAACTAGAAGGTGAAGTTGCTGAGTACGAGGACCGCTACTTACGCGCTGCGGCTGAACTGCGCAACTACCGCAAGCGCGTAGCTGACCAGCGTGCCCAACAACTCCAATACGCCCATGAGCAGCTTGTCACGGCCCTGTTGCCAGTATTAGATCATATGGAATTGGCCTTAGAGTCAGCGCACAACGAAGACGAGTCGCCGGAAGAGGTTCTGGCCGGTGTGCAGATGATATACCGACAGTTGCAGGAGGTGCTCGGGCAGTTCGGCGTGAAAAGAGTGGAGGCTGTCGGGGAGCAATTTGATAGCGGCATCCATGAAGCGGTCGAACGCAGAACCGTGGACGATGGCGCAGTGGCCAGCGGCGAGATCATCGAGGAATTTCGCCCTGGCTACAAGATACACGATCGAGTGGTGCGTCCTGCCCAGGTCTGTGTCTGTGTTAAGCAGGAAGTGGCAGGAGATGAGCCGACTGACGAAGAACGTGGACACAACTAGGCTGTGCAGTCAGCAGGTTTGGCATTGCCGTTGCTCTGCGCGCTTGCTTTGCAGCGGCGTCTTGACAGGCCAGTAATAGGGCTATATAATCTGAATGCTTCCGGGTTTCGCGAGTCTTTTCATGTGCACGTCAGCCAAGGGAGGGGCCGGTAATGCTAGATAACGTAGAGGACTATGCCCGAATACGAGTAGTTGGAGTCGGTGGCGGTGGATCCAACGCCGTGGACCGGATGATTGAGGCAGGGGTTATGGGTGTTGAATATGTAGCGGTCAACACTGACCTGCAGGTCCTGGATCTGTCGGCAGCCGACAAGAAGCTACAAATAGGGGAAAAACTCACCGGCGGACTGGGCACCGGGGGCGATCCCGACCTCGGCCGACAGGCCGGTGAAGAGAGCCGCCAGGAAATCCTGATGAGCCTTGATGATTCAGATATGGTCTTCATTACGTCGGGAATGGGTGGTGGCACGGGCACCGGCGCCAGCCCCATTATTGCTGAAATTGCTCGCGAGCTTGATGCCCTGACTGTGGGCATCGTCACCAAGCCCTTCGCCGTCGAAGGCCGTCGCCGTGGTGAGGTCGCCGACGAGGGCCTCAAGCGACTCAAAGAACAGGTAGACGCACTAATTGTTATTCCCAACGATCGTCTGATTGAACTATCCGACGAAGATCTCACTCTGCGAGAGGCCTTCTCCCTCGCCGACCAGATTCTCCACCAGGGCGTGCGGGGTATCAGCGAAGTCATTGTCGTTCCTGGGTTGATTAACCTCGACTTTGCTGACGTGCGTTCAGTTATGAAGGGTGCCGGCACTGCCATGATGAGTATCGGCGAGGCCAGCGACGAGAACCGGGCGGCGGAAGCAGCTAATATGGCCATTGACAGCCCCTTGCTTGAGACAAATATCAAAGGAGCCACTGCGCTGCTGGTAAATATCACCGGCGGCCCCGACCTTTCTTTGCGAGAAGTCCATGAAGCTGCCCGTCTCATCCAGGAGGCTGCTCAGGGTGAGGGTGACAACGCCGATATGACCCTCGGTGCCGTCATTGACGAGCAACTGGAGGGCACCTTGCGTCTGACTGTGGTAGCTACCGGCTTTGACGAGGGGCCTTCACGGCGACCGTCTGCCCGACGCTGGGCAGCCGAGGCCGAAGAACCATCTGAGAAGAACGGGGCGAGTTCGCCAGGAGCGGCTTTTCAGGAAGAACTGCCCACATACGACGAGAATGACCTCGACATCCCTGCCTTCCTGCGCCGCCACTGAGAGGTGTGACGCCTGCGTTGGCCTGGGGTTGTTCTATCGACTCTTGTTGAGTATCCTCTGATACAGTTCCTGTACCTGCCGGGCGACCCGATCGGCACTGAAAAGCTGGTGCGCGCGGGCCCGGCCCTCCGCCCCCATCTGCTGAGCACGCTGGCCATCGGCCAGCAGCGTCTGGATTGCGCCCGCTAGGGACTGAGCATCCTCCGGTGGTACCAGCAGTCCAGTTTGGCCGTCAACTACTACTTCAGGTACTCCGCCCGATTCGATAGCCACGACCGGCCGGGCGGTCGCCATCGCCTCTATTATCACCCGCCCGAATGGCTCTCCTACCGAAGGCAGTACGAATATATCACACAGCCGCAGTAGCTCCGGAACATCGCTGCGAAAGCCCGTCCATATCACTTGCTCGGTTAGTCCCAGCTCGGCTGCTCGCTGTTTGAGCTGCTGTTCGTAGTCGGCCTCCCAGAAGGCCACTTCGCCGACGACGACTAGCTTCAGCCGGGGCCAGCGCTCAACCAATCTGGCGACGGCCTCCAGCAGCGTGAAATGGCCCTTCCAGGGGGTGAGTCGGCTGACTACCAGTAATACGTGGTCATCGGCGGTCAGCCCAAGCTCGCTGCGTAGCGGCGGCGAGGGCGAACCCGGGCAGAACTTGTCCAGCGGTATACCATTGGGAATAACGGTCACTTCGGCTGGCAATCCGGCGAATTGCTCTGCTACCGCCTCAGAGATTGCAATCACCTGGGGACGCAGCAGGCGAGCCGCCCGGCGCAGTAAATGATAGCCTTCGTCCTCGGCGAGCAGATCACGGACGTGCCAGATCAGTGGCAGGCGCCCCAGGCGGGCAGCCAGCCCGCCAATGAAGTGAGTCTTCAGAGAGTTGGTGTGCACCAGTTGAGCGCCCGTGCGCTGGAGGGCTCTGCGCAGCTTCAGGGAGAGTCGCAAAGCAGTCCACGCATTAGGCATCAGGCGTAGTAGCCCGGTGCTGACCTCATCCCTTTTCTGTTCCAGCAGGGGATGGGGGGGAACCGCAGCTATTTTCTGGACATCTGCAATCCGATCGGACTGCAGCCACTTAGCTCCCTCAGTATAGAGAATTACTGGAGTGAAACAAGTCCGGTCCAGCCGGCTGATAAGCTCGATGAGGCTATGCTCGGCCCCTCCGAGGTCCACGGCGTGGTCCACGTAGGCGATGGGCGTGGGGTCGTCGCGCCTCATCAGCTCACCTCCGGCGGGCCTGCGGTTAGACCCCAATCAGCCAACGCCATCTGACAGTGCGCGGCCACTCGCTCCCAGGTAAATTCTGCCAGCACGCGGGCCCGCCCTGCCGTCCCCAGTTGGGTGGCCAAGTCCGAATCAGAGAGCAGCCGGACGACGGCTGAGGCTATCGCGGCAGGATCTTCGGGATTGACCAGTAGCCCGGTCTTCCCGTCAACTACCGCATCCGAGACACCACCGGTGTCACCGGCGACTACCGGTAGTCCACACAGATTTGCTTCCAGATAGACCAGGCCCAGGCCTTCGATTGGTTGTCCGTACAGATCGCGGCTGGGCATAACGAAGACATCGGCGGTTTGGTAGAGGGCAGACAGCTCGCGGTCATCCACCTCGTCCAGAAACTGCACGCAGTCGTCAATGCTGTATTCTCTGGCCAGTTGGCGCAGTCTCCACTCTTCGGGTCCACTGCCGACGATAATATATTTGACGGGGCCTATTTCTCTGGCTATCTGCGGAAGAGCCGCCATTACCTGGCTGTGTCCCTTGCGTCTGACCAGGCGGCTGACAGTCAGCAGTATGGGCTGGTTATCTTTGGCCAGTTTGCGGCGCACTAGTTCATCAGGGGTTGTAGGGGCAGCAAACTGAGTTGGATCTACTCCGCCATAGATCACTTGGATGCGTTTTTGGGGAAGACCGCGACGGCTTAGTTGCTGAGCGGAGTAGTGGCTGTTGGCCAGGCCGCCTGCTGCGCCGCGGATGACCAGTTGCTGCATCAGCCACTTGATCAGATTGACTCCGGTTTGGACCATCTCTCGTCCGTGGCCGATCACCACGTATGGCACGCCAGTGCGGCGCCGCACCAGCCACGCGCCGTAACCATCAGGCCACCAGTTGGCGGCTATTATCGCCTTGACTTTCTCCTCGTGTGCGCCTTTATGAATGTAGCTTATGGCACCATCGGCCAGATTTCGGGCTGCTTGAAATCTGCGCGCGGCAGGAACCCGCAAAGTCGGCACCGGGCTGGTGGCGTCAAACTCTGCGGCGTGAGGTTGCTCGGTGGTGATTACTACGACTTCTTCTCCGCGGTGGTGCAGAGCCACAGCCAGCCCGTACAGGTAGCGCTGGATGCCACCGGTGCTGGGAGGGAAATCATTGGCCAGAATAAGCAGAGACATAATCAGCCGTCCGTATTGTGATTTGCCCGCGCCTGTCGCGCTGAATGCCGGGCACAACGCAGAGGCTCTGGCTATCGATAGTTCACTATCAGCCTCATTATCACCTCCACAGATTCTACGGGCTGGTAGGCTGCAGAGCGGGCGGCCGACGGGTTAAGCTTGAGTGTAGAAGGTAAACGCTGACTGGTCAGCGAAACACTGATGAGTGAACAGTTTCATTAGATTGGGCTGATTTCCTGCCCGGCCGTCCCGTTCAGGGAGCCGTTGATTACGACCGGTTCTCAATATTGGCCTAGCTATGCTCACCCAGAGGGATGTTCCCAATTGAATGATGAGTTAGGGCAACCCGAAATATCGGTAGTTATCCCTGCCTATAATGAAGCTGAAGGTATTCAGGCGGCGCTGGAGCAGGTGGCGGATTATTTCCGCTCACGTGCTATAGGCGGCGAGATAATCGTTGTTGATGATGGCAGTACCGACGGCACTGCTCGGCTTGCTGGCCAGGCTTCGGTGCCGGTGGCTATGCGCGTCCTGGTCAATGAACAGAATCGCGGCAAGGGCTATTCGGTGCGGCGCGGCATTCTCAGCGCCCGGGGTCGCTATGTCGGCTTTACTGATGCCGATATGGCCACGCCGATTGACCAGCTTGATAAGGTTCGCCCGGCGTTCGAGTCCGGTGCGGATGTGGTAATAGGTTCGCGGGCTTTGCCTGAGTCGCAAATCGCCAAGCACCAGCCGTGGTGGCGGGAGCGGGCGGGGAAATTATTCGGCAGCTTTGTGCGCACTGTGTTGCTTCCCGGCATTCCTGATTCTCAATGTGGATTCAAGTTCTTCACCGCCACCGCCGCTCAGGCGATCTTCACCCGGCAGCGCCTGACCGGCTGGGCCTTCGATGTGGAGTTGCTTTACATAGCCCGACGCCTGGGTTACAACATCGTCCAGGTGCCGGTACGTTGGATAGATGACCCGCACAGCCGGGTTCGGATGCTGCGTGATGGGCCACGGGTGGTTGTTGACCTATTGCGAATTCGCTGGATACATCGTGGCCTGCAGCCCGGCGCGCAATTTCCCCCTGATGGGGGCAGCGGCGAGGAATCATAGTAGATGAGCAAGAAAGAGGCTCGCGAGCAAATCGAGCAGCTCCGTGAGGAGATACGTGACCACAACTATCGGTACTACGTGCTTGATGAACCGGCTATCTCGGACGCCGAGTACGACCGGATGTTCCGCCAGTTGGAGGAGCTGGAGGCCCAGTTCCCCGACCTGGTCACGGCTGATTCTCCCACGCAGCGAGTAGGTGCCCCGCCCCGCGAAGAGCTAGGCACTGTCACGCACCGGGTACCTATGCTTAGTCTGCAAAGCGTCTATAGCGAAGAAGAGATGCGTCATTTCGTTGAGACTGTCATCGCCGAGGCTGGCGAGGATGTAACCTTCGTGGCCGAGCCGAAGTACGACGGCCTAGCGGTTAGCTTGACTTACGAAGATGGCAGCCTGACGGTTGCCGCTACCCGTGGTGACGGCACTACTGGCGAGGATATCACCGACAATGTCCGCACCATCAGGGCAGTGCCACTGAAGCTGATGTCTGGCGAGGGTACGCCCCTGCCGGAAGTTGTGGAGGTTCGTGGTGAGATCTACATTCCCCTGGCCGCCTTTCGCGAGCTAAATCGTCGCCGTGAAGCCCGAGGCGAGCCCGCTTTTGCCAATCCCCGCAACGCTGCCGCCGGGTCGGTACGCCAGCTTGATTCAAACATTACCGCCTCCCGCCCGCTCAATATCTATGCGTACGGGGTCGGGGCAGTGAGCGGATATGAGTTCAGCAGCGAAGGGGAAGTGCTGGAGATGCTGACGCGCTGGGGCTTTCGCGTTGACGAGCGCAACGCCCTGTGCCGGGGCGCTGCCGAATGCCTGGATTTCTACCGCCGTCTCGCCGAGCAGCGTGAGCAGCTCCCTTATGAGATAGACGGTGTCGTCTTTAAGGTGAACGAGCTGGCTATGCAGGGACAGATGGGCACGCGCACCCGCAGCCCGCGTTGGGCAGTGGCCTACAAGTTCCCGGCCTATCGTGAGACCACGCGCATCAATGATATCATTGTCAGCGTTGGCCGCATGGGCGCGCTTACCCCCGTGGCGCTGCTGGAGCCGGTGGAGATCGGTGGGGCAACAGTTCAGCGGGCCAGCCTGCACAATCAGGACGAAATTGATCGGAAAGACATTAGAATCGGTGATGCCGTAATTATTGAGCGAGCCGGCGATGTGATACCCTATGTCGTCAAGGCTATCAGTGAGCAGCGCACCGGCGATGAGCGGAAGTTCCGGATTCCCGACGCTTGTCCGGTATGTGGCACTGAGGTGCTGCGGGCTGAGGACGAACCGGTTGTCCATTGTCCGAACATTGACTGCCCGGCCCAGCTACAGGGACGCATCGCGCACTTCGCCTCGCGCCGGGCGATGGACATCGAGGGGTTAGGGGAGAAGATAGTCGCTCAGCTCGTTGAATCTGGTCTAGTGGAACACCTTCCTGATATCTACGATCTGACTGTGCAGCAGCTTGCCTCCCTGGAGCGGATGGCGCAGAAATCAGCGCAGAATCTGCTGGACGCGCTGGAAGCCAGCAAGCAGACCACGCTGGCCAGGTTTCTGTATAGCCTGAGTATTGTGCACGTCGGCGAATATGTTGCCCGCCTGCTTGCCGACCATTTCGGGACCCTGCCGGCCGTTGAGCAAGCCAGTTGCGACGAGTTGGTGGCTGTCGAGGGCATTGGGCCACAGATCGCCGAGAGCGTTCTCAACTTCTTTGGGGAAGAGCGCAATCGCCAGATTGTCGGTGACCTGATAGACCGGGGGATTGAGATTGAGCAACAGGAGATAACCGCGGATGCACTGGTTGGGCGAACCTTTGTCTTTACCGGTACGCTGGACAGCTTTACCCGGGAACAAGCCACTGAACAGGTTGAACGACGCGGGGGCCGGGTGACCTCATCGGTCAGCAGTCGCACTGACTACGTGATCATCGGAGAAGAGCCCGGCTCCAAGTACCAGCAGGCCCAGGAGTTGGGCGTCACTACTATTGCCGAAGAAGAATTTCGGGAGCTTTTGGGGAATAGCTAGCCAAGGCGGTAGCCGAAGCCGCGGACTGTCTGGATCCGCTGGGGACCTCTGGGGTCATCCTCAATTTTTGCCCGCAGATTGGCCATATGCACCTCGACCAAGTGGGTATCGTCGGTCTCTGCGCCCCAGGCCGCCTGCAATAGCATCTCGTGGCTGATGACCTTGCCCTGATTCTCCAGCAGTGTCTGGAGGATGAGGAATTCCGTACGGGTCAGCGGAACTTCTTCGCCGCCCACCCAGACGCGGCGAGCGGGAATATTCATCTCAATATCCATTGCCGAGAGCACTTCAGCCTCCGCTGTGGGGAGCGCCGATTCCTGTTGTTCTACAGTAGCTGCTGAGAGAATCCCGGACAGGTCGGTATCCACCATGGCACCCTCGGCTCGGCGGAGAACTACGCGGACGCGCGCCAGAAGCTCATTCAGCCCAAAGGGCTTGGCCATATAGTCGTCGGCGCCCAGCTCCAGGCCAACCACGCGCTCGGCTTCCTCGGTTCGCCCGCTAATTATGACGATCGGCAAAGCTGTACGCTGGCGCAGGTGCCGCAGCACGTCGATCCCATCGACATCCGGCAGGGCCAGATCAAGTAAGATTAGGTCTAGCTCCTCACTGTCGACCAACCTTATTCCCTCGAGACCATCAGTAGTAGAGAGAATCGCGAAGCCGGCATTCTCCAGCTTGCGGGCGATAACGTCAGCCAGCTCGGTATCGTCTTCAATTATCAGTATCTTGCGCTGTTCCATAAACCATCGTCCCGTTTAATATTCGCTACTGCCCTCAAGCGGTAGGTGGACGGAGAAGGCACTGCCCTGCCCCGGCTCACTGTTGACTTCAATCCGTCCTCCCAGCAGTGTGGTTATCTGGGAGGCAATGGCCAACCCCAGCCCCACTCCCTCAACTGAGCGGCTTATCTCTTCGCTGCCCCGGTCGAAGGCCTCGAAGATGCGCCCCTGCAGTTCGATCGGTATGCCCGGCCCCGTATCCGAGATCTGAGCTACTGCTTCTCCCTCTACGATGAAGGCAGATACTTCCACTTGGCCTCTATGGTAATTAAATTTTATTGCGTTGTCTACTAAGTTGATAAGGACTTGTTCAATTCGCCGGGGATCGGTGAATACCTCCAGGCTATCTGGAGGCAACTTAAGTAGTATCTCTACCCCAGCTTGGTCGGCTCTTGAACGCAGCGTCTGGGTGGCATGCTCAACTGCCTGGCGCAGATCAACTTTGCGTTTGCGGATTGATATCTTGCCCGCTTGCAAGTGCGACCAGTCGGTGAGATCGTCCAGAATGCGGCGCATATGGCGACAAGCCGAATCCATCCTCGCCAGGTACTGATGCTGGTCTTCGTTGAGGGGACCGACTTCTTCATCCAAGACCAGTTCGCTGGTCGCCTGCAAGGAAGCTAGCGGAGCGCGCAGTTCGTGAGAGATACTGGACACAAACAGCTCCCGCAGCTTGTCCACCCGAATTCTCTCCAGAGCGACTGCGGCCATAGCTGCCAACGAGCGCAGCAGGCGCACTCGCTGGGGAGGTATGGGCGCGTGAGTCTGGTGGTTGTCGGCGACCAGCAGGCCCACCAGATCTCCGTGCGTGCGCAGCGGCACTAACAGTTGAGGGTAGTCGCCTTCTGCACCGCCAGTAGCTCCCTCGTCACCGTCTTCGGGGCCGAGTAGTACATACGGCGCCTCGCCGCAAGCGGCATCAGCCAGCAGATTGTCGCTAGACTTGAGCGGATAGCTGCGGTCGGATATATCCGCCACCCCGCCGTCAGAGGTGGCCTGCAGAGTGCCACGCAGTAGGCTCTGCTCGTCATCGGTCAGGTAAATGCTGACCCGGTCGAAACCGATTTCCACAGCCGCGTTAGTTGCGATCTTCTCGAGAACTTCCGAGGGTTGCTGACTGTCAGTTACAGCCACCGCCGCATTTAGAACCGTGCGAGCGAGCTCTTCTTCTTCCCAGGTCTGAGTGGCCGCTGCTCCAATCTGCTGGGCGCGGCGCTGCAAGAGCCGATCCAGCCGCTCATTGTGAATGAGCACTGCCGTCAGGGCACAAAGAAATTGCAAAGCATTTCTGTGCGGTTCGCCGAGCGGCGTGACTGCTGAACTAACCATAGCCAGAGCCCCTACCGGACCATTCTCCGAGACCATGGGCAGTGCAATCACCCGCCGCGCGCTGGGACCAGCCTCACCGATCTGATCGATGAGCAGCTCTTTGTGGTGTAGCGAGCGCCAGGCAGTGTCACGAACCTGCACTTCCCAGTCGGCCGCCTCGGCTTGGGTGCTTCCGTAGCCGTGAAAGTCCTCAAATTCGTTGCCTTCTTGATTCAAGACTCCTATCCAGCAGCGGTTGGCCTCCATTATGCTCATTGCTGCCTGAGCAATAGCGGCAAGCCGTGGGGTTAAGTCTTTTTTGGTGGCGACTATGGTAGCCAAATCCAGGAGGCACTGGTTGAACTCACAAATGCGGCGAGTTTGCTGACGGCTGCCGATGATTTCTTCGGCACGCTTGACTACCAGGAGCAATTCGTTAATCCAGCGGTCAGACTTGGTAACATGGTAGTCAGCACCTGCTGACAGAGCACGAGCTCCCAGTAGTTGACTGTCGCGGGAGGCGAGGACTACGAAATACGTATCAGGGGCCCGCGCGGTGATACGCTGCAGTTCCTCGAGGGCAGGGGAGAATAACAGTTCCAGGTCGCAGACAATAACGTCGTAGTGCTCCTGGGCTAGCAGCTTCTCAAGCACTGGCACTGAATGGCACTCACTGGCCTGCCAGTCCGGCGCCACTCGATGAATCTCAGCAAGGATCTCGCCGACTTGCTCTTCATTCGCACAGGCAATGAGGATTCTCATTACGTTGGTTGGCTACGAGTGTGCCCGTGGCTCTCCCCTGGAGTCCTGTGACGGCAACTGTTGTTACCAGCCCAACTCTTTGAAGCCCCTGAATACTGTTATCAGGCCTGGGCCGAGCACGGTAATGAACAATGCCGGCAGGATAAAAAAGATCAGGGGAAACAGCATCTTGATGGCCAAGCTGGCGGCAATTTGGCGCACGCGCAGGCTGCGCTGGGTGCGCAGTGAGTCGGCTTGGGTGCGCAAGGTCTTGGCGATGCTGACACCGAGCTGCTCGGCTTGCCGGAGAGCCGCCACCAACATCCTCAGCTCATCCAGGTCAACCCGCTTTGCCATATCGTGCCAGGCCTGCTGTCGGCTTTTTCCCAGGCGCATCTCCGCCAGCACTCGGTTGAACTCGTCGACCAGCGGGCCCTGCTTGCGCTTGGTTACCACAGCCAGCGCGCCGTCGAGGCCAGTGCCTGCCTCGGCACTTACCACCAATAAGTCAATAACATCGGGCAACGATTTGCGAATAGTATACTGGCGACCTCTTATCTTCAGATCCAGGTAGTAATCAGGGCCCAGGATTCCCAGTAATGCCAGCAGGCCGCTGCCGAGCCATCGGTGCAACGTAGCGCCAGGCCACAGTATAAATAGGGCGCCAGCGGCTATCAGCCCTCCAAAAACGAAGATGAAACGCAATGTCAAGAAGCTGTCAACCGTCAGACCGCTGGGACTGCCTGCCCGATCGAGCTTATCTCTGGCAGTAGCCTTTGCCTGGGATGGCGCAAGCTGCATAACGTGGTCGCGCATACGCTGCAGGCCGGGCACGATGAGTCTTTCGCCGATCGACTTAGACAACTCCGTATCCAGTTGGGTGCCCTCCATCACCACCCGGCTGCGCTGCTGGACATCCTCGACTCTCTCCCAGATCCGCACTGCGTGGCTCTCGGTGGCAAACCCGGCTATCAGGGCGGCGATGGCCGCGAAGACCAATATTCCGATTACTATGAATAGCCCTGCCATAAGCCCTTTTCCACCTCTTCATTGCCAGCCAATGAGCTGCTTAGATGTCGATAGTTACGAGCTTTTTAATTACTATGGCTCCCAGTCCCATCAGCCCACATCCGATGACCAATAGTATGTTGCCCAACCTGGTAGTAAAAAGAGGATCCATATAACCTGGGTTGGTTATGCTCATCACAAATGCTATGCCGAAGGGCAGAGCCAGCAGGATAGCCGCCGACAGTCTACCTTCGGTAGTTGCTGCTGCGATTTCCCCGCTAAGCTTTACTCGCTCACGAATCATACCGCCGATATTGTCCAGTATCTCAGCCAGGTTGCCGCCGATCTCAAGTTGTGTTTGCACCGCTGAGACCACTAGTTCCAGATCATAGTCTTTGGTTCGGTCAATGAGGTTGTCCAGAGCCTCCGACACGGAGGCACCAAACTGAACTTCCTCTACGACCTGGGAAAACTCCTGGGATATGGGAGGATGCATCTGGCTGGCAATGAGCTGCAAGCCCCGCAAGAAAGAAAAGCCTGAACGCAGCGCCGAAGCCAGCATATCCATGGCCTCAGGGATCTGAGCAGTAAGCGCCTTAGCACGAGACGACTGACGTGCCTTCAACATCACCCAGGGAACAACTGCGCCAATCCCTGCTCCCAGCACAGCCACAGGCCAACGCTGGCTGGCTCCCAGCCCGATGAGAGCCCCAACGATACCTGCGCCGATAATCAACGCGATTAGCTCTGAAGGCCGCAATAGCCACCCGGCGCGCAATATCTCTATCTGCAGGGCGTTCTGGATCTCAGTTCGTCGCAGCAGACTGGTAATGATCGGAGCGCGATCGCGCACGCTGGGCCAATCCGTTCTTGGTGCTGCCGATTGGCGGGGTGCATCGTGAACAGCTATGCTTGAGAGGCGTTTGTGGTCGCCTCTTGCGCGGGCCGAGGCTATATAGGCTATCGCCCCGCCAGCCACGGCCAGAAGCAACACAGTGCCAGCAAGCAGAAGGGCACCCATTGATCACATCACCCCCGCAGGTTGCTGCGAGGAGGGCATAAAGATATCGGCAGACAGCTTGTAGCCTTCGGCCTCCAGAATGTCCATAAACAGTGGCCGAACACCGGTGGCGGTGTGTTCGCCGATAACATTCCCCTCCTCGTCTATTCCACTACGTTTGAATGTAAACAGGTCCTGCAACACAATCCCTTCGCCTTCCATGCGCTGTACTTCAGTAATAGAAGTGATGCGTCGCGAACCGTCACGCAGACGATTCTGGTGGACGATCAGATGCAGCGCCGAGGAAATCTGCTGACGGATGGCGCTGATGGGTAGCTCCATCCCCGCCATCAGCGTCATTGTTTCCAGACGGGCTAGAGCATCGCGCGGTGAGTTGCAGTGCACGGTGCTCATTGATCCTTCGTGCCCGGTGTTCATAGCTTGAAGCATGTCCAGGGCTTCTCCGCCCCGTACCTCCCCGACAATGATCCGGTCTGGTCGCATCCGCAGCGAGTTTCTCACCAGCGTACGGATAGAGATCTCCCCTTTGCCCTCTGTGTTCGGCGGCCGGCTTTCCAGAGTTATTATGTGGTTTTGCTGGAGCTGTAGCTCGGCAGCATCCTCGATCGTGATGATTCGTTCATCCTCAGGGATAAATGAAGAAAGAACGTTGAGGGTCGTCGTTTTCCCGCTGCCGGTTCCACCCGAGACCATCATGTTCAGGCGAGAACGGACGCAGGCCTCCAGGAAGTCCTTGATCTGGGAGGTCAGGGTACCAAAGTTGACCAGATCGTCAGGAGTATAAGGATCGGCGGAGAATTTGCGAATCGTAATACAAGGGCCATTAATGGCCAGTGGAGGGATGATGGCATTGACCCGCGAGCCGTCGGGCAGGCGAGCATCTACCATAGGCATACTCTCGTCTAGCCGGCGCCCGAGCGGCGCAATAATCTTCTCAATGATGCGCATTACGTGGTCATCGTCGGCAAAGCGCCGGTTGGTCAATTGCAGTCTACCATTTCGTTCAATGAAGACCTGGTGGGGGCCATTGACCATTATCTCGGTGATGTCCGGGTCATCAATTAGCGTCTGAATGGGCCCATAGCCGAGTACCTCGTAGATTACTTCCTGTTCG
>JAUVZM010000055.1 GCA_030602615.1 bacterium
CGGGGTGTTATGAGCGCTAAACGGGCCCGCCAGGCGGGCACCGGCGGAGAAGTAATCTGTGAGCTGTGGTAGTCCAGCAGACGCGCTGATGATCAAACGCTGAGGAGCAAGCGAACATGTCGCGCATAGGTGAAGCGCCAATTGAGATGCCTGATGAGGTCGAGGCTGACATCAAAGATGGTGTGATGACGATTAAGGGACCGCTGGGGGAACTTTCCCAGCCGGTACCTGATGGAGTCAGCGCTACCATTGACGAAGGTCAGATTATCTTCACTCGGGCCACCGAACAGAAGAAGCATCGTGCTCTTCACGGCCTGATCCGGGCTTTGGTTGCGAATATGGTCACAGGCGTGGTCGAAGGCTTTGAAAAACGTTTGGAATATCAGGGTGTGGGCTATCGGGCCCAGATGCAAGGCAACAGCCTGCGGCTTTATGTGGGCTTTTCCCACGAGGTGGTCATTGAACCTCTCGAAGGCGTGGAGATAGAAATCAGCGATAATGATCAGATTGTGGTGCGCGGGACGAATAAGCAAGTAGTTGGACAGATGGCTGCCGACATCCGCGCGGTGAAGCCCGTAGGTCCCTACTGGGCAAAGGGGACGCAGTGGCGGGGTATCAAGTATACTGACGAGCAGCCCCGCCGCAAGCCCGGCAAGCAAGCCAAGATCGGTGTCGAGTAGGCAAGGGCGGGAGCGGGGCTGTACTCTGGTTAAGGAAGGCTGACTGTGAGTCAAGAACGAGACAGAAGAGTAGCTCGACGCAGGCGGCAGATGCGAGGTCGTGCCAAGACCAGGGGCACCTCGCAGCGACCGCGGTTGTGCGTCACCAAGTCGCTTAAGCACATCTATGCTCAGGTAATTGATGACACTCGCGGCCATACGTTGGTGGCTGCCAGTACCCTTGATGAGCAGGTCAGCGCGGAACTGTCCAGTACGGCCAATACGGAGGCCGCCGCGGCTGTCGGCGAGGCTGTGGCAAAGAGAGCACTTGACGAGGGCATTGAGCAGGTTGTCTTTGACCGGGCCGGTTGGCCTTATCATGGCAAGGTTGCTGCTCTGGCCGAGGCCGCTCGCGAGGCGGGCTTGAAGTTCTGAGTTTTCACTTTTGTCATCGGCCGGCTGGGAAACCGCCGGCAGGGAATCGGACAGCAAAGACACAGAGAGAAAGCGAGCTAATATGGATTTGTGTGACGTGAAACCAAATAAGGCCAGGCATAAGTCGGCCAAGCGTAAGGGCCGGGGCATTGCTGCCGGTCAGGGCAAAACTTGTGGCCGGGGCGAGAGCGGCCAGAAGCACCGCTTCAGCATCAAACCGGGCTTTGAAGGGGGCCAGACGCCGCTGTATCGCCGCTTGCCCAAGCTGCGGGGCCAGAGCAACAAGGCTCACAACATCGGGATATTCCGCAAGGAGTATCAGGTTGTGAATGTCGCAGACCTGGAACGCTTCGCCGAGGGAAGTGCAGTCTCGCCGCAGGTACTGCTGGACAGTGGCCTCATCTCCAAGATTGGTGATGGCGTGAAAATACTGGGTGACGGAGAGCTATCGTGCAAGCTCGAGGTCAGGGCTCACGCCTTTAGTAAGTCGGCCCGCGAGAAGATCGAAGCGGCCGGCGGTAGTGCGGAGGTTATTGACTGATGCAAGAGCGGATTGCCAACCTGGCCCAGGCGATGCGTTTGCCTGATGTGCGCAAGCGCATACTCTTCGTGATGGTCATGTTTGGCATATATGTGGCCTGCGCACATGTACCGCTGCCGGGAGTCAACAAGGAGGCTATGGAGCGGCTGTTCTCCGGAGCGTTTGGCGGGGGCATTGGGGGACTGCTTAACGCCTTTTCCGGCGGCTCACTAAAGCGGTTTTCTATATTGGCCTTGGGCATAATGCCCTATATCACCGCTTCAATTATCTTTCAACTCCTGGTGATGGCGGTCCCCGCCCTTGAGCAGCTGCAAAAAGAGGGTGAATGGGGTCAGCGCAAAATCCGCCAATGGACCAAGTACACCACCGTGGGCATTTGTGTGCTGCAAGGCTTTGGAATGATTGGATTCTTCGGCACTGTGGGTGCATTCCAGGGCGGGCCGATGATTATTGGCTTTGATGTGGTTATGATGGTAGCCGGCGGACTGTTTCTGATGTATATCGGCGAGCAGATCACCGAATACGGCATCGGCCAGGGCGTGTCATTGATAATCTTTGTGGGCATAATGACGGCGCTGCCTCAGGAATTGGGGACTACCTTGCAGATGCTTGTGGCCGGCCACATCGGCCTCGGCAACGTCCTGTTCCTGGTGGCTATTTTTGTGGGAATGATCTACGGTATTATCAAGGTGCAACAAGCCGAGCGCAAGATTCCAGTCCAGTATGCCAAGCGGGTCAGAGGGACCCGCGTCTACGGTGGTCAGAGCAGCTACCTGCCCCTACGGGTCAATCAGGCCGGAGTGATGCCGATCATCTTCGCCATTGCGGTAGCGATGTTTCCGGCGCAAATCGGACAATTCTTGATGAATGACAATGTCGTACAGGCTATTGCACGTCTGGGGTTTTCCGAAGATAGCGTCTTCAACGCTATTCAGACAATAGTAAGCTTCAGCACGCCAAGCCAGAGCAATCATTTTGCATCGTTTCTGTACTTTATTCTGGTAATTCTGTTTACTTATTTCTATACGGCGGTTACCTTCAATCCCGAAGAGATCGCCGAGAACCTGCAGAAAAACGGCGGCGCGGTGCCGGGCATTCGGCCCGGCGAGAAGACCCGGGACTATCTGGACAAGATTCTGTACCGCATTACTTTGGCTGGGGCGGTCTTCCTGGGTGTTGTCGCAATTATGCAGTACTATGTTGGGCCAATAACCGGCGTACAAAGCTTCACCCTGGTCGGCGGCACCTCGCTGCTGATTATTGTCGGGGTAGCTCTCGATACGATGCAGCAGGTGGAGGCGCAACTGTTGATGCGCCACTACCGCGGGTTCTTGCACGCCTAGTTGGCAGTGACTACAATTGGGCGGCTTTGAGTTGAGTTGCAAAGGACAACTGGTCGATGGCACAGCGAGATTTGATACTGCTGGGGCCGCCGGGAGCCGGCAAGGGCACCCATGCAGACTATTTGATGGCGCATATGAGCTATGCGCACCTGTCCACCGGAGATCTGCTGCGGGCGGCAGTAGCTAAGGACAGTGACTTGGGCAAACAGGCGCAGGGCTACATGGAGGCCGGCGAGCTGGTGCCAGATGATCTGGTCATTGATCTGGTCGCCGAGCGCATGGAGCAGCTCGACTGCCAGATGCACTTTCTGCTCGACGGCTTTCCGCGCACCACGGCTCAGGCAGAAGCGCTCGCTGGGATGCTTGAGACACTAAACCGCGAGCAGCCGCTGGTAATGAATCTGGCGGTCAGTGACGCGGAGGTCGTGCGGCGATTGAGCGGGCGGCGGATGTGCCTGGACTGCGGGACGATATACAATGTCCACCGTGACGGACTGGACATCGGGGACAAGTGTCCGCAGTGTGGCGGAGAGCTTTATCGCCGTAGCGACGACGAACCGGAAGCGATCCGTAATCGGCTGAAGGTTTATGAGCAGGACTCTGCACCGTTGATTGAGTACTATCAGCAGCGCGGACAGCTCGTCGCCGTTGATGCTGAGCAGGGCCAGCAGCAGGTTAGTGCAGAGTTGGCAGAGCTGGCGCAGGGAAGGCGGCCCTGCTGACAGTGGCTAAGAAAGCCAGCAAGCGGCGTGTGGCGCGGCGCTCAGAAGATGAGTTGGAGAAGCTCAAAGTTGCTGGGCAGATCGTTGGCGAGACGCTGGATTTGCTGCACGTGCAGATTGTGCCCGGCGTGACCACATTGAAACTTGACAAATTGGCTGAAGATCACATCCGAGCCCGGGGAGCGCTGTTGTCATTTAAGGGATACCGAGGCTATCCTGCTGCCACCTGCATTCAGGTTGATGATGTGGTGGTCCACGGAATCCCCGATGAAACCGTGCTGGAAGCGGGGCAGGTAGTAGGCGTTGACCTGGGTGCCTACTGCGACGGCTACCACTGCGACGCTGCGTTCACGACCATCGTCGGCCAGACAGGTGAACATCACGAGCTGCTTGACACTACGCAGGGGGCGCTAATGGCAGGTCTAGCGCAAGCCCGGGCCGGCAATAGATTGAAGCAGATCTCGCAGGCCGTTCAGGAATATGTGGAGAGTCGCGGCTATAGTGTAGTTCGGCAGTTGACGGGACATGGGATCGGCCAGCAGATGCACGAGCCGCCCCAGATTCCGAATTTCTACAGTCGCGGAGCATTTGAAGATTATGAGCTGGTCTTGCAGCCAGGTATGGTTCTGGCCATCGAGCCGATGGTCAATGCGGGCACTGAACAGGTACAGGTGGATGAAGATGGTTGGACGGTGCGTACAGCCGACGGCGAGCTGTCGGCACATTTTGAACACACAGTGGTTGTAACCGACTCGGAGCCGTTAATCTTGACTCTGGCAGAAGGGGCTAAGCTGCTATCGGATGTCCCAGGATACCGGCAAGCGTGACAAAAAGATTCGCGTGATAGGGCGGGTGACGGACAAGCTGCCCAATGCTCAGTTCAAGGTGGAGCTGGAGAACGGACACGAGGTGCTTGCCTATCTGTCTGGCAAGATGCGCAGCAACTATATTCGCATCCTGCCAGGTGACAAGGTTACGGTGGAGCTGTCGCCGTATGATCTGACCCGGGCACGCATCACCTGGCTGCACAAGTGACTTGAACTTGTCAGCGTCACTTGTCCAGTGCCGTCAATGTGGATTGGGAGATGGCTATTTGTCTTGAGGAGGACATTGCCGTGAAAGTTCAGGCTTCAGTAAAGAAGCGTTGTGACAAGTGCAAAATCGTGCGCCGGCGGGGACGGATCTACGTGATTTGTTCCAACCCCCGTCATAAGCAGCGCCAGGGATAACTCAGGGAGGAATGGACAGTGCCAAGAATAGCGGGAGTTGACTTGCCCCGAGACAAACCAGTCCATATCGCCTTGACCTATATATATGGCATCGGGCGAACCAGTGCCGAAGCCATCGTGGCGGAGGCAGAAATTGACGCCGGCACCCGAATGCACGAAATTACCGAAGAAGGTGCGGCGCGGCTGCGCGAGATCATTGATCGTGACTACACGATCGAAGGTGAGAAGCGCCGAGATGTGCACGGTAATATCCAGCGGTTAATTGAAATAGGTTCCTACCGAGGTATCCGCCACCGCCGCGGGCTACCGGTTCGCGGGCAGCGCACTAAGACCAATGCCCGCACTCGCAAGGGGCGTAAGAAGACCGTGGCAGGTCGCAAGAGAGTGCCAGGACCCAAGTAGTGTCAGCTACAGCGGCATGCACGTTGGGCTGCTAACGGAGGCCAGAGCAATGCGAGGTAATCAATCAAGTTCGCGCCGCCGCAAGATCACCAAACGGGTGCCTTACGGACGTGCGTGTATTAAGTCAACATATAACAATACCATTGTGACCATAACTGACCCCGATGGTAATACGCTCTGCTGGGCCAGTGGCGGCACGATTGGTTTTACCGGGACGAAAAAGGGCACCAGCTTTGCGGCCCAATTGGCCGCGGAAAACGTCGGCCGCCAGGCCCGGGAGTTTGGCATATCCAAGGTGGATGTCTTCACCAAGGGCCCTGGTTCGGGTCGGGAGACGGCCATTCGGGCGCTTCAGGCCGCGGGCATTGAGGTCGGTGAGATAAAGGATGTTACTCCCCGCCCCCATAATGGATGCCGGCTTAAGAAACGGCGTCGGGTGTAGGCCCTTGCAACTGTGTTATGCAACGAGAATTGAGAGGGCAATAGCTGATTAACTGTCAGTTGGCAGGTTGCCATTCGGAGGTGAACGTCGTTAATGAGCCAGCAACGCGGTCCTGTTTGCAGGCTATGTCGTCGCGCAGGGCAGAAGCTGTTTCTCAAAGGGCAGCGCTGTTATAGTCCCAAGTGTGCTATGGAGCGCAAGAGTTACCCTCCAGGGTACCGGGGCCGGGGTTCTCGTCGGTATCGGGTTAGTGATTACAGCAAGCAGCTCCGCGAGAAACAGAAGCTCCGCCGCATCTACGGTGTTAGCGAAGAACAGTTCCGCCGCTACGTTCGTGAGGCCGAGCGCATGTCAGGGATCAGCGGAGACAATCTGCTGCAACTGCTGGAACGGCGCCTGGATAACGTCATCTATCGAGCCGGTTTGGCCAACAGTCGGGCGCAGGCTCGTCAGATGGTGAGCCACCGTCATTTCGTTGTTGATGCCCAGGTGGTCAATATTCCTTCGTACTTGGTAAGAGTTGGCCAGCGGATAGAGGCAAGAGATGGCAGCAAGGACATTCAACCTATTGAGGAGGCTCTGGCCGCCACTGCCGGCGCAGAAAGCTCCGGGTGGCTACAAGTAAATCAGAAAGACCGCGTCGTGGAGGTCGTCAGCTTGCCTGAGCCAGAAGAGATTCACCTCGACGTTGACGAACAGCTAGTCATGGAGTTTTACTCGCGATAGTTGGCCGGCTGGTGGCCAAGGGCTTTGGTGATTAGTCGTCTGTTACGAGGATCCGAGTGGAAGCTGAATACGACAAGTGAGGAGCCGTGAATATGCCTGAAGGGGTCAAGCCTGAAATCGTCATACTTGAACTTGACGAAAAGTACGGTCGTTTTTCGATAGAACCGCTGGAGCAGGGCTTCGGTCATACTCTGGGCAATGCCTTCCGGCGAGTGCTGTTGGCCCACTTGTCTGGTCTGACCGTTATTGATGTGAGGATCGAGGGTGTACGCCACGAATTCAGCACGATCTCAGGTGTTGTTGAAGACAGCACCGAACTGATACTGAACATCAAAGAAATGGTGATTAGGTGGGCCAATGGTGAGAAGCCAGAGCTCAAAGATGACGAGGAGGCAAGCTACAAGCTGACCATCGAGGCAGCCGGCCCTCAGGAAGTAACCGCAGCAGATGTGCAGTGTCCGCCCGAGCTGGAAGTAGTGAATCCGGATTTGCATATAGCGCAAATAACCGACGAAGACGCCGAGCTATATGTGGAGATGTGGGCTGCCGAAGGCAAGGGTTACCTGCCGGTTGAGGAGCGCGACCGACAGAGTACCCCGCTTGACGTTATCCCGGTGGACGCGCTCTTCTCGCCGATTGCCCGCGCCTCCTACTATGTTGAGCCTACGCGCTTGGGACGTCGTACTGACCTGGATCGGCTCACTTTGGAGTTGTGGGGCGACGGAACCATTATGCCTGATGAGGCACTGCGGCGGGCCGCGGCCGTTATCCAGGAATATCTGACTGTCTTTGCCGCGGTACCCGAAGAGGCGGCAGAAGCTAAGCTGGAGGAGGCCGAAGCGGAAGTCTATGATAAGACACTGGCTCTACCCATTGAGGAGCTGGATCTGACTGTCCGCGCTCTGAACTGCTTGAAGAAGTCAAATATCCAGATAGTCGGCGAGCTGGTGGGGCACACGGAAGAGGATCTGCTGGGAATCGGCAATTTCGGGGAACGCTCGTTGGAGGAAGTTATCGAGAAACTAGCTAGGTTTGATCTCACGTTGGCGCAACCCGACCAGGAAGAACAGGACGAATAACAGGCGCAGCGTGGCCAGATGACCGGTAGATGTGCTGTTCTAAGAGGCTGACATAATGCGACATCGCAAAGCTGGGAAACAACTGGGAAGACCGGGTGATCAGCGCAAGGCTCTGCTACGGGGAGTGGTTGATGCATTGCTGCGTCACAACCGCATAAAGACTACGGTAGCGAAGGCCAAGCAGGCCGCGCCGATAGCCGAGAAGATCATCACCAAGGCCAAGCGGGGCGACCTGGCGGCTCGCCGGCAGGTGCTGCGGCTGATCAATGATCAGGATTTGGTTGATTACCTATTCACGCAAATTGCCCCGCGCTACACTGATCGGCCCGGTGGCTACACGCGGATCATCCGGGCAGGCCTACGCCGCGGCGATCAAGCCGAAATGGCTATTCTTGAACTGGTGGAATAAGTATAGAGTTTTGTCACGGTCCCGAGCCCAGCTCGGTGCTAGCTATGCGCAAGCTGATGCTCACCGTCCAGTATGACGGCGCTGACTATGCCGGATTTCAGATTCAGCCTAACGCGAAGACGATCCAGGGCGAGCTGCAACAAGCGCTGGCTGCGATACTAGGACATCCGGTCAAGGTTCACGGGGCCAGTCGTACCGACGCCGCAGTTCATGCGTTGGGCCAGATTGTGACCTTTGAAAGTTCCAGTCCTATCCCGGTCAGCAACTTGGCCAGGGCGGTGGACGAACGCTTGCCGATGGCGGTCGGTGTAGTGGAGGCGCGTGAAGTTGGGCTGGAGTTTGATGCGCGCCACGACGCCCGGCGCAAGTTGTACTGTTACCAGATTTTCAATCGCCTGGCCAGCTCACCATTCATAGGGCGCTACGCCTGGCATATCACTGATCCATTGGATGTCCAGGCGATGGGTCAAGCTGCCCAGGCTCTGCTGGGTCGGCATGACTTTAGCGCCTTTTGTGCCTCGGGCGGTTCGGCAACAGATATGGTACGTATCATTGACCGCCTTGAGGTTTGTCGAGACGGTGACATAGTGAGGATGTACGTGCAGGGAGACGGCTTTCTGTATAAGATGGTACGCATTATCGTCGGAACCCTGGTCGAAGTCGGACGAGGGCGCTGGGAGCCGCCGGCGGTAGCTGAGATTCTGGCCAGTCAGGATCGTGGGCAGGCAGGGCCAACTGCACCGGGCTGTGGGCTGTGGTTGGTCAGGGTGACCTATGAGTAGATGTGCTGGCTTGGTACGACCGTAATTGTTGGCTTTCTCGCATAGGCGATTAAGCCACGAAAGGGCACTGCAATATGGGCAACTTGAAGACTAAATCAATGAAACAGGATGAAGTGCAGCAAGACTGGTGGATCATCAGTGCTGCCGGGCAGCGACTGGGCCGACTGGCCTCCCGTGTTGCCCGCATTCTTATGGGTAAGCATAAGCCGGAGTATACTCGGCATATTGACACTGGCGACTTTGTGATTATCACAGATGCCGAGAAGATAATTCTGACCGGCAATAAGCTGGAGAACAAGAAGTATTACCGCCACTCGCAACATCCGGGCGGCTTGAAGGTAGAGACGGCTGAGGAGCTTATGGAACACTCCCCGGAGGAGATAGTACGCCGGGCGATATTGGGCATGTTGCCCCACAACCGACTGGGGCGCAAGATGGGCCAGAAGCTCAAAATCTATGCGGGCAGCGAGCATCCCCACCAGGCTCAGCAGCCTCAGCCGCTGCAGCTCGAAGAGATTTGACACTGACTTTCATTTCCTGTTACGGGACCAAGGAGGCAGGCAATATTGGCCGAAGCACAAGCTGGATATGGAACAGGTAAGCGTAAGGGTGCTGTCGCCAAGGTGCAACTGCAGTCAGGGAGCGGCGAGATCATTGTCAACGACAAGCCTCTGAATGAGTATGTGCACCGCTACTCGCTGATCCAGATGGTTCGGGAGCCTTTTCGGGCCACCGATACCGTCGGGCAGTACGATGTGGAGGCTGAGGTCCTCGGCGGCGGCATCGTGGGCCAGGCCGGGGCGCTGCGCCACGGGATTGCTAAGGCCCTGGTGAAGGATAACGAGGAGTTTCGCACTATCCTCAGCCAGGCGGGGTTGCTCACCCGTGATGCCCGCGTCAAGGAGCGCAAGCATGCCGGATTCCGTAAAGCACGTCGCGCCAAGCAGTTCTCCAAGCGCTAAACTCGGGGACTACCGCTAATGCAGTGCTGTTTGTGGCATCGTCGGCACAGGATGACACGGTGCTGTAGACTAGTGGAGCCGCCGGGGCGAACTCGGCGGCTTTCTGTCTTTCCAAACTAACAGTGGCAACACAGTCTGGGCGAGGAAGTGATGGGCTGTGGCCTGGCTTTCTGATTGCTCAATTGGGCGTCTGGTGATAGTAGTCTGCCTGCTGACAGGTGTAAGCATAGCAGAGGCCAGCGAGCGCGACCAACGATATCGCGAGCTGGTCGGCTGGCTTAGCTCATCTGATTTGTACAGGGCGGAGATTGATGAAGCCACCGGCCTGCTACTGGATCAGGCGGGTCTGCCCAGCGCAGCGGTGGAAAGTCCGGGCTATGTTCTGGCGGCCTGTGAGAGCGACACCAATATTGAACAAGCCCAGCAGGTGCTTAGGGCGATTCTGGCTGCCCAGGATACCCAGCCGGGGTCAGATAGGCAAGGCCAGTTTCCCTGGTCGGCTGGCCAGGGGCAAGCTCCCTCCCTGCAGGCGACTTATTTTGCCAGCCCGGTACTCGCTCAGATTTACCTCGAGCATAGTGAGAAGCTCCCGCCGGAGCTGCAAGAGAAGCTGCGCAGCGGCTTGGAGTTGGCACTTGCGACGGTCCGAGGTAAGCCAGCTCCCTCCGAAGACGATGTCACCGGCCTGCTGCGTGCGGCCAGCCTGGCGATGCTGGGTCGGGTGCTAGGCGCTGATCAGCAGATCACAGAAAGCCTGAAGCAGGTCTCAAGTTGGCTGGGTAAGACGCTGGACAAAGGCCTCAGGGATGGACACAGCCCCGCCTCAGACAGCTACCGACTGGCGGCCCTGAAGTGGATCTGGCAGGCCGCTGGTACCGAAATGCGCAGCCAGCAACTTCAGGATGCGCTGATGCTAATGTATTACGATTTGGCTTGCCGCATCCAGCCCGAGTCGGGCGCGTTGGCCGGTGCTGCATTGTATGCCAAGCCGGCGGATTATCTGTATGGTGGGGAGTACAGCCCGTACCTCATCCACGTCGATTTGGGCGGCCCGCGACCAGAGACAGTGACGCCGTTTGCTATGTTCTTTGTCGCTCCCGACTACACGCCACCCGCCGATCTGCTGGCAGTAGTCCGCCGGCAATTACCGCTGCAAATCGCAACTGAGGCGCGCGAGGAGGCATATGTCGTCCGCACGGACACATATATGCACGATCGCTTCAGTCTGGGCACTATGACCGGTCAGCCCAGCCAGACAAGTATACCGCTGTTGGTCACGTTCACGGACCACCCTGACCGACCCACCGCATATTTCTTTGTTGATCCGCGGTCCAGCCACGTCACCAGTATGCAGGTCAACAATGTGGGTATGATCACAGTTGACTTCGACTTAATTGGGCGCGGCAATCGCCTCACCGCCTGGTTGTGCGGAGTACTGGGCCCGCGTTCACAGATTGATCGAGTGATTGTGGGCGGAGATGAGTGGAACGGACTGCCGACCGCGATACCGGCGATGGGCACGGTAGCAATACAGAGGGCCGGGTGCTATGTGGGCATACGGGCTTTGCGGGCAGGATCGGCGGAGGGTAAAGCCGTTGTATCGGGGCCTAAGCCGGCGGTTCTGGAATGGACTGGCCAGGGCGATGCCGCCGAACTGCAGTTGACAGTCTATGCTCGCAAGCGCAACTACCGGCTGCGCCGACCGCTGGATAATCTGCGGGCCGGGGTAGTGGTGAAGGTAGTACCAGCCAGCAGCTTCGAGTCGTTAGCGGCCTTTGCTGCTGACTTTGCCCGCGCCCGACTGCGGCAGAGCGTTGAGCGCACCAAGGAACTGCTGCCCGAACCGACTGATCCATTTAGGGCTGTCCTGACTGAACACAAGCCGAAAAGCAAGTCCGAGCTTGAGTACAAGCATATGCTGCTGCACACGATAAGTTATCAGGACAGTGAGACCTCCTGGCAGGTCCAGGAGGATATGCTTAATGAAGAGGTTACGCTTCGCTCGGTAAATGGGGAGCCCGTGGCCGCGGTCGGGCCCTGGAAGATTGGTGAGCGAGTGCTGTCCTGGCAAGCCCAGAGACTAGCTGAATTCTTGACAATCGCCCCATAACGGGCTATACTCAAGCACGTCTCGGGGCTGAGATGGTGGTACTCAACACCCCCTGACGCTGGCTTTGCCGACCTGACTGCCGGGGGCTGTGCCCGGTATGCGGGCAGAATCTTGATGAGGGTGACTGTGATTGCCAACGCCAGCCGGCAGATCCACCTCGGGCGCCACCGCTGGAACTGCACTAGCAGTAGCAGGCAGTACATATCTTTTGACTATCTTACGCCTGCGTGGGAAGATGCCCACGCAGTTTAGTTGATAGGTGGAGTTGACGCGATATGGCCGTACCAAAGAGAAGGACTTCCAAATCTCGGCGCAACAAGCGCCGCACTCACCAGGGCTTGAACGTGCCCGCGCTGGTGGAATGCTCCAATTGCGGGGCAATGATCCGTCCGCACAATGCCTGTCACAAATGTGGTTACTACCAGGGCGAGAAGGTAGACCACACTGTTGAGCTGGAAAAGGAGCGTCACTAAGCGGGCTGTGTAGTGATTGTCTGGGAGGGCTTATGGTTATTGTTGTTGACGCCATGGGTGGAGATTTTGCCCCGCAAGCAGCGGTCAGGGGGGCACTGGCCAGTGCGGAGCGGCTGCCCGCGCAAATTGTCCTTGTGGGACGGCCGCAGGAGATCGAGAAGCATCTGCCTGCCTCGGCCCAGCGGCCCGCTAACCTCCAGATTGTGGCGGCGAATGACGTCATCCAGATGGAGGCTGATCCGACACGGGGCGCGTTGCGGCGTCAGGACGCCTCCCTGTTCGTGGCCGTGGATATGGTCCGGCGACAAGAAGCCCAGGCCATAGTGTCAGCGGGCAATTCGGGGGCATTGCTGACTCTGGCGCACACACAACTGGGTGTTATTGAGGGCGTGCGCCGTCCGGGTATTGCTGCGCCTATGATATCGCAGCGTGGTCCGGGAGTGATTATTGATGGCGGTGCCAATGCCGACTGTCAGCCGATTCATCTGGCACAGTTTGGCCTGATGGGCAGCATCTATGCGGAGTATGCCCTGGACATCGAGGAGCCCAGAGTTGGTCTACTCAGCATCGGTTCAGAGCCATCGAAGGGCAATAGCCTCACTCGCGGGGCCTTTGATATGCTCACCGAGATGCCCATCAACTTTGTCGGGAACATCGAAGCTGACGGCATCTTCAATGGCCAGGCTGATGTCACAGTGGCCGACGGCTTTGTGGGCAATGTGGCTCTGAAGACTGCCGAGGCGATGGCCCATTTCCTGATGGGGGATCTACACAACTGTCTGTGTGATGGCTTGAGTGGCAAAGTCGCCGCCCTATTGTTGGGCAACAAACTGGGCAGCTTGCGCCAGCGATACGATTACGCTAACTATGGCGGTGCTCCGCTGCTGGGGGTCCAGGGCATCGCAGTTTTCAGTCACGGGCGCTCAGATGAGCGGGCTATCGCCAGCGCAATCTGCGTGGCACACCGCGCCGCAGAAGGCGGAGTTGTCGAACACCTCCGGCAAGCCTGCCGGCAACTGGTGGTCGAAGCGAACTGAGTGCGGCCCGCCCAGTCGCCGGCGTCTAATTCTCCTGCCCAAGAAAGAAATAGGGTATGTCTTTGCGTGGCGCAACAATCTGCGGGGTAGGCTCGTATCTACCGGAGGCTGTTCTGACCAATGCTGATTGGGAGCGGATGGTTGATACCAGTGACGAATGGATCATCCGCCACACCGGCATAAGCGAGCGGCGCCTGGCGGCCGACGACCAGGCCTCTTCCGATCTGGCCATCAAAGCTGCCCAGCGCGCCCTTGACGACGCCGGTATCAGCCCCGAACAGATCGGACTGATTATGCTGGCCACTGTTACCCCCGATTACTTCTTTCCTGCCACTGCCTGCCTCGTCCAGGACGCGATTGGGGCAAAGAATGCCGGCGCTATGGACATGAGCAGCGGCTGTACCGGATTCATCTACGCTATGGCCGCTGGTGCCAACTTTGTGCGCAGTGGTGATTATGACTACGTTTTGTTGATTAGCGCCGAGGTGCTCACCCGCATTGCCGACTGGACCGACCGCTCTACCTGCGTGCTGTTCGGTGACGGAGCAGGAGCCGCGGTAATGGGACCCTGTGGACGCAACGAGGGCCTGCTGTCGTTTGCGCTGAGTTCGCACGGCGAATATGGTGATTTGCTCATCTTACCGGGCGGGGGCTCGCGGCTGCGCCTGACTCCCGAGTTGATTGCACAGGGCCAGGACTGTCTGGAGATGCAGGGACCCGAAATATTCAAACTGGCGGTGCGGGGTATTCCCAGAATTGCCAAGAATGCTCTGGATAAGGCCGGTCTGAGTGCCTCAGATGTCTCGGCGGTTATTATGCACCAGGCCAACCGACGCATACTCGACGCTGCGGCGGATCGCCTGGACATAGACCCAGAGAAAGTGATCAACACCGTCGGCAAGTACGGTAACACCTCGGCGGCGTCAGTGCCAATGTATTTGGATGACACGTACCGCGAAGGCCAGCTCGCCCCGGGCGATATCGTGCTGTTCGTGGGGTTTGGAGCCGGCTTTACCCTGGGCGCAGCCGTCGTTCGCTGGACGCTACCACTACCTACTTCCGCTTAGCCATTTAGCGCCTTTTTGAGCAGGTGCTTCAGGGAGGAATACGATGGATTTCTCATTTACTGACGAGCAACAGGAAATCTTCGCGGCGGTCAGAGAAATCTGCGAGGAGGAGCTCAAGCCCAAAGCTGCAGAAGTTGACCAGCGCGGAG
>JAUVZM010000083.1 GCA_030602615.1 bacterium
ATAGGACATTCAACGAGGAGGAGATAGCATGAAGGTATCGGCTATGATCGTAGTTGTGGCGATGCTCTTACCTTGCAGTGACTCTCTAGCAGATAAGGCACCAGGCAGTAGCGAAGGACCAGTCTTGAACGCCCAGGGGGAGGTCATAGGCCTTGCCAGAGCCACCTTCAATTACAATGACATTCTACGAACAGTATTCTCCAATTATCAACTCGTCACCGAAGAGAAAGGCAACCTCATCCGCATTGGCTCAAAGTATGAGATACATAATCCGAGGCGTTCAATTAGAGGTTGTCTAATACGCACCGAGGACACTGGCGACACCAGCTTATTCTTTGCGATTACGTTGAGTCCAAAAGGGGGTGAGCACTGGAATAGCGTAATACTCTGGGCTGTTATCCGTCAAACCAAAGGAGTATGCGATTTGCTACACAAGAGTATGATACCACCTTCGCAAAACGAGCCTCACGAAGCGGGCTACTATACAGTGAAGGACGTCAAAACAGTGAGACTGTTAGGACGCAACATGGTGATATTCGAGTATAGCTTCGGCGACTCCGTTTCTACTCCAAGAGGATGGCATACAATCACTAAGCTGATCGCTTTTACGGATTCATATCAGCCCGAGGAAGTCTGGTCTTTGGAGACTAAATATTCCTTTGGTGGTGCTTCCCAACCGCCAAGGAAGAGAACAGTGCAATATACATTTAGGGATGCAAACGGTGATGGACACAAGGAGATATGTCTAGAAACTACCACTGTAGAAAGTGATCTATTCATTTGGAATGGCTCGATGTTTGTGAGACCAAAGATGTATCCTCCCGAACCTCTTGAAAGATGGTGAGCTGCCCCCGTTAATGGTACCACCTGCTATGTTAGTCCCAGCGCCCCTGCAGCCATGGCCGGAAGCTGGGGCGTAGCTCAGTGTATGAGTGGTATAACTGTCCGTGTCACCGCGAGGCGTTCATCGGTATAGGCTGGTCAGAAGTTTGCCACCCTCCCCTTCGGTTAGAACCAAGCAGCTACGAGCCAACGGACAAGCCGTGGCGCTCGGCTAGCAGCTCGACGACGTGACGCACCGGTCGCTGCCGACCGCGCTCCCGGATACCGTAGCTGATCTGGATGATACAGGCCGGGCAGGCGGTCGCCACTACTTCAGCGTCTACCTCGGCAATTCGGTCTAGCTTCCTGGCAAGGACTTGCTGCGACATCTGCGGATGACTCAGATTATAGGAGCCTGCTCCTCCGCAGCACCAGTTGGCCTCGGCCATTTCGACAAGCTCAAAGCCACCCACATCAACCAGCAGTTTGCGTGGTTGCTCAGTTACTTCCTGCTCACGCCCCAGGTGACAGGGATCGTGGTAGGTAACCGTTGTACCCTTACTCATAGGCTTAGGCAAAGATAGCTCGGCAAGCAGCTCAGTGATGTCGCGGGTGCGCTCCGCTAGAGCCTCGGTCCGAGGGTCGTTGGGCAGCAACTCTGCGTAGTGCTTGAGGAAGCCACTGCAACTGCCGCACTCAGTCACCAGTAGATCGAAGTCCAGGCTTTCCAGCATGTCTAGATTCTGCTCAGCAAGCAGTCGCGCCGCCTCGACGTCACCATACGACCACGGGGGCAGGCCACAGCAGTTGTTGGGAGCTACTGTCACCTGGCATCCTGCTCTTTGCAGCAGCTTGATGCCAGCCTCGCCGGTCTGGGGCAGTTGAAAGTTGGTGCCGCAGCCGATGAAGTACAGCACTTTCGGCCCGGTCGCTTGCTCGGGCTCAAGACGCCAGATTTTGGTGTCTGACTGGGCCACAGTGGTGAAGCCGAGGCGAGGCAGGCGATCCCGCAAGAAGGCTCTGGGCATCGCTGCAACCAACCCTTCAGCAACGTCCAGGGTGGGGCTTAGCCACCGCAGCAAGCCTAGTCGGCGGGCTACGCTGGAGAGGCCGGTGCGCTTGCCCAGCGACGTCAAGCGGACGAGGTGGGTGAGACGACCGGGGTTGGGCAGCAGCTTGCGGAAGATATAACGTTGGATGGCGGGCTGGCCGTACTGGGCACAGTAGGCCTGGCGGGCCCGGATCATCAGCTCTTTGGTCTGGACGCTGCCGAAACAATCAACCGTGCACGCGCCGCACAGCAGGCATTCGAAGAAGGGCTCTAGCATCGGGCGAGTCAGATCGCTGTCGCCCTCCGTTACCGCCCGCAGGGTCTGGATTCGCCCCCGGGCCACCGACGGCTCGCGCCGCACTACGCGGTAGACGGGACAGCTTTGCATGCAATAGCCGCACTTGTTGCATCTGCTAAGTTCAGCTTCAATGAATTCGCTATCGCTAATCATAGGGTAGGCTGTTGTCTTCCAATCCTAACACGTCAGGCAGTATGTTGTGCGGGTCGAGCGCATACTTCAGCCGGCGACAAATCTCGCGCGACATTCCCTGCGGTGGTGTGGCGAGTCCCGGGGGCGTCGGAGCCAGCCAGCCAGTTGTCCCTCCGTACTCCTCAGCCAGGGCCTGGGCTTGGCTCTGGTAGTTACGCAGCTCCAGCTCGTCGCTCACCGCGCAGTGCACCAATCCCAGCCCGGGCGCAGCGCGCAACGCCCCTGCGCTGTCCAGTACGTCCAGCTCGGCTGTGAGCGTTGTAGTAGCGCTCAGCTGACAGGAGGCCTTCAGTATTGCTGTGCCTGCGGGGTGTGTCGTGAGATTGGTCACGTCCGACCACAGGGCCAGATAATCTCTATCAAGCTCGCACCAATCGCCCAGGCCGTGCCCTGCGGCCATCGCTGCCAGTCGCCCGGTCATCTGCTCAACGTCCTCAGCAAATCCCTCCAGCCCAACAAGCAACGACCAGCGCCTGTTCAGGCCCCCGACAGTCTCACCGGCGAGTGGATTTAGTAGCTCAACTGCCGCCGGCCGCAGGGAGGAAGCGAACAGATCGGCAAGCAGTGGAGCAGCCGCCCTTGGCTCCTCCACCGGCAGCGCCACAGTACACAGCGCTTCCGGGCGCGGCAAGGTGCGCAGCGTTACCTCCAGTATCGCCCCCAGGCTGCCACGCGACCCGATGAACAACTTCTCTAT
>JAUVZM010000018.1 GCA_030602615.1 bacterium
AACTGGTCCGTATTCAAGTGCCATTACTTATCGAGACCTTGCTGTAGACGATATAGATTAGACCTGGCCGGTGTTGCAGTTTCCTCCAGCAGCACAGGCGTCTGTTCCAGGAATCATTCACACTTTAAGGCCCCTGGCCGATTGCAGGGGCCGAAACTTCCAACTGGGGGCTACTGCGTAGCAACCTGGTCAAGTCTAACAATAATGTGCGGCGATGTCAAGAGCCTGGCAGACTGGCTCGATTGCAGTGCTTGACAGTTCGCCACGGTACGTCTAACGCAGAAAGCCCAGATTAGCAACATACTCCCCCTCTCAATGGTCTTGCGGAACCGAGCCAACCTAGCCAGAGCCTTGGCCTGTTCGCCGCCCCGCCGGGCCTGTGGGTCTTGAGCCATAGCGTGTCCTACCTCAAAGCTGAGGCGGGCATTCTTCAGTCCCTTCTCCAGGAATTCAACTCTGGCGAGGGCCGCCTGATCGCCGTGGCAGGCGATCTTTGCCACTCTCAGCAAGCGCCTGCCGCGGACGGAATCCTCCGGGGAGTAGAGCGCGTGCAGATCGCGCGGCAGTGGGCAGAAGAGGCGAGAAGCCGGCGGCCAGCACCAACACCTTGAGTCGCTTTGAGACGCAGATACTGAGTGAGCCGGATAACCTGGAGAAGTTGGCCAAGCTCAACGGTAGCTGGGTAGCACGAGCCATGAAGCATACCAGGAGCTGGTGTATCATCCTGGACCCAGACAGCTCTGAGAGCCCAGTGCACGGACAGCAGGAGGGCGTAAGGTCCCAAAACTGATCTGCGCTGCCCAGCGGGCGCGGGATCCTGGCCTAGATGGGTTCTTTCAGGAGGACAGCGGGCGATTCGCTAAGCGGTCTTGCCAGGCCTGCTAGCAGCTCACGAAGCGTGGTCGGCAACGGTGCCAACGGGCTGTAGCGCACCTGCCAGTCGTCTGGCGTGGCTCGCCCATACAGAGAACCTACCACGCAAAAACCTTCGGTGGGACCAGATCAAATGTTAACCATCCGAATGGGTCCCCGTCCTTGCTTCGATCCACTAGCGGCGTGGGTAACGCTCTGTGGCCGATGCCCGGCCGGTTTTGGCCCTCGACATCCTCTGGATGAACTCCGTGACGTCTGCCCAACCGAGCCCGGGGGAGCCTTCAGAATGTCGGGCCGTCCTTCGAGAGGTTGAGGGGGGCCCTTCTTATTCCACGAGTCGACGTGGTCGGCCTTGCCCGCCCAATGATTCTCCAACTAGCCGAGGTAGCCATTTGCGCAGATACTGCAGCGAATCTGGGTCTTAGCGCCCGACGCTGGATGACCATAACCTGAAGTGGCGCAGGATCGGTGGTTTTGCCTATGCCCAGGCAGGACTGTCTCTGCTCGTGCCTAGCAGCATTCATACTTGTTCAATTTCGGGTACAATCCTCTTCAGAAATCTTCCAATCTCGGGTTTTGTTAGTCAAATGATCCACAGGGACAGGGATTAGTGCAGGACACAGGGAATGCTAGATGCAGGAACAGACGGTACGGGAAATCACGCTTCGAGCAGGTTATTGCCCTGACGGATGGCCAGGAGAAGGTCCGGGAAGCCCAGGCAGCCATCGAGCGGCTGCAGTAGCAGACTTGACTTCAGGCCGCGCAGTGGCTATTGGGAGGCTCGACAATATTGCGTCCTGCAGACGCGGATAGACTGCGAACTTGAAGCTGAGGCAGCTATATGGGATGGATAGTTGGGCTAATAGTAGTGATGATACCACTGGGAGCCGGGGCGGTGGCAGGTCTCCTGGCGAAAAGGGCTCGGCAGGGGCCGCGTGCCTGGGCGGTAGGAATGGGAGTCGCTGGCCTCGTTTCCTTGGTTACGATAATCGGACACGCATTCGTGGACAGAGATCTGGCTTTGTGGCCGACGACGCCCTCTGAATACCAGGATATCTTCACAATCAGCACGGACGGCAGCGGATTGAGGAAGCTGACAAGAATCCCCGGGCGCTACGACGATCCGGCCTGGTCGCCAGATGGCAGCAACATTGTGTTCGTCAGTATGCAAGAAGGGGCGCGACTGAAAAGCGCGATGGCGAAAGTGGGGACTTTTCTGGCCTACCTTTTCTTCGCCATCTGCGGCCCAACTGCCCTTTGGCTCGGGGTTAAGTCCTGGCGGCGGCATGGGGCCAACCGGGTGACCATCCTGTGCGTCATTTCGAGTGCGATTCCTACGCTCATCACGATTCTCCTATTGTGGGCCTTCTTGGTTCCGGCATAAGCGAACGCCCTTTTCGTCTTCTATGACAGGCGGGCTCCCCTGCTTGGGAGGCAGGCAGCATGAATTGGCGCGATATCAAATGGGAACTGACCTTTATCGCAGTTGTGGTGTTCGTCCTGCCGCCGTCTCTGTGGGTTTACCGTGACGTCACGACGGCGCGACAGCTTGAGGCGAAGCTGGCTGCTCTCCGCGCCCAGGGCATGCCCGTAACGATGGTCGAGGCCGCGCCCCAGCCGGTTCCCGATGACCAGAATGCCGCAGTCCTGTACCAGCAGGTCTTTCAAGTGCAATTTGGCCCAGGCAGCTCCTACGGGTCAGGCCGGAGCATCGGCGGCGGGCTGACCGGCGCGGAAGAGGAGATACTGGACCGTTATCTGGCTGAATCTGACGGCCAACTCACCGCCCAGGTCCGCGCGATTCTGGCCCGTCCCGCAGTGAAGCGCGATCTGGAAATACTGCGCCGGGCCTCTCGACGCCCGCACTCTGTTTTTCCAGTAAACTGGGAGGAGGGCACGCTCGCGGTTTTCCCTCATTATTCAAGGCTCAGGTCGGCTACGCGTCTCATAACTACGCAGGCATCTCTTTCGGCCGATGAGGGCAACCTTGCCGAGGCGCTGGCCTGGTGCGAGGTGTCGCTGCGCATGTCGGAACACGCCGCTTCGGAGCCCAATCTTATCGCTCAGCTTGTCGCCATCGCCATGCAGGCCATAACCTTCGCTCCGATGAAGGAGTGCCTGGCCGAAGCCCCGGTGCCACCGGCTACCGCTAGCCGCTTCGAGCAATATCTGCGCGAGATTGACATGAACGAGAGCTTCACCGGAGCTATGATCGGGGAACGAGCGATGGGCTGTGATACGTTCGGTATGCTTTATCACCAACCGCGGGAGTTCGCCGACTTAACGCACATGGATCCGTTGCTGGCTCTCTACTTCAGTCGGCTCGCCAGACCTCTCCTAAGAATGGACCAGATGATCTACCTTGACAATATGGGCAAACAGATCCAGCTCACCAAATCACCCGCCCGGACTGCCGTGCCAAAGCTCACCGCACTAGAAACAGATCTGGACAAGCTGCCGCTCTGGCAGGGGGTTCTCACCAAGATGCTCTCCCCAATATATAGCCGCACGTGCCAGAAGCGCGACCAGGCAGTGGCGGAAATTGATCTATGTCGGACAGTGCTGGCGCTGAAGGTGCATAAGTATGAGCACGGCCGCTATCCCGACAGCCTTCAGCAGTTGCAGCAGACGCTGGACTGGCAACTGCCCCAGGACCCTTTCAGCGGCCAGGACTTTGTCTATCAGCCCCAGGGAAACGGCTTCAAGCTGTATAGTATCGGCCAGGATCTGGAGGATGATAGCGGGATCCCAGAGGGCAAACCACCTCAGAATCTTCCCAGGGGGGAAGCCGACATCGTCTGGGAGTGCGTCAAATAGAGGCACCGGTGTGTCGCCAATGCACTACTATTCGGACAGGCGGTCCAGCTCGGCCAACAGCTCTTGGGCCTCTTTGTATTCCGGTCGCCCTGCTAAAGCTTTCTCAGCATATTCTCTGGCCGCCGAGAACTGTCCCAACTCCTTGTAGGCCAGTGCCATCTCATAATATATGTGAGGTCTGTCGGAGGGAGCATGGTAGTCCAGTGCCTGTTCATAGTTGGTTATTGCCTCCTCATACCGCTCCATATTGTGGCACACTTGAGCACGCCTAAACCAGGCGCGAGCCACTTTCGATGTATCTTCCTCCTCTAAGCAGTCTTCCAGCCACCGATCCCAATCGGCAAGCGACCGTTCGTAGTCCCCTGTCTCATAATACGCGTCGGCACGTCTCCGAAGGGCCCAACATCGATTAACGGGATCAAGCTCAATGCTGCGGGTCAAGTCGGGGATCGCACGGTCCCAATCCTGCTTCTCGCAATAAGCCCATGCTCGGTTGACGATCAATTTGACATGATTGGGATCGAGCGTCAGTCCTCGGGTCGCGTCGCTTATGGCCAAGTCATGTTGGCCGGTCTGGTTATAGGTTGACGCCCGGTTATTCCAGGTCATACAGTGTTCGGGATCGAGTTCTAGCGCCTGGGTGTAATCGGCTATGGCCTGGTCGTAATCCTTCTTCCTCATGTAGAGATACGCACGAAGTTGGTAGGCAGCGGCGCTGGGCTCGAGTGATAGTGACTGGTTATAATTGGCTAACGCCTTATCATAATCGCCAATCTCATCGTAAGCATCGCCCCGGGTGGTGTATGTAGCAGCTAGTTTGGGATTGATCTCAATGGCCCGATTACAGTCCGCTATCGCTGCATCATAGTCGCACATACCGTAACAGGCCTCGGCTCTTCGCAGATAGACCTCAGCCAAAGTAGGGACAAGCTCCAACGCTCGGCTGAAGGCATTTGCAGCCTGTTGACTGTCAGCCATTGCCGGGTAAGACTCATCCAGATCATGGTAGCCATAGAAATTATAGTAATGATTGTCAGCGCTTGCCAGATAGGCTGCGCCAAGTGCGCGCCACACTTTGATATCCTGTGGCTTCCTCTCCACCGCCTGTCTCAATTCGTCCACGGCCTCGTCGTAGTCCTCGTTTTCCCGGTACGCTATGCCCAGGTCATAATGCAGGTAGGGTCGTTCAGCATCCAGTTTCTCGGCCTTCTTCAACTGGGTAATAGCTTCTTCGCACTTTTCCTGGCAGCCTAGCGCCCGAGCCAGGACAATGTAGGCATCGGCAAAATCGCTATCAATATCCACCGCCTTGTGGCAAGCAGCAGCGGCCTCTTCATACTCACCCCGGTAATAGTGCATCACCCCTTGACCGAAGCATTCGTAGGCGAGCATGGATTGGGTGGGCTTGTACTTGATCCTTTCCAGCCTAGCAGAGTCGGTGGTGACATCCAGAGTGTCGGCCACCCATCGGGCAAGTTCGGCATGGCAGTCGAATATCTTGGCGTACTCACGGACGCCCGCACGCTCACTGTGGATATTGCCGGTGGCGACCTCAACGATTTGGGCCGTCACCCGTATCTCATCGCCCGATTTGGCACAGTTGCCTATGAGCACGTAGTCAGCATAGACTGCCTCCCCTGCCTCCTGAGCCGCAGCCAGGCTAGCTATGTCGCTGAGCGTGAGCTCAGATCGCTCATTGGCAAGCTCTTCGCGAATCTCTTCCGGGCCGGCGATGACCAGCTCATTGAAGTTAGCAAGCCGGCTGACCGTGCCATACGCGAAGGCGTAGCCCAACCACTCGTAATCTTCCTCTGCTGCTTGGTTACCAAAAGGGGCAATGGCTAGCGTTGCTTGGGGGGGTACGGCAGCAGGAAGAGGTTCTTCGCTGCCACCGAAACCATAGGGAGAGAACTCTTCGTGTTCCGTAAACTGAACTGGGAATAGCTCTTTGCTGATTGAAGGCCACACGTATACGCCAA
The DNA here is from genome assembly GCA_030602615.1 of bacterium. Taxonomy (GTDB): domain Bacteria; phylum Armatimonadota; class Zipacnadia; order Zipacnadales; family Zipacnadaceae; genus JALGTD01. Next base: position 5,670 of record JAUVZM010000018.1, read on the forward strand.
AGAAAGCCGCACCCAGTGCCATCACTACCAATAGTCCTGCTGCCACCGCCACGATGACAGTTATCCATAGCTGCGAGTTGCCGTTGCGTTCGACTGCGGACATGTCATTCTCCCTGTTTCCCGAAGGCAAATCCACTGCACCCCCGTCCTTGTCTATTTCACGGCCTATCCGCTGAATCCTGCTTCTTGCGTTCTCGCTTGCGCTCCAACAAGCGGGCTACAGTGTCCTCGGAGGACTTCGCTCCTGGTTTCACTGTCGCCTCGTCAGGCTCAGCAACTGAAGCAGGCTCACGCGGAGGCTGAGGCTGCCTCGGCTCGATCTCGGGAAGCGGGAGTTCCGGTTTGGCCGAAGGCTGCTCTGCTCTTTTCCGTGCCAGCAGATGCTCTACTGTCGTCGCTTCCTGTATGGAACCTTCTCGACTCAGGCGTTTGGCGACTGAGAAGACCGGTTCAAGCAAAACCGCCACATCCTCTCGCCGTAGCACCAGCCGTCGCACAGCCACGTCCAGCGGCAGGAGTGCCGCAGCCAGCCACAGCAAAATGCGCCAGATGTCTATTGGCACCCGCGGCACCACAGCAGGAGGCACGAAAACTTCCTCTGGCTTGGTGAGCACCTGGCCCCCGGTCTGCTCAGCAATGCTTTTCAGCAGCACCTCGTTCGCAGACGTGTCAGCAAAGTCAGGGGGATAGGCTACAGCAAAACCCAGCGTTTGCTGCGCATTGAATCCCTCCGCCCCCGCCGCTGTCAGCCCGACCACATAGGCGCCACTGACCGGTGTGGTCACCGTAGCCGCGTAGCTGCCGGGGGCAGTCTGTTCTAAGAGCGTCTCTTGCCGGGTGCCGTCGGGAAGGTTTACGTTGGCCCGCATCTCTAACCCATTTAGCAGGGAGCCGTCCTCCGCTACGGCCTCAACCACAATCTGTGCCTTGTCGCCCTCGAGCTCAACGCGCGGATACAATACGTCGCTGGAAAGCTGGCGCAGACTCCACCGAACCACCTGGCCCCAGAACTTGGGGAACTCCTCCCAACCCAACCAATGGGCGGCCCAATGTGCCTTGGCATCCGAGGTGAAGGCAACGCTCCTGCCCAATCCGTACTGCCAGTGGGCCAGCAGCGGGTCGTCCTTATGCGAGACCAGCGGTACCTTTGCCAGGCTCTTGGGAGATGCAGCTACATAGCCCAGTAATGGTGGTGGCGAGGACCAGTCTATTCCCCGGGTAACCGCACTGGCATCGGCCAGACGCGGTTGGAATTGTTCCTCTACCAGAACTGACTTGGCCACAATCAGCGTCTCGCGGGTGAATATCTTTTTGAGATCGCGCGCCTTCTCGGTCAGATAGAATTGTCCCCGCCCGGCCCGCGCTACTTGCTTCAAGAAAGGGACATGGTCTCCGTAGCCAAAAGCCACCGCGGTGACGGTAATTTTCTGCGCCGCCATCTGCGCTACCAGTGGGACCGACCCCTGCTGCTCGTCACAGTCGCTTCCGTCAGCCAGCAGTATTATATGACGGATCGAGGAGTCGTTCTTCTTCAATACTCCATAGGCCGCACTTAGCGACGGGTAGACAGCTATTCCTCCGCCACCTGCTCGCACCGAGCGAATGTCATTCTTCACTGAAGCTTTGTTCTGCACCTTACGCAGCTTGCACACAAGTGTAGGTGTGGGATCACTGGCGATAAAGCCGATAGAATCGTGGGGTTGTAGGAGATCCACCACCGCACAGCCCGCCTCTGCAGCTAACTGAATCTTCTCCACTCCGTCTTCAAGCATACCCATGCTGCCCGAGGTGTCCATCACCAGTAACACTGCCGAGGAGGGGAATACGCGCTGCTTGGTTATGTCCATACTGACCGGCAGTGCTTCCTCAATGGGAGTCTGGTAGTAGCCACCCGCCCCGAAGGAGAGTTCGCCGCCGATCATGCCCAGCCCGATACCCAGATCACGGGTGGCGTCGCGGAGCATCACCATCTGATGTTGATCCGTTCTGTAGGCTGGGCAGTTCGAGAGGAACACGCTGTCGTACTTCTCCAAATCAGCCGCGTTGGTGGGGAGCACGGCCGGGCCACCGACGTCCACCACGACGTCTTGGAGATGCAAGCCCGTCCTCAAAGCCTTTGTGTCACGGGGGTCCTGGTCTACTATTAGCACTCGTGGCTTTCCGCGTACACGCACAAAGGCTGTCCCCCGATCGTTCTCGCGACACTCGTCACCTGTGCTGTCCAGCAGGACGTCAACCTTGTGAAAGCCAGCCTCGAGCACCGACACCGGTATGCGCAGTGTAGTAGCCCCCACCCCCACGGTTACCTCTTGCCGGGCCACCGGCTTGTCGTCAACCATAAGGGTAACTGTCGCCTGTGTCGGTTGAGTAGCCTCCACCGTTGCTCGCACTGCAAACGGCTCGCCGCGTCGTGCCTCCGCGGGAACCACCACCTCGCGGACCAGTACGTCTTGGGCCGTACGCGTCTTCAGGGGGACAACGTCCACTGGTACCCGGTTGGCCTGGGCCAGTAGTACTTCTTCTGCAGCCGAACCAACATTCTCGTTGCCGTCGGAGAACAGCACCACTTTGCCAGCGGATTCTACCGGCAGTAAGCCCAAGGCTAATCGTACGCCCGCCGCGATGTCAGTGTGGGTTCGCACCGGCTTTGAAGTAACTTCTACATCCTGTGCCGTGCGCAGGGTCTCCGACTCGACGACTGCGTCCCGCCCGTACAACACCAGCGCGCCCCGGTCCTGGGCTCGGCGATGTTTCAGTGACTCTCGCACAAACTCAAGCGCCTTAGCTTGCTGTGACTGCGGGACACTGTAAGAGGCATCAACTACAAACACCACCACCATATTATCACTGCGCTTAACCAGTTGCGCTCCCGCGAGCGCGAGAATCATTGCCAACACGATGGCAGCACGCACTGTCCAGGCGATATGTCGCCTCGTGCCACTGAGGTCCGCGTAACTCACCCGTGCTGAATACCACAGCAGCGTGGCTGCGACGGGCAGTAGTAACAGGAACTGTGGTCGCGAAAATGACAGCCACATTGCTCAATACCGCCGATGGTACAAATGCCATTCGCCCAGCAAGACCGCCAGGGCAAGCATTATCAGATATGGCCACAAGTGCCGCTCGACCTTGGGCGGCCCAACCGCGGCCCGAACCGTGCGGGCGCCGAGTTTGAGTTCCTGGCTAGGTGTCAGGTCCGACTCCTCGGTGTTGCGCAAGTCCACCGCCCACCGCCACTGGCGCTCTCCCGCAGTTAGGTGATAGACACCGACTCGCGCCGCGTCCGTGAATACGACCTGTCCATCCACCACACTTACGGTGCGTCGTTGGCCGTCGGGCAGAGTCACCTGCGCCTCTGTCGCCTCGGGAGGAGCCCGCAAACGTAGGGTGGTGCCTGGGCGGACGGTCATCTGCACGGCACCTTCGCGGGCCTCCGTCAGCCACCTGATTGCATTACTCAGCAGAACCGGGAATCCCACGCGCAGAGGTAGATCAGAGTCGAGGAAGTTCCAACCGAAGACCAACGTCCGCAGCTCAGGCTCATCCTGGGCCACGATGATCGGCTCCTGTCCCGCCCATGCCAACACCTTGGCTCGGGCTGCCGGCTGTAGAGCATATGCCCGCGCAATCTGCATCGCCCCGAGGTTGACATACCGCAGCACGGGGTGCTGAGCCTCCCACCGGGTGATAGTCGGCGTGGCCAGCTCATCACCCATTGAGGCCGGCTCACCCCAACTCTCTGCTGCGATCAATACCAGTGCACCAGTGCGGGGAGCTTGCGGGATGGCAATTCGGTCGAACACCACCACATCGTATTTCTGGTAGGCGTCGGCAGCTTCCTCGGCAGACAGTGAAGCGGTCTTGTATAGTTGTACATCGGAGAGCACTAGCAACGCCTGCTCCAAGAAAAAATTTCCTGGAGTAACTAATAACACCGCGATGGGCGTGGCCGCCTGCCCGAAGCTGTATGCCACATTGTCCGCTGTCAGGTCATCGTCCACCTCCAACTCCGCTCGCAGCAGCCCCGGACTCTTCAGCAGCACGTTGTAGGTTTCGACCCGGCTCTCCTCGGCACGCAACTCAATCTGCTGTGCATCCAGCAGGTCCTGCTCGTGATATACTGACACCACACAGCGCTTGGGCGCCCGGGCATAGTTCTTGATCCGCAGGAACAGTTGATGTTCGCGCGCGCCGGGGGGACGCGCCACCTCGAAGGCCAGCAGCGCCACATTGTCGCTGCGTTCGCCCACTTGGATGAACCGTACCTCCGCTGATGGTGCCACCTCGGGCAGCGGCGGGAAGGCACCGTCGCTGAGGACGTAGACCCGGGCCTGCGGTCGCTTAGCGGCCAGGCTAAGTGCGAGCAGCAGGCCGTCCCTCATGTTCGTCGGGCAATCCGTGGGCTGTGTGCTGTTGAGGGCTGAAAGTAAGCGCTGTCGATCGCGACTAAAGGGCTGTGCCACCCAGGCCCGCGCTGCACATACCACCAAAGCCGCCTCGTCGCGGCGGCCCATGCCCTTGACAATCTGCCGCGCCCACTGCTTCGCCTGCTCGAACCTGGAGCCCGCCGCATCGGTGGCTCCCATACTAGCTGAAGCATCGAGCACCAGGACCGTGCTTTTCCCGCCCAGCCGCTGAGCCAGAATGAACGGCGCGGCCAATCCGGCGACAATCGCCGCCAGCGCCGTCAACTGCAGCAGCAGGAGGAGATTGCGCCGTAGCTTCTGGAATGGTGCATTAGCTTGCACATCTTGCACCGCCTGCTGCCACAGCAATACCGAGGGGATGACCACCTCGCGCCGCCGTAGCTTTAGCAGGTACAGCAGTACGATGATGCCACCCAGGGGCAACAGAGCGATTAGTGTTGTGGGTGCGAGGAACTGCACACCCCTCACCTCACCACCTGGAGCCGCCGCAGCGACTTGAGGATGACGTCCTCAACCGGCTGGTCCGTAAGCACCAGTAGACGTGAGAACCCGTAGCGGTGGCACGTCTTGCGTACTGCTTCCAGGAAATGATCGCGCTCTTGGTGGTAGCGGCGCAGCACCGATGCCCCCATGGTTACCTCAACGGGCTGTCCTGTCTCCGAATCAATCAATTTCAGATCGCCGTGCGCTGTCGGCTCAAATTCCTCGGGAGTAAGTATCTGGAGGACGCAGCAGTCACCCTTGCCAGCTCCCAGTCGGGCCAGAGCGGGTTCCCAATCGGGCGACAACAAGTCTGAGACGACGAAGGTAATTCCCGGCGCGGGGGCTGTGGTCAGCAGCCACTGGGCCGCAGAGCTTAGTCTCGTCTCGCTGCTGGGTTTCAATACTGCCAGCCACTCAAACAGTTCCGGAGCGCACCCCCGTCCCCGGAAGACTCGGGAATGCTGTGCTCGTCCCGCCGCATGCGCGAATAGCTGCACCCGGTCGCCGCTGCCCAAGCCGATGTAGGCCAGGGCCGCGGCGGCCTGGAGGCCCCATTCGAACTTGGTGGGCGCGCCAGAATCCATGGACCCGGAGGTGTCCAGCAATATGTAAACGTGCAGGTCCTCCTCTTCCATGAACAGCTTAAGGAACAGCCGCCGTAAGCGTGCGAAGGCATTCCAATCCACGTAGCGCAGGTCGTCACCGGGGCTGTAGGCGCGGAAATCGGCAAACTCCACCGACGTTCCTCGCCGCGCCGAGCGGCGCTCCCCCTTGGTCCGGCCCACCAGGATGCGTTTGGAGACTATCGCTGCCTGCTCCAGCTTGTGAATGAACTGTGGGCTGAGGAGATACGACCCGCTTGAGGAAGATTCGACAGTCCGGTTCATTGTCTTCTCACACCGGTACGTCCTGCTCAAACTTGCGCTCCACGTTCGCTGTGGCTTCAGCAATCAAGTCGTCGGGGTCTACTTCTTCGGCCAGGCCCTCAAAGTTGAGCACCATGCGGTGCCGCAGCGAGGGTGCTGCCGAGGCCTTGATGTCTTCCACTGCCACGTTAAACCGCTCCTGTATCAGCGCCCGCACCTTGCCTGAAAGGATCAAGGCCTGTCCCGCACGTGGACTGGCGCCGTAACGCACAAATTGCCTGACCGACTCAGGCGCCTGCTCCTTGTCCGGGTGTGTGGCCAATACCAGCCGCAGTGCAAAGTCCTGCACGTGGTCGGCCACCGGCACCTGGCGCGCCAGTGCCCCCAGCCCCAGGATATCCTCCCGACTGGCAACCTTCCGCGCTTGGAGACTCTCGTGGCCGGTTGTGCGATCCATTATCTCGTGCAGCTCGGTGAGGGAGGGGTAGTCCACCTTCACCTTGAACAGAAACCGATCCACTTGTGCCTCGGGCAGGGGATAGGTGCCCTCCATCTCGATGGGATTCTGCGTGGCGAACACCAGGAACGGTTCTTCCAACAGGCGCGACGTCCCGGCCACTGTCACGGAATGCTCCTGCATGGCCTCTAAGAGCGCTGACTGCGTTTTCGGGGTCGCGCGGTTTATCTCGTCGGCCAGAACCACGTTGGCGAATATTGGCCCCGGTTCAAAGCGAAACTCCCGCTCGCCCGAGGGCTTCTCCCACAGTACCGTAGTGCCCGTGATGTCGGCCGGCATCAGGTCAGGGGTAAACTGTATCCGGGCGAACTTCAGGTCCAACGCGTCCGCTAAGGTCCTTACCAGCATAGTCTTGCCCAGGCCGGGCACGCCTTCGAGCAACACGTGTCCGCCGGCGACAAGCGCGATAAGCGTGTTCTCTACCACTGTCTCCATCCCCACGATGACCTTGCCCACCTCTGCCTTCAGATCAGCAATAAGCTGGCGAAATCGTGCTGCCTGACGCTGCGCTTCTTCCTGGGACTGCATGGCATCTTCGCTCACAACTGTCTCTCCTCGGAACAGGCTGATGCAGTTAAAGCGCTTGTGGTTCAGGGCTCGGTTCCGGATTGCAGCGCGTCGAAGTATTCGCGGACGGTGCCCCGGTAGCCGGGAGGTACTTCTTCCCGAGATAAGGCTTCCTCGACTGCCTTCGAATAGTCCCCCATGACTTCATAATAGGGCACTCGCGACTCGGACACCGTAAGCGGCGGGCCCTTCTCGGTGGTGGCGAGCATCTCGCCCTGCGGGCGCACCTGGGTGCTGACTCGCTCCTTGGTGCCCGACGTCTCAGTGGTGCGGGGGGCGTACAAGCTCGCCGCCTCCGCATCCGGTGGGATTGATTCCTGCGAACCTCGATCAGGTCCGATTCCCAGTCCGCCCCTGGCAGTGTCTGTACTGATGCCGGCACCTCGACAAGCCAGGCGACAACCACCAAGGCACTTACGCGCTTCGCTGGAGGTCTTAGCGAGCTTCAGGGCGCAGACCTTGCCTTCACACTCCTTCAATCCTTTGGCCAGACACTGGGCGGCCCGCTCACACTCGCCAGCTTTGAGGCACTTGCTGACGTCGCCCAGGCATTCAGTGAGCTTCTCAAGGTCAGTGTCCTTAAGTATCTCCGCAAGCTCCGCCAGCTCCTCCGCCAGCTTCTGCAGCTCTTCATCGCTCAGTTCGCTGGCCAGATTCGCCAAGCAGTCGTCCAATTCACTGAGTTCGGCAAGCGTCGCTTCCCAGTCCTCGCTCGCCAATGCTGCCGACAGCCTTGCCGACAGATCGGCGGGCAGCCGCGAGCCCGCGCCCAACTTCGTCGCATGCTGCTTGAGTTCGTTGCCCAGGCGCTTCAGGTCTGCGGACCGCTCTGCCTGCCTGGCCTGCTTAGCCATATTCTCCAGTTTGCTCGCCAGCTCGCGGTCGCCCTGCCGGGCCGCTTGCTCAGCCAAGTGCTGTGCGCCTGAGGCCAGGCGCTCCCGACCTGCCTGCTGGAGTTCTCTCGCAGCTTGCGCCGCTGTCTTGAGCGCTGGCGGCGCTGCTTCGTCCTGCACCGACTGGAGCTCTTTCTCCATCTCCTTGAAGGTCAGCAGCGCCTGCTTCTTGTCCAACTTGCCCTGCCGGAGCTGTTGCGCCAGCTTCTCCAACTTCCGAGCCACCCTCTGCGCCTCTGCATCACCAGCTTTTTTCGCCGCCTCGCGCAGCTTCTTGGCCACCGGCTCTATATTGGCGGCCTGCTTGCGCAGCAGAGCTTTGTCCTCCCTTTGTTGAGTTGAAAGGAATAGAGGTGGAATCGGCAGCAACTGCACTGCCAGCAGCGCCACCAGGGACAATCCCGCGACCTTAGTAGAGCGGTACACTCGCAGCGGGTAAGCCTCTTCGGTGCGCACTCGCTGCACGTGGTGCAGTGCGTCTGCTACCATCGCCTGCTCCATTCCTGAGGGTTGTGGTGTGGCTGTCAATTGCACGGCGGTGCCCAGGCGGTCACGCAATCCCAGCCGACGGTCCACACTGGCCGCTATGGTTCGGTCAGGCAGCGCCCATACAAGTGCCGCCACCAATGCCCCGCCTACAACAACGGCCAATGCTGCTTCTGGAAGCAGTAAGGGGTACCACATGTCCCCCAGCTTCAGCAAGAGCACCACCACCGCAGCAGCACCGGCCAGCACTGCTATCCCCAGTGTGGCCAGACGAACGGCCAGCAGCAGGCGCACCCGCCGCCGCGCCCGGCCCAGTCCACGGTGCAGATCAGTCACGGCTTGGTTAGAATGCACTACCGTGGCTGCGTCAGATGCCATGAAAGATCACCGCGCCTTTTCTCCTTACAAGGGATACGACGCTTCACGAACGCTTGCGGAACAGACCTACCGAGCGCGCCCAAAGTGCCACGCCCATCAGCACGAAGAGGCCAGTGGCAATCGCCCAGGAATAGGTCTGGAGTCCTGCCATACTGGCTGTAGCGGCGGTCCCTGCTGCTGCAAAAGCTGCTTCGGCCGCCTCCGCGTAGAGAATGAATGACAATCCCGCGTAAGGATGTACAAACGACAGCGCTACCCACGAGACAGCCTGGCCCAGAGGATGCCATATTATCGAACCCAGTCCAATAGCAAACAGAGCTGTCAGAATCAGAGTAACCGCGACTACTACTACCGTCTCCAGCCAGCGCGCGGCATGTTTGAACAGTCGGCGCCATAGCCACCGAAGTGCTAAGAAGAGCAACCATGCGTATAGTAGTCCGAAACCGGTTATGAGGCTGAGGGCTCCTACATAGCCGATCGGCTGGGTTGGATCCCAATTGTAGAAGCCGAGCATAGGTACCAATATACTAAGAAGGATGGGCAGCGCCACGCACCAGATCAACAGGATGACGTAAGTAGCTACAATTGCGCCGATGGACCGCCGCACCAGCGTCGAGAGGAACAGCCCCAGCGCCGCCACCCACACGGCAACGGCAAAAAGGTACGTGTAGACATAGAAGAGATCCCCCAGGGCAACTCCGCCCAGCAACACGCACCAGGCGGCCACCGGTAAAGATGTCATCAGTAGGATGGCCCCAAAAGCCACCACCACACCCAGTTTGCCGGTAACCACGTCGGAGGGCGATAACAGAGTGGCCCGAAGCATCTCCAGGGTGCGCTTTTCCCGCTCCATGGTTATCGCCCCCGCCGCGTAGGCCGGCAACACAAAAAGAATCAGGCTGAGTTGAGCGTAAGCCAGTGCGATAAAAGCTACGCGCCCCAGACCAGTTTGGCTCATCCCCATCCCGGGGCCGAACATGCTCCCCTGCCACGCGGTCATCGCCACGGTAAGTAATACCGGGATTATCGCCATCAGTGTATAGACGAAAAACACCACGAACGCCCGTCCCCCGCGCATGCGCATGCGCAGTTCGTGCACTGCTACGCAAGGGTTGAAGCGCAACAGCCGGTACAATCCTCTCTCAAGCACCCCGGTCGTCACGAGACCGCTCCCTTAGTGAGTTGCATGTATAGCGTCTCCAGACTCGTCTCCTGTTCGGCAAACGACTCCACCTGGAAACCGGCTTCCACCAGGGCGCTCAGCACGCGGTGCTGCTGGTCGGGCTCGCCCTGATAGATGGCCTCGATTGCGTCCTCGACAATTTCTGCACTGCCAATTTCGGGGCGACCTGCGAGAAAGTCACACGCCTCTTGTAGACGATTGGTTGTGCGAATGATTAGCGTCTTGCCTCCCGCAAGTTGTGCCGATATTTCCTCGACCGAGCCCGCCATAACCAACCGCCCCTGCTCTATAATGCCGATCTTGTTACACAAATCCGCCAGTTCCCGAAGAATATGAGACGAGATGAAAACTGTCTTATCCATTTTGCAGAGTTGCTGCAGCAATTGACGGATTTCAATACGGGCTCTGGGATCCAGACCAGAGGCCGGCTCGTCGAGCAGCAGCACGTCGGGATCGTGTATCAGCGTCTTGGCCAGACACAGGCGCTGCTTCATCCCCCGCGACAGGGCATCGACGTATTCGTCTCGCTTGTCTGACAGGTCCGTCAGTTCCAGAACGTCGCCGATCAGACCAGGCCGTCTCTGCCAGGGGACGCGATAAGCTGCCCCAAAGAAATCGAGATACTCCCACACTTTCATGTCGTCGTAGACACCGAAGAAGTCGGGCATATAACCAACGCAGGCGCGGACCGCTGCCGGATCCTGCGCGATGTCGTGACCGTTGATGGTGACAGTGCCCGAGTCCGGCTTCAAAGTGGTGGCGAGCATTCTGATGGTAGTAGTCTTGCCCGCCCCGTTAGGCCCGATGAAGCCGAAAGCATCGCCACGGTCCACGGTAAACGATATGTCGTTAACCGCGGTAAGCGTGCCGAACCGCTTAGTCAGACCTCGCACCTCAATCATCGTCGTAACCTCTAAAAGGACTCAACCTCAGCCTCCAGCATAGGCATGGTAAACGTGGCACTCCCCGATAATACCTCGAGTTTCACCAGCACCTGCCCCTCCGGACTCATGAAGCTCTTTGAGTGCGGCAGTGACGGGTGCTGCTGGACGTTCTTCAGTGTCTCCCATTTCTCACGTGTGAAGTTGTAGGCTGAGACCTGCAGTATGGCTGGTGTGCCAAGGCTTCGCGGCATTGCCATGCCGCCCGGGGGTGGGGGTGGCATTCCAGGGGGACCGCCACGGCCTGTATATCCAGCTGCTGCCGAAAGTGTTAGCGTCAGCGCGCTAGCCCTCCCGCCCGCCTCACTGACGGGAATCCGCAACTCAAACACCGCATGGCCCTGTTCAATGGCCACTTGGCCATTACGCCCCTCGATAACCGTCACGTGGCCTTCCCGGGCAACCAGGCGCCTGGGGATCAGCCACTCCGGCACCAATACACGCTGGCCGGAGGGCAGGCGGACGGGCAGGCGCACGATGAGCAGGTTCCTATCGTTGACATTGGCAGCATTCTTGGCTAACTTCACGGGAACCAAAGGCTCTTCGCTGATCGCTACGAAGAAGGGGCCGGACCGCTCGTCCGCAGCCCACTGGAGGGAAGCACCGCCATAGCTATCCTCTCCAAACAGGGCTGCCAGCGCCAAATCCTCGATTTCGGCCTCCTGCCGTGACGGTGTAGGCGGGCCGTAGTACATTGGCGAACGACCGATCTGGCGTGCCGGTGCGCCTGGCGTGAAAACCAACTCCGCCTGTTGACCATTCGCTAGGTTCTGCTGGGCGCCCTCGGAGGTGCCACTCACTATCCGGCACTTATGCAGCGCCAACCCGGTTTCATTTTTCACCGTTGCTCGGAGATCATTGCCATCGTATTCAACGAATCCGCTGATGCCGCCGTGCAGGTCAACCAGGAATTCGACACCGAATGCTCGGGTGGTCCACATGTGCATGTCCACATCGGCAATCTTCATCTCCGGGCCGTAGACCACCGTGGCTTTGCCACCAATGTGCCTCTGCGCTGAGGTAAACTCGCGAGCTCCGACGGCGCTCTTTTCCAGCAACAGGTCGTAAGCTGCCCTCGCCGGTGAGAATAGCCCAATATAACCCCTCCCACGGGCCAGGCTACTGCCGGGCTCTACCTCGATTATGCCCAGCCTGTTCATGATGACTTCTCCGCCGCGGATCCCGTAGCCTACCCCATACGCGCCCACAGTGAAGACTGCCACGAGTAAAGGCGTCGTTACCCAGGCTAGCTCTCGCCGGTCCAGGCGCTTGAGAACCAGATACTGGATGGGGGCCAACGCGATAATATACACGACCAAGAACCCCACAATCAGCCACATTGATGGGAGCCGTGCCGCCGGGGTATAGGTCGCTGCATCGGCCAAAGTAGAACTCCAAGAGTATGCATCGAGCGACTCTTCGACTCCCCTGGTCAGAGAGGCCGGAGCTCGAGCCTGAGCCAGCAGCCTCGGCCACATCGAGGTCTGGCCGTCCCAGTACTTGACCGGCGCAGCGTGGAAGTCGAAAATCGTCATCGCAATGCGGCCTGAGCCGACTGTGCGAACGGCTATCAGTGGGTGCCGGCGCGTGCCGCACAGTACCGTTGCGTCCTGGTGCAGCGTCCCCGCGGCCGCCAGTACAGGTTGCTTTTCAATGGGCTGGTCAGCCCAATTGCCCAGCGCATCCAGATCGGGCAACGTAGTAGTGCCGGCCACTTGCATAGGCAGCAGCAACTCGACGGGACTGGCCGCTATCGCGGGCCCAAGGCCACCGCCGGGCACCACGAGCATACCACCCAGTTCTACCCATTGGAGCAAGGCCTCCACGGCCTGCGGAGAAGCGGTCACAAAGCCGGCGTCTCCCAGCACCACCGCGTCCACTCCCTCCCATCCCAGCCATGACTCCGGCAGCCCGTCCCACTGGGCATGGCCCACCTGAATCTCTCCCAGCTCTTCTTCGGCGTCGTATTCCCACGGCGGGCGAGCGCGCCCCTGAGCGGCAGCCGCTTTGGTTCCAGTCAGGAAGTTGAGAAGGCCAGGATCGCCTCCTATTACTACAACTAACGTGTCTTCCGGTGCGGCAACGCGCTGCGCAGCAAGTTTGTGCTTCTCCCGTCGGCCAGCGAGGTTTAGATAGATGTCCTCAAGGCCATCCGACGGCACGTAGAGGGTATAGCGCTTGCGGGAGTGGGTCGGCAGGTCCACGGAGGTGGCGTACTTCAGCTTTAGCTTGTCGGAGCCCGGGTAGGTAACTGGAACCACTATCTGGCCGGCCTCAGCGCTGCCTTCGTTGGTGATGTCTACGAAGACCGGTGTCCAGGCTCCTTCCTTGAAGGTGTTGTCGAAGCCGGCACTAGCCTCCCAGCGAGGGCCCTCCGCCCAGGCGAGCTTTCCCCCGAGGCAAGCTACAACAATACAGAACCAGCAACATACAGATTTGCGCACCGCTTCACCCCATCTTCGCTGACTCCTATACTCAAAGTATATCAGCACGCACTGGCCGCCGTCAATCATCAGCAGCACGAGAGAAGAGCTGTTTGCTACCCCCTCCTCAGAAGTTGCTCTGAGGTAAGTGTCCGTAGAGAACTAACAAGGTCTGCTGGCAAGGCCTCTTCAGCACTACACGCCGGCACAGTCGTCCTGATGCCAGTCTGCACCGGCCCCAGCTCAGTTGTAGCTTGCTGTTTGCCGAAGCCCGCCAGGATGGTCTCTAGCAGCGGCGCCACGATCCCCACTTGCCTGGCCCTGATGAACAGGTTCCACAGCGCCTCGCACTTCTTCCACCCACCGGCGTAAGCTATGTGCCTGAGTCGCTGAGACCAGAGCTGTTTAGCCCAGGCGGCGGACACGATTGAACTCCAGCGGTAGAACTCTCGGTAGGAGCGCCAGTACCCCTCCTCCAGAGTATTGGCGGACATTCTGGCGGGTTCAAAGACCGCGTGGCGCGTATCGTACAGGTCCCAGTTTGTGCTGGCGATGCGTCCCTGTGCCGCGAGCCGTTTGTGCAAGGTCGTGCCCGGGTAGGGGGTGAGGATGTGGAAGGTGGCCGTCTCGACGCCCTGTTCTATGGCCCACTCTACCGTGCGGTCGAAAACCGTCGCATCGTCGCCATCCATACCGAACACGAAGCTGGCATTGACCATCACACCGAGGTCGCGTAGGCGGAGGATAGCCTCGTGGTAATCACGATCGAGATTATGGTACTTGTGCTGCTCGCGCAGGTTCTCCTCATTCAGCGTCTCAAAGCCGATGAAGACGCTTCGCAGGCCCGCTTCGGCAGCTTTCTCCATGAGACCTGGTGCCAGGATTGACTTGACGGTACCTCCGGCCTGCCACAGCCGCCCCATCCCCCTCATGCCTTCAAACAACTCGGTTGCGAAGGCAGGATTGCCGAACAGGTGGTCGTCGAGAAAATACAGATGCCGGCCAGGTAGGCTGCCGATCTCGGCAAGAGCTTGGTCCACTCCCTGAGTGTAGAACGACTTTCCGCCGTGGAAGAAGGAGCTCTTATAGCAGAAATCACAGGAATGGGGGCAGCCGCGGGAGACTACGATGGAGTTCGGCACCAAGTACAGATGCCGCTTGATGAGATCTCGTCGCGCAGGCGGTTGGCCTATTAGGGTCCGCACGCGGGACTGATAGACCTTCCCGGGCCGGCCGGCACGGAAGTCCCTAAGGAAGGCGGGCCAGGTATCCTCGCCGGGGCCAAGGAAGATGGTGTCGGCGTGACGCAGGGCCTCTGACGGCAGAGAAGTCACATGAATTCCGCCAAGGCAAACGTGGGCGCCTTTTCGCCGGTAGTGATCAGCGATCTGGTAGGCTCGGTATGCCGACGTTATGTACACCTGGATAGCTACCAGATCCGGCTCATCCGCCAGATCCAGAGCCTCAACATGCTCGTCTTCGATAACGACTTCATCACTACCGTCCAGATATCCAGCGAGAGTGGCTAGACCCAGGGGCGGAAATAGAGAGTACTTTATGGGCCGCCAGAACGGGCTTTTTGCTTCGGTCAGGGCGGGCAAGATCATCTTGACTTTCATGGGAGTTCTCCTCCAGCCATAATGTCAGCAGCGGTACTGGTCTTATTATCCGCCGTTGCCCATAGGCGAGTCGACCCACTGAGTGGCGGTGTTGACGCACTTGAGTGCTTGACGCTGCGCTGCCATTTGTGGTTTGATATCCCAAACTAATCGGTCAAGCGGAGGCCAGTGATGACCAAGGTGCTTGTGGTAGAAGATAACGAGAAGCTGCGTAAGGCTTTGACGGCTGGACTTGAAGCCACTGGTGAGGTCAGGATAATCCATGACTGCGACAGTGGCGAGGAGGCACTTGGCTACTGCCTCGAGCAGCAGCAGCCCGACGTCATCTTAATGGACGTACAGCTTGCCGGGCAGATGAATGGCATCGAAGCAACTGTCGCCATCCGGCGGGAATTCCCCCGCCAGCCGGTGGTGTTATACTCGATACAGGATGATGACGCTTACTACCGCGCTTTCCGCCACTCCGGGATTCTCAGCCACTACGCCTATGTGCGCAAGTCGAACTACCTTCTTCCAGAGATGATCCTCCCGCTGCTGGAGGATGCTGTCGCCGGCCGCAGCTTCATCGACCCAGAGATTGAAACTCGGGTGCAGGAGGTGCGCGACAAGGATGACCTTTCGCCCTTGTCACTGTTGGAGCCTAACGAGCAGGAAGTTGCCCGAATGCTGGCACAAGGAATGACCAACGAGCAGATCGCCGCACAGATGGGCTTTCGTGACAAGCGAACGATAAGCCGAACCAACGGCCTGATTTACGCTGCATGGGGGTTGGCGGGGAACGCCACTGATACCAAGGTGGCCCGCACGCGTGCGGCTCTAATAGTGTGCGAAGGCCGGCTAATATTGTGGGATGAGGCCGGCACAGCCTGGGTGATGACCGAACGAGACAAATGGGTAGCCTGGGAGGATGCATGACCACACCAGGAATCGTCGAAGCAGCAATCCTTGCTGTGTCAATCATCAATGTCATCTTGATGGTCTGGCTCGGATTGACGGTGCTGTTCAATGCGGAACGTCCCAGGTGGGGCGTATGGCTCACCAGCGGAGCTCTGCTGGCGGGTGGAGCCTTCTTTCTGGCCCAGGCGGTCGTCGTGGAACGCGGTCTAGGCAGTGTCAGCGCGGCAATGTACCTGCAGTGGCCGATGGGTTGGTTCATTGGCATGGTCCTGCCGCTGGCCTGGTATGCCACCATGCTGTGGTATGCTGGGTTCTGGCAGAACCGTGAGGCACCCCTACATAAGCGACACCGCAACTGGCTTGCGATCACAGTTGTTCTGGCTGCGGTTGTGCTGGTACTGGCGCTCATGGCGGCATCGTACCCTGTATCCTGGACCATCGAACGGTTCGAGCCCTTTGCCCGGCCGGCGATAGGTGGCGTGCCGATTCTGGCTGTGGCCTACCCTGCCTTCATCTTCCTCTGCATTGTGTTGTCCCTGGACGTGCTACGCCGGCCCGCCCCTTCGCAACGCCTTATGGGCGACCTGGCGCGCCGGCGCGCCCGCCCGTGGTTGATGGCGACCTCGATGGGGCTACTACTGGTGAGCTGCCTTGTGGGTGTGATAATGATCGCTATCGCGTTTGGGCACCCCACTCTTCCGGCGCGGACCTGGCCCAGTGGCATTCCGCTGGCAGTAGTCTGGGGTGACCTGATTGTGTCCTTGCTGGTAGCCATGTCGATTGTGTCACTGGGACAGGCAATCGTTGCCTATGAGATCTTCACGGGAAAGACCCTACCCCGGCACGGCTTGAGACGTCACTGGGACTACACGGTTATCTTGGCGGCCGGGTACGGTGCGGTAATGGGGTGGAGTGTCGCCATAGAGTCGGCGCCTTTCTACGGTCTGCTGCTGGCCGCTCTGCTCATCGCCAGCCTGTACGCCCTGTTCAACTGGCGGTCTTACATAGAGCGCGATCGCTATATCCACCATCTGCGCCCCTTTGTGGCGAGCCCGCGCGTCTATGATGCTCTCCTGCAGCCCGGTGCACCTGAACTTGATGCGGCCGGGCCTTTCCGTGCTCTGTGCGCTGAAGTCCTGGGGTCAAGACTGGCATACCTCGTAGCCGTCGGCCCCCTGTCATCCCTGGCCGGTCCGCCGCTGGCTCATCCACAGACGGCCTCGGCTCCCAATGACCTGTCGAAGATCATCACCCAGTGCGACTCGCCCGAGACAATGTGTTTTCCGGCGGACCCAGCCATCTACGCAGGGGCCACGTGGGCCGTGCCCTTGTGGAGTGAGCGTGGGCTCATAGGTGTGCTGCTTCTGGGTGAGAAAGCCGATGGCGGCCTGTACACCCAGGAAGAGATGGAGATCGCTCGCGCCAGCGGCGAGCGCCTCATCGACACTCTGGCTTGTGCCCGCATGGCGCAAAGACTCATGGCAATGCAGCGAGAGCGGCTTGCGCAGAGCCAGGTGGTCGACCGTCGCGCCCGCCGCGTCCTGCACGATGAGGTGTTACCGGAGCTGCATGCGGCAATGCTTGCTGTAAGGGAGGAGCAGGACAACGCGGGCTCTGGGATCGTGGACCGACTGGCAGATGTTCATCACCAGCTTTCTGATCTCCTGCGGCAAATGTCACCCTCAGCGGGTTCTGAGATCGTGCAACTCGGGCTAATGGGCGCGCTACGGCGCGTGTTGGAGGATGAATTGGCCGAAGCGTTTGATGAAGTAACGTGGGAACTTGACCCGCGGGCCGAGGAGAAGGTACAGGCGCTTCCTGTCCTGACGGCAGAGGTCCTTTTCTACGCGGCGCGTGAGGCTATCCGCAATGCTTCCCGCCACGGCCGAGGCGACGACACCGCTCGCCTGCTACGCTTGAAGGTTACTGTGGCCCTGCGCGACGGGCTCGAGATGATCATTGAGGACGATGGCGTCGGTTTCAGTGCTGTCCAAAGGGACAGCGCCACAGGACAAGGAATGGCGCTGCACAGCACCATGATGGCGGTAATCGGTGGGGGATGGGTCACAGACAGTCTGCCGGGCAGCTTTACCCGTGTGACTCTCTCGTTGCCTGAGAATGGGTGGCAACATCCTACGCAATAGTATTGTCCCTGGCGATGCCGTCCCTGCCTGTGCTGCCGCCGCTCTATTGGATCCGCTCTGGGGCGAACGGGTATGGCGCCTGCGACCGACCGGGCAGGTCCCTCGCTCAGAGGTCACCGCGCGACTACTGCAAGCAAAACAAGCGGCCCGCGAGAAGGCGGCACAGCCGGTGGGCAAATAGGATACCACCACCCCAGCCCACTGAGCTCGAAGCGGCCACCCCGCCGCTCGCCATGCCACGGCCATCCCGCCGAGCACGACTATCAGGGCCGCCAATGCCATTTGGGTCGTCCCTCCGGCGACTGATGGGGTGAACACTGCTTGTCAGGTTCGTCCCGCACGTCTGTTATCCTGCTGGGGGATACTCCTGGGCCGTGCCGAGTGGAACAATACAAGGGCCCTAAACGTTCATATTGACAGTGGACGTAGTTGCGCGTTCGTTGAAATCGAAGACGTCGGTTTGCACAAGAGGAGTGAACGAAGATGCGAGATGGCAGTATGTGCACGTCCGTGCGGAGGCTCGGCTTCCGCTCCGGTTTCATAGTCATCGCTGTAGGTGCCCTGCTTCTTGCAGTCGACTTGCCTGCGGCGACGGGCATGGAGCAGTACAACTTGATGATGGAGGAGGCAGCAGCGCCGGCCGGGCTGTCCGCGCAGAAGGCGAGGATGGCGCAGCAGGCCAACATGCCGCAGCGTCAGCAGCCTCCTCCACCGAAGCCGGCGCCTGTGACCAGGGACAAGGAGACCGTCAAGCTTACTGTGGCGGCCAAGTACGGCGACGAAGAAGACGCGGATCTACGGCGCTACGAGGCCACGTTCGAGGCCACGTACGTCATCAGAAACAAGAAGGACAAGAAGACAACCCTCGTCGTCTACTTCCCGTACCCTGCCAGCGCTGACACGCTGCCCGATGCCGCCGTGTACGTCAACGGTAAAGACCCCGAGAACGTAGAATACACGCAGCAGGGGGTCAGTTGGGAGACTACCTTTCTGCCCGAGCAGATCAAAGAAATAACCGTGAAGTACCGCGCCTTCGGTACCGAGGATTTCGCCTACGCCCTCGACCACGGCGAGCGGATCAGGGACCTGGACATGTCGGTCACCGTTTCGGGCACCGAGCGCCCGCCGGAACTTGGCCGGTCCCTGCTCCCCACAACGCCGCTGACCAGGGCCCACGACAGCTTTGCTGCGGAATGGAAGTACAAAGACCTGTTGACCTCCCGGGACATCTGCATCGAAATCCCGCCCCGGCTGTTGGGCAGCAACGTCGCCAACAGGTTTCCCGCTCTGCTCCAGGCGGGGGTGGCCACCGTAGTGCTCTTCGGGATGATGCTGTTCATCGGCGGCCTGGTCTCCGGGAAAAGGGTAGCCGCCCCCCAGTATGTTCTGATTGCGCTGGCGCTGGCCGTCTTCTACCCGATGCTGCTCTACCTATCAGAGCACATGCGGCTCGGTCAGGCGTTCGCCATCTGCTTCGTGGCCGTGGGTCTTATGGTGCTGGGCAGCCTGCTCCGGTCGCACGGACTCAAGTTCGCCCTCGGTTACGGTGCCCTCGGGCTGGTGATTCTCCTGGGCCTGTTCTCCGCAGCGGCGCTGGTCACCAGGGGAGCCGGTGCGCTGGTCACCATCGGCGTTCTGGTGCTGGTAGGCTTTGCGATGTATACGGTTCCCCGCGTCTCGATCGCCCGGCCGAAGCCCGTGCCCCCCGGGGTGGTACCTCCCCCTGAGCCAGGTGTTACCATGGAGGAAGTGCCACCAACGGATGACGCCGACGCAGCCGATGCTGCCGGGGAAGAGATGCCGGGACCTGCCCCACCGAAGCGTGAGCCAGGTGCCTTCTGCGCCTTCTGTGGGGCCGAAGTGGCCCAGGACTTCAGTTTCTGCCCGCGCTGTGGGGAGACGGCGAGGGTCGCTGAGGTGTGTGTGCAGTGTGGGACGCCGGTCTGCCGAGAGTGTGGCGGAGACTACCGGTTCTGCCCGGGCTGCGGCGCACCGCTGCATCGTCGGGAAGCCACTGAGCCTCCACACAGCGAATGATTGTGGGGCCGAGGGACGGGGATTGGCGGCATCGGGCCATCAAGATCGTAATGCTGGTCGCCACTGTTGGTGCCCTGCGGCTAAGCGGAAGGGGGCGCAGCAGGCGCCCGCACAAGATTGCCGTCGGCCTGCAAAGTGACGCTGAGAGCGTGGCGCGTTCGGCTCCTATCATCGGCTGATTCGCGCCGGAGAAAGAAGCTGCCCAAAGTGCAACGTCGTGTTGGCAGCCTGATCAACTCGTTGCTCGAAATCCCCGTGGAGCGGCGTACGTTGCTGGGCTTGCGCCAGAGATGGAACATCTCGCGTCCTTGTTCAAGAGCGGGACAGACTGGATCCTTCACCAGCCGCCCGTTCTGGTTCTTTTCTGCGCTGACAGTGCAGGGGGTTCTTTCGCGGGCATCAATGCAAGCCTGGCACTTCAGAATGCAGCCCTGGCAGCGGAGACTGTCGGGCTTGGCTGCTTCTATGCAGGTTTCGTCGTGCTCGCCAGTGACCGTGATGACCAAATCACAATACTCCTCTCCTTGCCGGAGACTCACAAGATCTATGGAGCACTCGCAATGGGATACCCTCGGTTGAAGTTCAAGAAGTGGCCGGAACGAAAACCAGCGAGAGTAACATGGGTGGGAGCTGACTAACCGTTGCGCAGGCGCTGGTGGAGCAGTGGCGAAGACAGTACAACACCAAGCGCCCGCACAGTGCTCTGGACTATCGACCACCGGCCCCGGAGGCGGTCCAGCCATGGCCTCCAGCTTCGGCTACGCCTCAGCTTCCGGCCATGGCTGCAGGGGCCCTGGGACTAACATAGCACGTGGTACCATTAATGGGGGCAGGCCACCCCGCCGTGGTGCGCCAGCAAGGTCCCTCAGTTGGGGTGAGCCGACCATCGGTGCCGTTCAAATCTCGCGTTCTTGCAGACAAATGACCAGCCTGGGGAGGAGTTAGTGTGTCGAGCAGAGAACACTAAAGTCAGCAAGAAAGCATATGGGGAATCTCGGGAATAAGGGATGATCCTATGAACAAGGTGCAGACCATCAAACGACTGTGCGGGTCGTACATCAATAATGCCGGGATGATCGGCGCACTCTACGTCATCGTCCCGGTGCTAATATGGTTTGGGTGGGTGTTGGTGGCCGTGCCGTTCCGACCGGTGTACCTGCTGCGGCTTGCTGTGTGTATCATCGTTGGCGGAGCCGTCGGAGCCTTTCTGAACCGGCGTGGAATATCACTATGGATGATCAAGCATCGCTCGCCGAAGGGCCCGGCAACGCCTGTCGACGGCGCACTCATCGGCGGGGGGACGGGGTTCGGCTGTTGCTTGTTGCCCGCGTTGACCTCCTTTATCCTGACCAGCGATCCCGAGAATGCCCAGCGCTTCGTGATGGCGGCCTGGGGCGGAGCTGCCTTACTCGGGGGGCTGGTCGGCCTTGTGCTTGGAGCCATCGGACGACGGTACGTTGACCGGGAATGGCCTTAAGGTCCTTGTGTGCAAAACCTGCGTCCACACCGTTAAGAAACGTCACTGGTCGGAGGTGGGCGAGGACCTTTGGAAGAGAGAGCCATTTGACTCCTCGTCTACGTCCGCGGAGCCGGTATCTCAATCTCCCTGCTTGCTGAGACCTTGCCCTGGTACTCGCCCGAGTCAAGAGTTACCTTGACTGTGAACTTGCCCGTCTTGTCGCCTGCTACTCGCCCGGAGTACTCACAAACTCCGCCGCACCCAAAATGTAGGCCTGCGCTTTGGATTACCTTACCGTCTGGCCCCAGTACGACCGATTTGCCTGCCGCACCCCTCTTGGGATACAGACCTACGCATTTGTACCCGCTCTCAGTCATCACGGATATCTCGACAGCAAAGTTGGGCCCACCGCCCTGTCCTATGTCAAGCGTTACATTGGCCAGTGCCCCGCACTCTATCTCTACGGTTTTGCGCTTCTTGAGCTCAAATGGTCTGCCAGCGTAAGCCACGACGCCGCCGGTCGACGCGCTGTGACGGAGACTTCTATACCTTGCGACAGGTGCTGCTAGGTGGCATATACAATGACCAGTACAGCCACCACAATAGCCAACGTCAATCCAAGCGCAGAGCCAAAGCATCCTTGATCTACATTCCCCATCCCACAACCCCCTGGGCCGATGTCTGGCCCACTAATATCGTCCAGACTTATGAGCACTGGCTTTTCGTAGGTCATCTTCCCCGTCTTGTCCTTTCTGGCAGGTTACTTCTACCGGGATTGCTCATCTATCCAGATTCCTCAAATGCCAACATTACTCCTGGACTCGTTTGCGCGGGCTAGGTCACAGGTGAGGAATATCCCTCACCTGTCCCCAGCGGGCCCGAGCGGCCGGTGACTCAGGGCGTTACCTCGATCACGATACGCAGATTAGTTTTGGGACCCTACGGCCAAAGCCCACCGCTCGCAACGTGCTTTAGAAGCTGGCAGAAGGTACCTAGCGAATCGCACATTGACTCTGTTATTGATAATCCAGGTGTATTTCAACTGCGGTGACAGTGACCGGACCCTGCGCCTGCGGTGCGCGCTGCGCCAGACGCAATGATACGTAGTTCCGCCCGTGCTCGACCTGCTCGGGCCTCAGGGCCATCATCACACTGGTGAAATCTGTGGGTTCCGGGATCCAACCTGGCCTCCCGTGCGTGGCGATACTCCCCTCCTCCCGCTTCTGCCAGAGCAGTCCCTGGCCGTTAAGCGCAATTGCCAGCGTGTCATCTGGGGCCAGGTCCTCGCACTCTATGCGCAACTCTAGCCGTGTGGGTGGCTGCTCGCCGGCGCCGGCAGGTAGGTCCAGTCCTACCAATATCGGGACTTCGACGACCTGGCCCTCAGTCAATTCGGCCGGCAGGACGCCGTGCAGGTAGTTGTGAGGAGACCAGGGCGAGGGCCGTGCCTCCAGGGTCTGGGGCCCATACTCGGCCACAAACATCACCGGCTTGAAACGCATTGCGTTAGGGTCGCCAATCTCTTTGAGCAGAGCAGTTTCCTCGTCGACCGCGAACCGGTGCGGATACCAATTGAAGGTGTAAATCCCGTCCGCGCCTTGGTGCCAGTAATTCAGCGCCAACGCCCGCCTTAATTCCGTTGAGCGGGGTCGGTACCAAACGCCATCATAAGCTTCCAGACACGGGTAAATCAACACGCTGGTGTCCGCCGCCAACTCCTTGAATTCCTCCACTGCCACATCCCCCGCCCCCGCCCCCACAATCAGAATGTCCATCAGTCCCTCCTTGATCCAGGTCTGCACCTGGAAACCATCCAACGAGCACGCCTCCAGGTTCTCGTCCACGCGCACCGCCAGTTCGATGGGACGGCCCCGTTCCTGCCCGCGCTGGTCAAGGTGCTGGCGCACCTCGCGCAGAAACTGGGTGAGGATGTGAGCATTTTCAGGTTCCGTGCCGGGGATAAAGTGCGGGAGATGCCGCATAAAATCAATCTCCATCCCGTCGAAATCATACTTCTGGAAAATCTCTTCGATAATTCTAAGCTTCAGCTCACGCACCTCGGGGATCGCAAAGTTTAGTGCCGTCTCAACACCGTAAGGGTGCCCCTCCCCAATCATCCATTCAGGGTGCTGTGCCTTAAAGGTGGGGAAGTGTACTGGACCCCAGGCATCATGGATATCGTTGAGGCGCATTGAATAAAACACATCAAGTCTGCGCTTGTGAGCCTCCTGGACCGCTATCTTCGGGGGGTCGTTGCCCTCCTCTATCCACCGCAGCAAGTCGTCTCGCCACGGCGGTAAGTTGAGGCCTAGCGTGCCCATGTGTGCCCCAGTCAATTCGAGAACATCGCTATCGTAGCTGGCGGTGTTGCCCCCGGAGCCATCATTCCAAAAGAGCGCGTCCACGTGACTATCTTCGAAAGGTCCGAACATATTCTGCACATAGGTGTCCACACTTCCCTTTGCATCGACAAAGGCAGCCGCCGCATCACAGTTGAAAAGGACTCGACGACGCTTAACTGGCGACCGCTCCCTCTGTCCCCTGACGCCCTGCGCATCTAGCAAGACCACCGCCACCATGATTAGTAATACTATCGTTGTTTTCATTGTTTGTCTGTCTCCTTTGCATGCCGGCAATCAATTTCTTGACCTATGCATAACGGCCAAGCTACTCAAAGTCTACTTCTATTTCCACGACCGTGAGGGTAATCCTTCTCTAGGCCTGCCCCCGGGGCCGGTGGTCGATAGTCGAGAGCGCTGTGGGGCCTCACTGTATTATAATGCTTTCGCCATCGTTCCCTCAACACCTGCCTGCCGAGGCCTTTAAAGTGTCGTGCAGAAGCAGAGAAAACAAGGAGGAGTCTCCTACGTTCGAGGCGAACAGTACTCTGCGTCTCATCATTCGCGCTGTCTGGCGCGGGACGCGGCCCTCCATGGACCGTTGCTTGAGGAACGGGGAGAGTTCCCAATCGCAACGATTGGCCCGGGCTTCGACAACAGCGGCCGCGGCCTGAAGAATCGGCGACTGCGGGACCGGCGCAATGGGGATACCTTCCGGGAGGATTTCGCCAGGGCCATAAAATGGGACGCCCCTTGGCTCGTAATCGAGACCATCAACTTCTTCGAGGAAGGAACGGATATAGCCGAGACGGGGGAGTTTGGGGGACTGTATCTGGACATTGCCCACGAGTACTCAGCACAATTCAAGCTTGTGAGTGGAGGTGATCGCGTGTTGATCTCGGAGAGTGAAGGGTACCCTTTGGCGGACACTGGCCCCATCGCAGTGGGCAGACGGGTAGCAGGTTACGTGCTTGAGCGCCCAATGCGTCATGAGTATTACGACGCCTGCGCCAACTACGGGATACTGATCTTCACGGACGCCACGAAGGACAATGAACTACGCGACCGCGTCGTGGCTGCCTACCAGCCGTACCTCTCTGGCGAGAAGCAGCCTGCCGTAGGCCATGTGGACGACAACTTGTTCGGAATCGTGCCCTTCGAGATACACTGTCAGACGGGCAAGCGCGAGTATCTTCCCCTGCCCATGCATCAGGCTGACGACGAGTGGGAGAACCCTCGCGAGGACGGTCTGACGCCGTACACTCGCTGGTGGTTGGACGACATGTACATGGTGGGCTCTCTGCAAGCGCATGCGTACAGATCTCTGCACGACCGCAAGTACGCGGACCGCGGCGCTGGTTTCCTCCTCGCATATGTTGATCTGCTCCAGCAGGACAACGGCCTATTCCATCACAGGACCGCGTGGCCTTTCTTCTGGGTGCGAGGCAATGGCTGGGCGGCAGCGGGGATGACTGAGATGCTGCTCGCTCTGCCTGAGGGCCATCCGAAACGGCCTCAGCTCATGGGCGCGTACCTGAAGATGATGGAGGGGCTCGTGGAGTGCCAGGGCGAGGACGGCATGTGGCCTCAACTGCTGGACTACCCCTACGTTCGTCCCGAATCTTCCGGTAGCGGGATGTTCATCTTTGCACTGGCGACTGGAGTGAAGGAGGGGTGGCTCTCCGCAAGCCCCTATACAGAGGCAGCCGAGCGCGGGTGGGCCGCACTTGCGGAGTATGTGGACGAAGAAGGCCGGGTAAGAGAGGTCAGTGCGGGCATTACCTCTGAGACGATTAAGCCCTACCTGTGCAGTCGGCAGGCTCCGGTGGGCGATTACCATGGCCAAGCGGGAGTGCTCTGGGCAGCGACCGCCATGGTGCGTCTTACCGATTAGCGGGGCTGCTGACGGCACGGTCTGTCTGCCGTAATGTGGACAGCATAGTGTCGCGGAGCGTACAACCCGTGATCGCAAGGTCGCTCAGCGTCGTTGGTGTCCTCATACCCCGCCAGGCGGCTGTAGAGTGCCTGCCTCAACAACCCTACTTGACCGTGTTGCACATTACGCCCCCTGCGGGTATCCACCAGCATAGAGCCTGCCAAGTCAGTTAACCCCAGGGCCCGGTCCAGTTCCCTAACAGCTAATAGCCCCGCATCCGAAGTCACCTTCGCCCCATGGAACTGCAACCGTATCCGTCGGTCAAATTCTACCTTCAAATCTGTTGTTTTCCTTTCACCCATCAGGTATCTCCCCTGACGTAAGCTGCAATCGCCTGATGTTGCCTTGCTATCTATGTTTATTGACCCTCCCTCTCACTTCCTTCCTTGTTGATATGACAAATCCGGGTTCTATAGACCTGAACCGGGATCCCATCTGCACCTGAGCACTGACTGGCGGGCTCTCGGCACCCCCGTATTCGTCTACGCATTTGCGCGCCAGTGCATTTCTAGACTTGCGGCCGGATTCGGCTCTCAGGAAACAATCCCGCCGCACGCGCTGCTTCGCAATACCAAAACGGCGCGAACAGGTCCTTGCTCCGGTAGTAGTTCTGCGCAATGCAACTGCCCAGGCACGGTCCTTTCAGAAGGCAGTCGCCACAAATGCCCCCGAGACGGCCGGGAAGGGCCTCGCGTAGTTCCAGCAGCACTGGCGCGTGATTCCACACATCGTGTAGGCGGTCCGTGGCTGCGTGCCCGAAGACAAGGTCAGGTATTGTCTCTCCGATGCCACACAGGGCGTACGAGCCGTCGGCTAGAACGCCGAGGACACCGAGTATATCGCAGACTCCACATTCCCCCTCATCCGCACCAAGCATCTTCCCCAGAGGCCGGAAAGCCAACGGATGGCTGTAGCAGACAGGCAGCTCGGTTGATGCAGAAAGAGAGCTTTCGATCCACTGCCCCAAGTTGACGAGCTCGTCTATGGTCGGTGTCTCCCCTGCGCCATGCATTCTCTGCCCGCCGCCGCTAGGTTGGACTATGTTGAACTTCACCGAGCCGGCACCCAGGGATTCCGCCAAGCGCACAACGGCCTGCAGTTGATTCTGGTTCCTGCGCATTATGGACATGACGATCTGGGGCCTGATTCCCGCCCGCACGAGATTCTGAATGCCGACCAGTGCAGCTTCGAAACAGCCGGGCACGCCGCGTACCCACTCGTG
Organism: bacterium; assembly: GCA_030602615.1. Lineage (GTDB taxonomy): Bacteria > Armatimonadota > Zipacnadia > Zipacnadales > Zipacnadaceae > JALGTD01. The sequence goes on from JAUVZM010000018.1 coordinate 32,487, forward strand.
GGTCTCAGCGTCCACACCGTCCAGGCTCACTGCCACAAACGGGTCCGCACAAGCACCAATCGTGTGGGCTATTGCCGGCGTGCACAAAACGCCGTTGGTTTCCACCACCAGGCGGAGGTCCTCTCTGGAAAGTAGATGCAGGGCCTTGTGAATCTGGGGATGGACGAACGGCTCGCCGCCAGTCAGCTTGACTCTCGACAGCCCCAAAGGCTTGCCCTGGTCCAGCACCGATTGAAACAGCTCCAAATCCAGCGAACGGTAGCTGTGATCGCCGTTTTCGTGCTTTGGGCCGATCCAGCAGTGGCGACAGCGGAGGTTGCACCCTTCGGCCACGTAGAAGTAGATCGAGTTCAATGGATACTCGCCGTTGTTGGCTGCGCCTAAAGCGCCGTCAGCCACTTTGGCGTCAGCGTTGCGTACCGGAGAAGCCTCATAATAGTTGGCCATTGGGCAACCTGCCTCCGGCTTCGAGGAATCTTCTAAGACAGGCATCGGGGCTTGGATGGTTGTCATCACCCAACATCGTGTAAGCCAGCGCCGGGCAGTTACCTGTGCAGTACTTGATGTATTCGCATTCTCTGCAGAATTCGAAGTGGCTCAACGGGGTGCTGCGCCGTCGTCGAAGCCTCTGAAGCTCTGGATGGTTTCGCCAGACCTCCCCGAGGTCATCTTCATTGATTCGCCCCAGCTCGATGTGGCTCAGTTGAGCACACGGAACCATGACGCCGTCTGCACGCACGGCAATATTGTACGTCACGCCGCCACAGCTACTAAGACAGCCGCCGCCGGGCACGTTTTCTCTCCTTTCTCGGCGCATTTGCTCCATCGCCAGCCAGCGTTCCGCTTCGGCCAGCGGCCCAGCAGTCGCGCTGATCCGCCCACCGTATTTCTTGTTGAGCTCCAGCAGCGTTTCCATCGCCAGGCAGCGTTCTTCAGTGGTTAGCATCACTTGCTCGGCGTACTGGCGGGCACACCCCATGTAGGCGACGGAATTGGTTGAGAAGCCAGGGAGCCCCAGTTCTTCCAGCAGCAGGAAGGCGGTGGCTTCAAGATCGAGCACGTTCTGCCTGTTGATCGTAATGCGGGCATAGACAGCAACACGGTGCTTCTGCAGGCACTCGATCGCGGCGATGGCCCTGACAAAGCTTCCCTTCCCTCTGTTGGCGTCGTGCGTCGCCGGACCCGATCCGTCTATTGAAACCTGCACTCCGTCACAGCGTGCGGTTGAAGCAATGAACGCCGCGGAGTGGTCGGTGATAAGCGTGCCATTGCTCAGGATCGTGAATCTCATCCGGTTGCGGACGATGCCCTGGGCAAGCTGTTGCAGATCCTCGCGAATGAACGGGTCTCCTCCGGACAGCGTGATACGGATGACAGCGCATCGGCCTAGTTCGTTGATGAAGCGAAGCCATTCTTCGGTCGGCAACTCCCCATGCACGTCACCTGCGCTCTCGAAGTGACTGCAGTAGGTGCACCTCAGATTGCATCTGTTGGTCACAGTCACAGAGACGGATCTAGGGGTCTTCATTATCTGCATGGTCATGTTCCGGCTCTTGCGCCTCGTGCCGCGCTAACCCGCGCTCGACTAGGCATTGAACAAACTCTTGGATGTGAGCTTCTGCCTCCTCGGGTACGTTCTCGTAGTCATGACACAGATCCACAACAATGTCCCGGATCGTGTGGCGACCGTCGAGCCGCTTCCAGGCAAATACGCTGATTGGGTTGAGTCCGAAGCTCTTGCCCGTGTCAGGGTCAAAGAGGATTGCCCATTCGTCAGACTCCTCTCGAAGCACCACGGAGGGATTGGCTATCGGCCTGTCGTTCTCTGCCACCGCTTTATTGCCCCCTTGGCAACTACTCACCTTCCCGCCCCGACGCCTGAGGCCACGGGAGGCAAGGCGTGGCTAACACAGGCATTATACCTCCTCCCGCCACAATACTGTCAAGCTTGTATACACTCACCGCAGAGCATTAACCACGCCGCTAGTGGATCGGGCCAAGGGCGGGTACCCATTCGGATGGTTAACATTTGACCTCGTCCCGCCGGCGGTTGTGGCGTGGTAGACGCACTGTATGGTCCTGAGGAATTGGGGAGGGGGGGTGGTTGACAACCGGCTCGCGATTGTGCAGCGATATGGATTGAGTCCGGCCCGAGTCATATGGGTTATGAATCTGCTCACGTGGGCCAAGGGAGTCTAGGGCGACATCGTTTCGCTCCCGGTTCGAAAGCAACGGCCCTACTCTCCTCGGCGGCTGCCGAACATCGTTGCTCTCACGAATGAGCAGGGGCAGGTCGATGGTTTCGAAGACGTGCGGAGCGCGGGTGTGTCGAGCAAGCGCACGGGCTTGTAAGTGGACCCGGACCGATATTTCTCATCGCCAATTGTTCTTCTAGTGAAGCCAGCGGGCGAGGAATAGCCTACAATCGCACAGGAAGGCCGTTGACGCGACGAAATGACGGGGACCGACCATTATTGGCGTAGAGTAAATCAGGCCATATATGCGAGAAAGGAGCGAGGAGCCAACATGAGCAATAAAATGGGTTTCCCCGCAGGCCGTTCAGTTAACCCGGCGCATCCGGCCGCTCCTCGGTGACATCTAGCGGCCCGCGCACGTCCTCGGCGACATTGGTACAATGATCGCTAATACGCTCGAAGTTGGACAGTACGGTTACGTACAAGATGCCGGCATCGGGATCGCAGGCCCCCTCGCGCAGCCGGTCAATATGGCCCCGGCGTATCTCCTGTTCCATGTCGTCAATTTCGTCCTCCCGGTCCCAGATGCGGTCGGCCATTTCGCGCCGCTCTGCGGCATCTTCAATGGCCAGCATGGCCACGGCATCCCGCAGATTCTCGGTGACCTTCTGATATATCTGGTCAAGGCCGACTATGGCCTCGTGGGTGATGCGCAGACGCTCGTTGGTCCTCTCTTCGGCCGCTTGCGCGATATTCAAGGCGTGGTCGCTTATTCTCTCGATATCAGACACCGCGTGCAGCAGGCCGGCTACCGTGTTAGACTGGGCCAGTTCCAGCGGACGCTGGGAGAGCTCCACCATGTACTTGACACATTCCTCCTCCAGGCCGTCCACCGCTGACTCGCGCTGTTCTACGGTAGGCATCTGACGCGTGCTATTATCGCGCAGCATCCCCATAGCGTCGTCCAACATTTCCAGGGACATCTCACCCATGGAGACGATTTCCCGACGAACTTGGTTGAGAGCGACATCGGGCCTATCTATCAGTAGCTTATCGAGGAACCGCGGCCCGGTCTCTACTGTGACCACCTCACCGGGTACTATTCTGTGCAGGAGAGCCACAAACTGCTTGGTCAGGGGAAGGAACAGTGCTGCGCAGCCCACATTGAACAGAGCATGAGTGAAGGCGATGCGCCGCACAGCAATCGGAGAAACCCATACGGCGAACTTCACCAGGTAAGGGAAGAAGATGAGAGCTATGGCGACCCCGATTACATTGTGCAGCGTATGAGCCCAGGCCGTGCGGCGCCCGGCTACGGAGGTGTTTAGGGACGCGATTTGGGCGGTGAGACAAGTGCCAATGTTGTCACCCAGAATTAGGGCCAGCGAGGTTTCTATATTTAGCACGCCCGCCTGCGCCAAAGCCAGATTCATAGCGACCGTGGTGCTGCTGGAATGAACCAGGAAGGTGGAAACGATGCCCACGAACACACCCAGCAGCGGACGAGCCCCCAAACTGGCGAACATTGCCACCGCCGCTTCGCTGTTCTTGAGGTGTACGGCCCCGGAGCTGAGCAGCGACAGCGCCAGGAACACCATGCCGAACCCGAAGATGGCCTTACCCGCGCTAGTGAATTTGCGGCGCTTGGAGAAGAACATCATCGCGAAGCCCAGCCCCATCATCGCTAGGGCCAGCATCCTTAGGTTCAACTTCTCCACGCTCATCAACAAGGCGATGGCAATGGCATCGGAAGTTGTGCCAACGTTGGCACCGTAGATGATCCCACAGGCCTGCTGTAGGTTCATAACCCCGGCGTTGACAAATCCCACGGTCATTACACTGACCGCGGTGCTACTGCCCACCACCGCCACCACGATGGTCCCGACCAAGAAGCCCAGGTACACGTTCCTGGTCATGATCCCCAGGAACCGCCGCATCCGGGGCCCCGCCGCTTCCTCCAGCCCGTCACCGGCCAGTTGGATGCCATACATCAGGAGTGCTGTGCCGCCCAGCACTGCAAGAATGAGTTCTACCCAGGGAATGTCCATGTCTGTGCTATCTCACGACCCTCTCTTGCGGTCGCGTGGGGTCCCAAGGCTAATCTGCGCAGTCTAGGGAGCCCGTCAGATGAATGAGGGTAACCGGCTGCTTGGCATGCGTGAAGCTGGGATTTCCCATATCGTTTGCTGCTACGTTGAACATTCTCTGTGTCCTACACCGATTCCTCCTGCTGCGGATCATTTGGCTAACCGACCCCGAGATTAGAAGACTTCTGAAGAAGATTCTGCCCCGAAGTGAACAAGTATGACAGCGCTTGGGCAATAGCAGAGATAGTCCTGCCTGGGCATACGCAACACCACTGATCCTTCACCACTTTGGATCATGGTCACCCGGCGCCGGGTACTGGGGTGCAGATCCGCTACGGAATCCGGGCTACTAGTTGTCTTAGGACGGCTACTTCAGCCACTTGGAAAATGATCCGCCGCGAGGTGCACCACTTCGCCCCATCCGGTACCGTGCAGCCCTGTTAGCCCTGTTGGGAGAACTGACTTTTCTGGGCTGTTCTGCGAAGCTCGTCAAGCGCAGCGAGTTGAGCCGCCTCTTTTGGGAGACCGACGATACCCCGCGGTAAACGTCCACAGGCCGCAAGTTACCCAGTGCTTCATGATAGCGCTGGTGATTGTACCAGTGGTAGAAGCAGGCTACAGCTTCTTCCAGTTCCTCGGATGAAGTGTAAATAATCAGCCCCAGCTTGACTTTAGCTGTGCGGTTGAGTCGCTCGAACTTGCCTATCGTCTGCGGATGCAAAGTGGCACAGAAAATGTGACGGATATGCATCAGGTCCAGGTCGGTTGCCTACGCTGGGGCGCTAGAGTATCGGTCCTAGCTTGCGATGTGAGCGCGGTTCACCCCACGGGTTGGCATTCTCATCATCGAAGCTCAGCCCCATAAAAACAGGCCCGGGGGGCCGACTTCGTAGGCCCCCGGGCCTTGCAGTGAAGCTGCCGTCCGCTGGAGTGCCAGCTAGTAGCTAGTAACCGCAGCAGAAGGTGATGCCATGCCACGTACAGATATTGTCTGGATCGTTCCGGAGAGGAGCACCCTCGGTAGTCATATACTTCGCATGGCCGTCGAGAAACGCATAGTGCATACCGGCCTCGCCGTTGTGGTTTCCTGGGTGGAGATGCTCCCCGGCGAAGTAACCCCACAGCCAGCCAGTGCGACTGTAGTTACTGTTATGTTCCCAGAAGATTATCACCTCAGTGGGGTTGGGAACCCGGGCTGTGTTGGCGCCATCCTGCTGGCCGACCATGCCTGCCATTCCCCTGCAGGGGGCACGCCCCTCCCATAACTGGTCCATGTTATAGCTGTAGTCATTGTACCAGTCCTCCTCGCCCGGTGGGGTCGCGTCGGTAGACGGGCAGTCCAGGAGCGCCGTCTCCACGTACGGCCACAGTGGGTGCCACCACCAGCCTGGCTGGGGGATGAGATAATGTTCTTCGTAGTTGGCGACCAGAACGAACCCGTCGTAATCCGAGTTGTACATCAGATACGACAAGGCAGTCTGCTTCGTGTTGCTCAGACAGCTGGCCTGGTGGGCCTTGGCCCGGGCCCGTGCGAACACGGGAAACAGAATTGCGGCCAGAATTGCAATAATCGCAATCACGACCAGCAATTCAATGAGCGTAAAACCTGTTCGCTTGCTAATCATCATACTCGTCCTCTCCTGCGTAGTTTGTACTCTTTACATAGTTTTGTGTCAGGGTACTCAGGTAATGCCCTCACGTCCTCTTCATTACCAGGAAAGTAGCCACCTCCTTTCTAAGACGTTATCTGCGCCCAATCCAAGCAGCTTATATTATACTGCCTCCCGCAACTTTTGTCAAGGGCCTTTTGCAATCGAAGTGTGACCTGCACAGATCAGCACCACCAGTTCTCCCCCCTTGATTTCAAGCCCCCCCCCGGCTATAATAGGAAAGCAGGTTTAGCAACAGTCTCATAACACTTGACAATCGGTGGGGTCGAAGTGGATAATCAGGTGGAGACTTGGCACCAGTCCCCAAATAATGTAGTACCTGAGCAGCAACGAACAGGTAAGGAAGTATCAATAGCGAGCTGCTCCATGCCTTGCAAAGGCCGATGGGCACGGCTGGTTAGCGAGCCGACAACGGACAGAAGGCTAATCTAAGAGATGGCTGATAGGAGAGCACCTCAATATGCGACTGACTTGTCTAGGCCGGTTCATCGTTGCTACAATCCTGGTGGCGGGGTCGGTATTAAACAGCTCTAGCTCATTATCAAATGAGACAACCCAAGGAGGAGAGTTTGATATGAAACAAGCTCGCCGGCAAGCTGCTGAGCGCGAACGGCGCATTATCTGGAACAACGACTGTAATGACAGTGAGATTGGGAATACGCCGGAACAGTTCTTGGCCGTACGATTCCAGCAGGTTGCGGACACCCAGGTCGATACCGTCTTTGGCTGCACTGGCGCTACCACAGTGTTCAGCCACCAAACCCGTGTAGCAGAGATGTGGGGCCAGTTTCTTCCCG
>JAUVZM010000047.1 GCA_030602615.1 bacterium
CGCGCCGAAGGATCAGCGCCCACATCCCGCACCAGCACCGGCCCGAGGCGGCGGTGGATCCAGCGGCTGATCAGCCACACCAGCAGTTCGAAAACCGCAGCAACGAGTATCGCGCGCACGATCTGGGTGGTGAGCCCTGACATCCAGATGCGTCGGAAAAAAGCAAAGAACGATTCCATTCTTACGATCCCTCCTCAGTATAGTCTGTGGCAGGCACCTCAGATTCAGTGAGCTGGCGGAGGCGCTCTTCTTCCTGCATGCGGCGCCGAATGGCCCGCGCGCGAGCCAACCGGGTGATGACTGCGGCGATAAACAGTACGGCAATTGCAATCCATACCCAGTTATCCAGCACGTGCGGGCTGCGCTGGGGCAGATAGACGCGCGCAATCTGGCGCAGCCACTGCTCTTCTAACTGGCTGATGGGCATCTGGTAGGCCCGAATCAGCGCCCGCTCTATCTCGCCGACATTACCAAGTTCCTCCAGAAAGCCGCTGAGACCTGCTTTGCCCTCCAGCGAGGCCAGGTAATCAACCAGTGTATAGCTTTGGGCGTAAGCCAGTGAGACCTGTTGGGGAGAGCTGGCGAAGGCCGCCTCCAGTTCGTTGATGCTCAGCAGCTCCCCGGCGGCGACTGCCTGTCCCAGGAGTTGCCGCTCCTCCATAGGCAGATCGCCAGCGGCATACTTGGCCAGCCCCTCGTGCAGCCAGCGGGAGGCGCGGGCGCCGGTCTCGTCGAGCTTGCGCTGGAGCAATATGTGCATTATCTCGTGAGCAACCAGCTTGCCAATACGTACTGGGCCAATAGCTTTGACCACCACCCGATTCTGGCGAGCAAAGGCGCGTCCGTGCACCCAGGGGTCGTTTTTTTCAGCGGTGCGCTCATCGAACTCCTTGTTCGTATGACACAGATCAATATGAATGCGCTGGTCAAGTTCTACACCCAACATGTGTTTGAGGCGGGCGATTGCTAGCGTGCCGGCCTGGGTGGCAATTTCAGCCTGCTGCTGGTCGGCAGGCCAGTAGGCAACGCGCAGTTCATCGGTGCCCTGCACCAGGCGAGTGCCCTGCTGGGCTGATAGACCACCAGCCACCCAAGGTATGAATAGCAGAGCCCAGAATAATGCCCCCCGCTCTGTGCCAGTCACTTGCTCTCTCCTCGCTGATAGTGGGCCGAGGCCCAGGCCGGGCACTGCGCCCGTGAGCGACACCAGCGGCAATGCTGTCCCTCTTGGGTGGGGAATTCGTGGGCGGAGTGGACCTCCTCAGCCAGAGCAATGATCTGCTTGCGCAACCGCTGGCGCTGGTCGGCGTCAATGTCGGCGACAATCAGTCGCTGCGGGCGCAGCGCATAAACAGCAGTCTGACACGGCTGAGGCTGATAGTGATGGGCACCCAGCAGCAGCAACAGGCCCGCGGAAATATCTTTGGCAAGCGTGCCCGGCCCGGGGGGGCTGGCGCTGGTCTTGTAGCGCAGAAGCGTAATCACGCCGGACTCGTCACGATCCACACGATCGGCCACCGCCACGAAATTATGACCGGCAAATTCGCCGACCAGCCGTAGGTCCCCAGCGATGGTCTGGTTGGGCGCCTGGTGGTGAGCTTGATAGTAATCGGTGAGCATCTTGGTACCGCGACTGTGCAGTTGTCCCTCTTCGAGGCTGTCAGCGCACAGTTCGCCCTCCCAGTGCTGCTCGAAGAGGTCCAGCAAGCTCTGCTGACTGATTTCTTGGGGACCGCCGCGCCGGTAGCAATCAATTAGTGTCCCGCGCACGGCCCATTGCAGCGCCGCTGGGCCACCGATGAACTGTCGAGCCTCGGCCGGGGCGACTGAAAGCGACAACAGATACTTCTGCGGGCACAACTCGAAGTCTCGAAGGTTGCGCGCCGTCAGCGGTCGCTGTTGCAGATACTCAGCAGTCAGATCGCGTTTGTTATTCACAATTGCTCGACGCACCTTGGCGTGGGGCCGACTTTCCTACGTCAGTGCACCTATCTACGTCAAAACATATTATATCGGCTCACGCTGGCCGATGTCCAACAGCCGGCGTGAGAAAGCTTCGGCAGGCAGGGAGGTGATTTGTGACGAGCAGATAACTATCTGCCAGCAGGCAGGACAACAGGGCTGCTGTAAGCTTTAGACTGAATTTTGTCAGGAGGTAATTTCAATGGCTGATTCTGTAATCGCTGCGCAGATGTACACGTGTCGGGACTTTACTAACACTCTGGATGAGCTGGATGAAACCTTGGCCAAGCTGGCCCAGATCGGCTATGAGGCGGTTCAACTTTCGGCAATTGGCGCCGAGCATACTGCCGAGCAGATGAAGGATTTGCTGGATCGGCACGGTCTTATTGCGTGCGCGACGCATACTGACTTCGCCGACTTGCGTGACAACCCTGAGGAGCAGGTCGAATACCATGAGGTAATCAACTGCAAATACACAGCGACCGGTGGCTGGGAGAAGGATCTCGAGACCGAACAGGACTGGGTTGCCTTTGCCAGGGAGGCTAACGACTTGGGCCGGCGCCTTGGCTCAATGGGGCTGAGCTTGGGCTACCACAACCACAGCCATGAGTTTGAGAAGTTCGGCGAGCGCACCGCTATGGAGATTCTTTACCAGGAGAGCGATCCGGATTGCGTTTTCGCGGAGCTGGATACCTACTGGGTACAGCACGGCGGCGCCAGTCCGGTGGTCTGGATTAAGAAGCTGGCTGACCGGCTGCCGTTGCTGCATGTCAAGGATATGGCGATGCACGGCCACGAACAGCTCTATGCTGAGGTGGGGGAGGGCAACCTGGATTGGGAGGGCATTCTGGAGGCGGCCCAAAACGCGGGGGTGAAGTGGTACATTGTGGAGCAGGATATCTGCCAGCGTGATCCCTTTGAAAGTCTGGAGATCAGCTTCAACAATCTGAAGAGGATGGCCAAGGAGGCAAACTAATGCGAAGCGAATCCCCTCCAGTCGACAAGATGGGAACTGAAAGCCTTGCGGTGCCCTTGTGTCAGTCACATATTGACGCCGCTGAGAGACTGCATAAGAGGCTCGAGGGGTGGACGGCCACTGAGCGAGCTTTCGAAGAATTGCAGCGGGTCCTCCCGGACTATTCACGCGGGGCCGTTCTGGTGAAGGCGGCAGCCATTGACCGGCTCTACTCCACTAATGTGCGCGGCCAAGCTATTCATCAAGTGGTGAGTCAAATTGTTAAGGTCATGAAGGACATGAAGATGCCTCCCGAAGACCCTGTCGCAGTTGTTGAAGAAATTATTGAGGCACCGGACGTAGCCAAGCGGTACCCAAGCTTTACCTCAAAGTTTGCCCACTTCTTCATCGACCCGGAGCGATTCCCCATTTACGATAGCTTCTGTCGCAGGCAGACTGCGTACCACCTGGGGCGACCGATGCGGCAGTTGGAGTCGTACTGTAGTTTCTATCAGGCCACGTGTGACCTCATCGAGCGGTCAGGCCTCTCGCCTTCCTTCCGCGAGATCGACCATTACCTCTGGCTAGCAGGGACCTATCACGATTTCTACTGCAAAGATCGGACGGACATCAACGATGAGGTTCTCGCTCTCTTCCGATGTAAATCATCAGAGGTGAAGAAAGACTTGAAGATATTACGCGCCAAGCCTTGAAGTATGCACAGGACCACGGCAACTTGACCATTCAGCAAATTGCTCGACGAGGCTGTAGGCCATCGGGACCACGAGCAATGTGGGCAGCACCACGCCTGATGCGTACAAGGAAAGCCGGGTGATCGCACGGGGATGCGCCGGGATCTATTATGCCAGTTTCGCTTCCGCGGTGCGGGCTACGCCACGCCGACGAGCCGGCGCAGCCAGTTCGCAGCCTGCTCGTTGAGGCTATAAGCGACTGGGACCACGAAGAGGGTGAGGAACGTCGAGGTGAACAGGCCGCCGACGACGGCGATGGCCAGCGGTTGCCACAGCTCTGAGCCCTCGCGCAGGCCCAGTGAGACTGGCACCAGAGCAAGCAGGGTAGACAAAGCCGTCATCAGGATTGGGCGCAGACGAATGGCTCCGCCCTCGCGGATAGCTTCGTACAGCTCATAGCCGCGCTCGCGTAGTAGATTTATCATCTGCACCAGCAGAATTGAGTTGCTCACCACAATGCCGGTCAGCAGCAGGATCCCCAGCATCACGAAGAGACTGACCGGTGTGCCGGTAACCAGCAAGCCTATGGCTACACCGATGAGTTCCAGAGGGATTGCCAGCATGATGGTGAAGGGGTGGAAGAATGATTCAAACTGCGCCGCCAGAATCATATAGATTAGCAGAATACCCAAACCCAGGGCGATGAAAATGCCGCCGAACGCTTCGCGCATATCCTCGTAGCTGCCTCCGACTGAGTAGTCATAGCCCGGCGGGAACTCGTAGTCTTCGAGCCTTTCCTCGATGTCCTCGGCGATAACGTCTAGTGCACGTTCGTCTGGTCCAAGCGCTCTACTGCCCCCGATGGTCACGCTGCGCTGGCGGTCGTCGCGGCTGATCTGGGTCGGACCGACTGTCGGGACGATGCTGGCGACCTCCCGCAGCGGGATCAGTTCGTCGTCCCTCCCCATCAGCTCAATGTCACCGATGGCGCCGGCCCACTGGCGGTCGGCTTCCCGGGCGCGCACCGTAATGTCGTACTCCTGCCCGCCCTCCCGGAACTTGGTCAACTCCTGGGTGCCCCGGATCATCGTCTGGAGAGTATGGCCGATCTCGGTGGCGTTCAGGCCCGCGCGTCCCGCCTTCTCCCGGTCAATCCTGATTTCATACTCAGGCGCGCCCGGCACCCAGTCAAGCTCCAGATCAACCAGCCCGGGGATGTCTTCGACCAGTGCCATAACCTCGGTGCCCAGACGGCTGAGCGTGTCCAGTTCGTCTCCGCTGATCTTGATCTCCAGGTCGACCCCGCCGGGTCCCATCTGCTCCATAAAGCGGGTCTCTACTCCGGGCAGATCAGCGAATTGTTCGCGCAGCCAGTTGGTTATCTGCTGGCTGCTGCGAGTGCGCTCTTTACGATCCACCAGGTCCAGATGGAAACTGGCCTGACGAATACCACTATCACCGCCGAAGATTGCTCTGCCCCCCGCTGCCTGGCCCACGGTAACCAGGCAAGTGTCCACTTCGCTCACCTGCTCGACGATTTCCTCAATCTGTCGAGCTATCTTGTTGGTCTGCTCGACAGATGACCCCACCGGCAGTTCGGCGAGGAAGTCAATGCTGCCCTGGTCGCTCTCGGGGAAGAAGGTTCGCCCGACCGTGCCGATTATCAGCAGGCTGGCAACGAAAGTGCCCGTAGCGATTGCTACTACCATAGCGCGATGGTGCAGACACCAGTCAATCGCCTCACGATACCGGTCTGTGAGCTTGGCAATTCCTGTTTGCCACCATCCCAGTACTGCCTCCAGATGTTGGCGGGCGATGAGGATACCCAGTATGAGGCCAAATGCCAGCCCGCCGGCCAAAGCCGGCAGCGGGGGCAATTCGGCCAGCAGCCACAGTATAAGCCACGAGACAACGCCGAACAGCAAGCCATATCCCACGCCAGCAGCCAGCCGTGGCTCCTGATTGCCTGATGTGGGAGGCTCGTCATTATGGGCAGGCAGCAAGAAAGTGGCCGACAGCGACGGTGTAACCGTGAAGGCTGCCAGCAAGGAGGCCAATAGGCCGAAGGTGATGACTAGTGCCATAGGCGTAAAGAATGTTGAGACCAGGCCGCCGACCAGCGCCAGCGGTACGAAGATACATAGCATAGTAAAGGTGGTAGCCATGATCGCGGTGGCCAGTTCGCCGACGGCGCTGACCGCGGCCTCCTCGGCTGGCTCACCCAACTCCATATGCCGGTAGATGTTTTCCAGGACTACCACTGAGTCGTCAATCATCCGACCAATCGCGATTACCAGCCCGCCCATGGTAATCATGTTCAGCGTCATATTGTTCAGGTACATCAGAGCAAACGTGCTGAGGATTGCCAGGGGAATGGTGGTGCCGGCAATGAAAGTGCCCCGCAGTGTAGCCAGGAACAGGAAGATGATTATCATCGCCAGCAGCGCGCCTTCGACGGCCACGCTCTTGAGGTTGGCTATCGCCTGCTTGATGAACTCGGCCTGATCGTTTACCACTGACAGGGAGATGTCATCGGGCAGTTTTCCGGGCAGTTTGGCGACAGCTTTGCGCACGGCATTGGAGACTCGTACGGTATTGGCGACGGACTCCTTTTGCACAGCCAGGGTCACGGCCGCGTCATTGTTTATCCGGGCGTAGCTACGTACGTCCTTATGAGTGTCGCGGACATCGGCGACGTCCCGCAGGTAGACGGGAGCGCCGTTGCGATTGGCTACCACAACATCGCCGATGGCTTCGATCAGATCAAATTCGCCGACCACCCGGACGGTAAACTCGCGCCGACCTTCGGTGACAAAGCCGCTGGGCACGTTGACATTCTCGCTGCGTAGTGCCCCTTCGATCTGGCGAACACCCAGGTTGTAGGCCTTCAGTCGCTGCCAGTTAAGCGCTACGCGGATTTCCCGCTCCAGGCCGCCAAATATGCTGGCTGCCGCTACTCCGGGTATCTTCTCCAGCTCCGGCTTGACGGTATCGCGCGCCAGCTCGTAGAGACTGCGCAGGTCACGAGGGCCGCTCATGCCCACCGACAGGACCGGCTGGAAGGTCTGAGCCTCGAACTTCAAGATCATTGGCCGGCCGGCATCCTCGGGCAACCACGCGATGACCGGGTCAATCTTCTCGCGAGCATCGAAGCCCGCCCAGTCCATATCCTTGCCCCAGTCAAACTCAATGATAACCAGCGAGTAGCTTTCCCGGGAGATAGAGCCGACCTTTTCCAGGTCTGAGACAATGGCGGCGGCCTCTTCGATGGGCTTGGTGACAAATTCTTCGACTTCCCGAGGGGATGCGCCGGGATAGCTGGTGATGACCGCTATCGCAGGGAAGTCAATATCGGGGAAGAGATCAATATTGAGCAGGGCCAGGCCCAGTGAGCCCATAACTAATACGGCCAATATACCCATCCAGATTGTAACGCGACGGGTAACGGAAAATCTTGCTATGTTCATAAGCGGTGGTTAGTCCGTTGTTTTGGCTTTGACGCGGCCGCCGACTTTTACCTGAGTCTGGCCGAGTGCGATTACTGTGCTGCCTTCAGAGAGTCCCTCAGTTATAGCTACATCTGTTTCGTTATTCAGGCCGATGACAACAGCCCGACGCTGAACGGTGCCGTCCTCAACGGTAAGCACATATTTCCCCTGCTGGTCTTCGAGAACGGTATCGCGAGGCACCACTACAACTCCGGTCTGGCGCTGGACCATTACGGTGGCGCGAGCGAAAGTCCCCGCCATGAGCAGGCCCTGAGGATTGGGGACCTCGACTTTCACCTCAAACGTGCGCGATTGCGGATTGGCGGCAGGAATGACATCCTGGATGGTGCCAGTGAATTCGGCGTCGGGAAGCAAATCTACCTGGATGGTAACCGACTGACCAACGCTGACCTTGTTGATGCGACTCTCGCCAATGCTGCTGCGCAGGTGCAGCTTGCGGTTGTCTACGATGTTTATCAGGGGCATGCCGGGGACAGCCGCCTCGCCTGGCTGGACATTGCGCTGAACTATGTATCCGGAGATGGGCGAGCGAACGTAGGTATAGCTGATCTGCGCGTTGAGGTACTTGAGGTTAGCGCGGGTCTGGCCAAGCGCCGAGCGGGCTGCTTCGGTCTCCTGCTGGCTGACTTGATTACGAGCGGTGCTTGCCTGAGCCAGACGAAGATTAGCTTCGGCCTGGCGGACAGCTTCCCCAGCGGCTTTCAGTTGCTCTTCACGGATCTGGACTTGATTGCGGTTGGCCTGGGCCAGGGCTACCGCCGACTGGGCCTGGTTCACCTGAGCTTGCGCAATCTGGATTTCTTCACTACGCGGACCTTCCTCGGTCAGATCAAGCTGCTGCTCTGCGGTCTCGTATTGGGCCAGGGCAGTATCGAACTGCAGTTGGGTAGCGTCAAATTGCTGCTGAGATATAGCACCTGCGGCCAGCAGCTTCCTGGCCCGCTCCAGGTTCGCCTGCGTCGTCTCCAGGTTGGCCCTGGCCTGCTCTACTCGCTGACGGGCTATCTCGATCTCCTGGTGGCGGGCACCGGTTTCCAGGGCTTGTAGGCGCGCCCTGGCCTGCTCGAGTTGCTGCCGGGCCTGCTCGGCGCTCAGGTCGGTCTGGCTGATGGCCAGCTCCAGGTTAGTACGAGCCTGCTCGCGGCCAGCTTCGGTAGCACCCAGCGCGGCCTCGGCGTTTTCGATACCGGTGTCAGTCTGGGCGCTTTGTAGGGTCTCGCCGGTTTGTGCTTGCTTAAGGCGCGCTTCTGCAGCCTGTATTGCGGCGCGAGCCTGCTCGCGCTGGGCCAGCAGATCAGCACGTTCCAGCCCCACCAGCATCTGGCCCGAGCGGACGAAGTCGCCTTCTTGCACATATACCCGGCTGACTTTCCCGCCCATTTTCGCCACCACGCCGGCCCTGTTTTCTGCTTCCAAGGTCCCTGTAAAGGTGAAGGTACGCTCGATATCGCCGCGCCGGGCAGCTATTACCTCCACCGCCGGGATCTCCTCTTTACTAAGCTCCGCTTGCTGTTGGGCTTCTTTCTTGGCACTCAGAGCCAGGAAGGCCCAGTAGCCTCCGGCCAGCAGAATGATGACTACAGCTATGGGAATGACCTTACTGCGCACAGAAGGATTCATTGATTTCCTCTCCACACTCATTGCTCGGTTACCGGCAACTCACTGGCCGGTACGCCCACGGCGCGAGCCAGTCGCGCCTCGGCAACCCGATAGGAGTAGACGGCATTGACGTGATTGGTTTCGGCGGCAGCCAGAGCAGTGCGGGCGTCGGTGACTTCTACTGGCGTTCCCACTTCCGCTTCGTAGCGAATCCGCGCCAGCCGCAGGCCCTCTTCGGCCTGTTCGACTGTCTTGGAGGTGCTGGCCAGCTTGGCTTTGGCCTCGTCCAGGGCCAGAACCGCCTGCCAGACGTCGAGCGCGACCAACTCGGTGGTCTGTTGCTGAAGCAGATAGGCCTGCTTCACCTGCTCGTCAGCCTGGCGCTGCTGCGAACGGGAACTGCCGCCGTCGAGGATCGGTTTGGACGCCTGGACGCCCAGCGACCACGAGTAGTCCTCGCTGAAGCCCCCGGCATTTTGGCGGGTGTATGCGCCAATTGCCCCCAGGTTGACGCCGCGCGCGGCCCGCGCTAGCCTCACGCTCTGCTCAGCAGTAGCCACCTACTGCTGAGCGATCTTGATCTCCTCCCGCGTCTGGCTGGCCAGTTCGCGACATGCGTACCAGTCCACCGCCAGAAGT
Organism: bacterium; assembly: GCA_030602615.1. Classification (GTDB taxonomy): domain Bacteria; phylum Armatimonadota; class Zipacnadia; order Zipacnadales; family Zipacnadaceae; genus JALGTD01. Next base: position 9,357 of record JAUVZM010000047.1, read on the forward strand.
ACAGGCTGTGCGGGGGCTTCGATTTCGATGGGGCGGGCCACGTCAATGGCCAGGAGATTCTTGAGTTGGCTCTGGGCGGTTGCGACCGCAGTCCGCGCCGCAATTACCCCCTGGTGAGCATTGGCCACCTCGACCTCAGCGCGAAGCCGATCGAACTGCGGAGCCGCTCCCGCCGCCACACGAGCGGCCGCGATCTGGAATTGCTCGTGGGCGCGGTGCTCGTTCTGCTCGGCAACCCCCAGCAAGCCCTGGGTCTGGACTATTCCGCAGAATAGCTCGGTAGTCGCCAGCGCGATCTGTCGCCGCGCCGTCGCTGCATTGAGCTCGGCAGCCGCCGAGCCTACCCGCGCCAACGCCCGCAATGCCTCATTACGCCCTGCGCTGTACAACGACTTGTACGCCGAGGTGCCGTAGTTCCAGGTATTGTCCTCACCCAGCTTGATTGCTCCGCCCCCCAGTTCTGGTGGCAGCGTCATTGAGGCCACCGGCCCCAGGCGTAGATACGCGCCTTCGAAGTTGAGCTGAAATCGGTCGGCTGCGGCTGCTTCCCCGTAGGCGGCCTTTGCCTCCTGGGTTATTGAATCGGCGATCTGCAAATCGTAGTTGCGTTCTAGAGCCATCTGGATGGCATCCGGTAGGGTCAATACGATGGGCTGTTCACTCGGCTCTTCCTGAGCTGGCAGCGGAGCCGCGCCGCCAAGATTCAGCAACAATACTGTGCATATGACCGCAGTAGCTACCTTGCTATTCATCTTCGTTCACTCACCCATCGCCTCGGATCAGAACTCGTCCCAATTTGGCCTGTCTGGACTCCTCTGGCTGTACGCCCAGCTATTCCTCTGCGTTGTCGGCCTCGTTGATCTCTTTGCGCATCCGCTCCAGGGCTTGTTCCATAAATGTCATTATTCGACCAACATTGGCTACATTCACAATGACCAGACCGGCCTGATGGGGGTGGCGGAACACCAGCAGCTTATCGCCCGGGTTGATGTCAAATTCCTCGCGTGCCTGCGCCGGCACTACAATCTGCCCGCGCTCTCCTACGGTGACCGTCCCGTAGAATAGCTCGTCAATCTTGGTGCTGTCTGTAGCCATAGCGCCTCGCCGTCTTTCCTGTTACTGCTCCCATTTCAGCTTTTGGACCCTTGAACATACTAATCATACTTAAGTGATTTGTGTGTGTCAAGGTGTTTTTCAGACGGGGCTGTGGCGGCGGGCGACTGCCGGGGAACCAGACAACCCCTTACAGCAGTCAAAGGGAGAAGAGCGCACAGAATCTCCCAACGTTTGGCGCGCCCAGGACCACTACAAGAGTGACACGCGTGAGAGGATCCTTTCGATGTATCGACACAGCGAAGCTGGTTCGGATGGGACTGACGGTCCATGCTACTGAGCGTTCTGACGCCGGAGACACAACCGCTGGCGGACGAGTCTTCGAGAATGCGCGACCGGCTCAGGCAGCGGGATAGGAGGACGTGGGACCGGCTCGTTGCCGGCGAACACGCCCGTATCTTCAACCTGCACCTGCGCCTGACCGGTGACCCTGAGGCCGCCGCTGACCTGACGCAGGAGAGCTTCACCGCAGCCTACCAGAGCGCCAACAGCTACTCGGGCGACGGCACGCCCCGGGCATGGCTGTACGGCGTCGCGCTGAACGTCACCCACAACTGGCTGCGCCGCAGTGGTCGCCGGGAGCCGCCTGAGCAGCTCAACGACGAACTGCCAGACCTCAACCCGAGCACCGAGGAAGTGGCGATCCTGCGCGAACGCCGACAGATGGTCGTGGCGGCGGTGCGGGAGCTGCCCGAGGTCTATCGGCGCACCGTGGCGCTGCGCTATTTCGCTGAAATGTCCGGGCCGGAGATCGCCCAGGCCGAAGGCGTCGAGCCGGGCACCATTCGCTGGCGGTTGCGCGAGGCCAGCAAGCGACTCTGGGCAATTCTGCAGCCTAAGTTGGGAGAGGAGTACGACGATGGACAAAGACAGAACTGAAAACTTTGAATCGCCCCTGGACGAGGTCTTCGACGATCTACCCCAGGAGAATCCGCCCAAGGACCTGCACCACCGATGTGTCACCGCGCTGGACGAGATTGATGCCGAACGGGGCAGCTTGTCTGCGCCACGGTGGTACGCGCCGCTGCGCAACGTCATCGCGACGGCGGCGGTGCTGGTATTGGCGGTGGGCCTGTTCACACTATTGCCGCTCTTCATGAGTGCTGAGAGGGCGGCGCCCATCGTGGCCCGGCTCTCGAGCGAAAAGCCGGTTCAGACTGCGGCGGGGCGGCCGCTCGCGCAGCCCGGTCAGCCCGTCTCTAAGGTGGCGACTGGGCCGGGGATGGCACCGGGGATGCCAGGGCCCGCCCCGACGCCACCCGTTCCGGAGGTGACCGAACAGACGGAGGCGCAGATGGGGTCGGTAGACTACTTCGACGGGACAACTGAGAAGCTTTCCCCTCCTGCCACGGCTAACTCGCAGAGGGGGTGGATAGATTACAGAATCGGCCTGGAAAGTACGGTGGAATGGCCTGAAGAGGAGCGGGCGGATGCCGAAGGGGACCGGGCGGCCGACGGGCAGGCATTTGGCGAGCGGCACACGGAATGGGCAAGCAGGCCTTCGCAATCAGGTACTGGAATAGACTATTTTGACGCCCGTATGCCTGCGGAGAGCCAGCCGCCGCACGCACCCGAGGCTCCTGAGCCGGTCGTTCGCGAGAGGATCGCGCTCCAGACGGGCGAGCCTCCGCGCCCAGTCACTCTTGGGCACCCCGCATCCAGGCCAAGCCAGCCGCCACAGGCGCCGCAGGTCGAGGAGCCATGGCGGGACTTGTCTGGCGGGCGGCAGGTCGTTGTAGACAAAGAACTGGAGTTGGAAGTCAAGGACGTCGAGAAGTCCTACGATGAAGCCCGTTTGATCGTGGAGAAACATGGTGGGTTTGTGGCCAGCGACGAGATCAGCGTTGACGCCCACGCGCTGGACACGGCGGTGCTGACCATCCGTCTGCCGAAAGACGGCTTCGAGGCGGCGATTGCGGAACTGCGGAAGCTTGGCACGGTGCTCAAGCTGGTCGGCGAGAGCCAGGACGTCACCCAGCAGTACTTTAGCCAGGGCGCCGAGATCCGCAGCCGGGCTGACCGCGAGCAGATGCTGGTGGAGAAGTACGAGAAGGAGACCAACGCGCGCAAAAAGCGCCAGCTCAAAGATGAGATCGAGCAGCTCCGCCGCGAAATGCGTCGTGAGAAGGAGATCCTGACGAAGCTGGCCGAGGAGACACACTGGCCGACGCTGCAGCTCACGCTAAAGGAACGCGGCGGGCCGGCCGGCTTCCTCTCAGAAATGCTGGAGCGCAGTGGCCGCGCCCTGGCCTGGGTCGGCGCGACCGCCATCATCTGGGTGCCGCTGGTGGTGCTGCTGACCCTCTTCTGGGGACGGCTCCGCCGGACCTCACAGTAGCGGCGGTGCCAACAATCTGAGTAGAATTATTATCGGCTATACCAGGTCCGTAACCCAGTGCTTGTCAAACTGATGGCTCTGCCTGGCCTTTGGGCTTGCCTTGACAACCTGCTATTGCTTACCAGCGTCTCTGGCGAGGCTTGATGCCTCAGGCGTCTTCTATCTTGACGCCCGGGAAGGCTTCCTCATACTCCAGCACCTTAGTCGGCAGTTCCGTGAAGACACGGAAGGCTTCTTCTCGGGCCAGAGGCGTCAACGAGTCTTGCTCCCCGGTCCAGGTTGTCTGGTGCTGCATGAAGTAGCTGCCCTTGCCGGTTCGGAACAAGAACGTGTTGCGTCCTAGCTGCTCCTTGCTGGTGCCGGCTGAGTTGACGTCGCTGGCCAGAAGTTCGGCACCTTCGGTGCGGTAACGCTTGCCGTCCACTATGACGGACATCATTCTGGCGTCCATGTTGCTCGCTCCTCCTGTGCTTGTTTGGTTTTCAACTGCAACCCCTGCTACTGGTAACTCTGTTTTGCATCACCATAGCTGGGGCCTATATCGGCCCCCTACCAGATGTGCTCGTAAGAGCAAGCGCAGACTGGTTCAATGCACCAGGCACTCGCCACTGGGATCAGATGACTTTGAGTGGCTCCTGCTCCCCGTGGTTCGATCGAAGTCCGCTCCGCCGCTCGCTCAGCTTGCTACCGGTTGTTGTGCGGGACTGCCCGTGAGCAGGACCTCATCGCACAGCCCTGCGTTGGTCAGATGCTCGATCACCAGACCTGTTGAAATCAGCAACTGCGCTTGGTTACCCGGTTCGACCTGCAGCGATATCCAGGCAGCACCGCGCCCCAGTATTTCAGTAACGGTGGCTACGACCTGCTCAGGTGGCTCGAAGCCCCTAAGAGCCTTCTTCAGATGTGCCACGTCGGGCGTACTCTCGTCGCTGCCATTCACAGATACGTCTACCTGCAGGCCGCTTTTCGACCAGGTCAGGTGCCCCTGTGAACCTGAATTTGCCATCGTCATACCCTCCTGCATCCCGGCCCCAACGTCGTATTCCGGCGCCGGGAGGTCTATTGCGATCTCTACGTTTGCGTTGTTATGTGTGGCCTCGGACTCCTCATCCGAACTATCAACTACTACGTCAGCTTCTTCCTGCTTACTGCCTCCATCAATGAAGTCTTCAAACTCTTCGTCTTTCTCGCAAATCCAGTAGCCGGTTGTCACGCTGTGTGCACGGGAGTACTCGGTCATGTGTGCAGTCGCCATTATTGGGTTATTCTGTGGTGTGAAGCATCCCGGCAGCTCGCACCACTTGCTCGAGCTCCCCAGCCTAAGACGGGCGTGTCGAGTGCGGGCGCTGAGTTGCGCTATGCTGTAATGGCTCCCCTTGTGATCAGGGAATACTTCGCATATCACACATTGTCTCATTGCTATTACCCCTGCCAGCACCAGCACCAGGTATTCATGCCGTGCTCTTGCGTTACATATGAGCTTAGCTTGATGATAGCTTTAGTTTATTCTACCCAAAAAGCTCGCTTTTATCCCATCGTAGCGAAATTGGTGCGCCATGCACACCACATCATCTTCCAGATAGCAGGGGCGACCTATACCAGAAGCCACATGAAGAGCAAGGCGTCACGGCAATGGCCTGGGGCACCAAGAAGCGGTCAAAAGCGCGTGCTGAGCTTGCTGGCGCATCTCGGTTTTGGGCTGTCAAGCAAGATCACCTGTCTGTGACGAGGCTATCTCTGACCTGCGCGAGGTTAGCCAGGGGCGTTATGTGAGGTGTATCAGGCGATAGGGAGCGGAACATGCCAGTCGGGTCGGCGTGTATGGACGGCTACCCAGTGGTGACCAGCAGCACCCATTGTTTGGTTAATCAGCAGACAGTTCGCTCAGCGCAGCAGCCAGGGCAAGCAGCTTGGCGGGGTCCTTGCGCCCGGCAGTGCGTTCGACGCCAGTTGCCATATCCAGCCCAGTCGCGCCGGTAGCTTTGATTGCTTCCACAACGTTGTCGGGGCCTAAGCCGCCGGCCAGCATTACCGGTAGGGCGCTATCTTTGATGATAGCGGCGGCAGTCGGCCAGTCACAGGTCACGCCGGTGCCGCCCATCTCGCCCTTGACGCGAGTATCCAGCACGATGCGGGTGACGCCCACCTCGGCAAGCTCTTCAATTAGCGTCAAGTTATCCTCGACGGAGCGCGGCTGCTGCTCGCTACTGGGAGCCACGGCCAGGCCCCGCCAGATCTCGGTATCATCTGCAAGTCGCTTGACAAGCTCGCTGATCTGCTCAGTTGATTCGTCGCCGTGCACCTGCAGGGCCAGGGGTCTGCATAGCCGAGCTATCTCATCCAGTTGGTCAAGCGGTTGCTGTGCCACTACCAGCACGGGCCGGGCATGGGCGGCTCGGCACATAAGTTCGGCGGCCCAGCGGCTGACAGAGCGGCGCGAGTAGGGTACTTCCACGACCATTCCCACATAATCTGCGCCGATCCTCTCGGCAGCGCGCATATCAGAGACTGTCGTCAGGCCGCATATCTTCAGCTCAATGGACATACTGTGGCACCTCCGCTCTGGCGACTTGGTCGCGGGGTGCAGACTGCAAGCGTAGCCAATCAGTCAGGTCGGGTATGCACTGCAGGATGGCGCCAACATGGCCGACCTGGTACCAGTGAATCTCCTTGGGCTGGCTGGCGGCGTCGTGCAAGGCTTGTGCCGAGCGAGGCGTTATGATTCTGTCGAGCTTACCATTGGCAAAGAACACCGAGCGCGGGGCGATGTGTCCGACAAAGTTGACTGGCTCGACTGCGGCTAGTTGGCTGCGAATAGTGGTAGGCAGCACTCCGTCGGGGCGCAGGTTGCCAGCCTCGGGGTGGTACGAACTGCGAAATAGGATATCCCAGCGGCCACCGGCCACCAGCAGTGCGGCAGCATCAATGCGTGGCTCCACTGCACTCAGAATGCTGCCGAAGATGCCGCCCATGCTCACACCGACCAGTACAATCCTATCAAAGTTGAAGTCAGTCCGGCTCGCCACGTAATCTAAGGCCCGGCGATTGTCAACTATGGTGCCGATTACGGTCTGGCGGAAGCGATTCAGGTCCGGCGCAATGAGTCTGGCCTCAGCTTGCTTGCGGTCGCCGTGCTGGCGGGCATCAATGGCCAGCAGGGCGATGCCATTGGGGCATAGTGTATTGGCCAGAAGGCTGGCGTCATCCTTGCTGTCGCCCAGGCCGTGAAGAAAGAGCACCAGCGATTGAGTCGGCCCCTCGAGGGGAAGAAACAACAGTGCAGGCACTGTCGAGCCATCAGTGGCGGCGAAGGTGAAGGTGGTCTTCTTGCACTCGCCCAGCGCCGTAGTCTGGAGCTCTTTGACATCCAGTGGCAGGGCTGCGTCGTAGTCATAGTGGGCGCGCAGTTGCTCCCAGCTTGGCGCCCCCAGGACGGGGCCAAGTGCTACCAGCAATAGGACCAGTGACAGCCCGATGGCCGATCCTCGTGCCAGCGATGATTTACCGTGCATAGTGCTCACTCCCCCCTGTTGGTGATAATTTGACCACAGGCGCCCTCGAATCCTTCCCCTAGGCCAAAAGAAACAGGCCGACTTGGTCAAGTCGGCCTGCGATTATTGCCTCCGGATTGTACCTAGTGTGCTAGGTCTTGCGGCGGCGGAGGCGGGCGGCCAGCCCGATCAGGAAGATTTTGCCGCCTACATCACCCACGATACTACCGACAAGCTAAACACCAGATTCAACTTTTCGCGGCAGGAATACGATCCATACGACAGCGTACCTGGCATCCGGGATACCGTGTGGAGCGTGGAGGGCGATATCCAGACGGGGGATAACAGCGTCCTGCAACTGGAATACGGCAGCAGCGACAGCACTCGCGACGGCGGGGTTGATGACGATGCCTACCGTATTGATCTGGATGGGTGGACCAAGGGGCAAGTCTACTACAATGTGGATAAACGCCACGCCGGGGCCGACTACTATGGTTACTGGCATGATGTCGACTACACCGCGGGGGCAGTGAGCTTTCCCATCTACGAGCGGCTGCGCGGTCGTACATCCTATTCCCGCTGGGAAAGCAACATAGAGCTGCGTCCGGCCCGGGGCACGGCCTCCAAAGAAGACCTGCTGCGGCTCGGCCTCGACTATTCATTGCCCCACAATTGGACTTTGTCCCTCGATTACGATGACTACAAGAATCGGGACCGGCTCTCCCCGCCGGCCTTCAACTACAAGGAGGACGCAATCTGCTTGGGCGTGGGCCGGAGCGAGGATAACTATAGCTACCTCGTTGAGCTACAATCGGCTGACCGCACAGATATTCTTGGCGGCACGACCCAGCGGCTCGATCGTTACAATATCTTCGCCACGTATAATCCCGAGCCGACGACCTTCCTTAGTGTCTTCGCCGGGTTCGGCGACGGCGAGCCCCTCGAGCCCAGCTATTTGCTGGCGGGCAGGAAGCGCTACGGAGTCTCGGCGAGGTGGAAACCACAAGACGATCTGTCTATGTACCTGTGGTATGCGAAATACAACTATGACTCCCCGCTACGACCCGAGAATAGCTACTTGAGCTGCACCACAGTTTATGCCCTGCTCCAGGGACGTGAGCTGGCACTCGACGTACAGCACTACCGAGATGCGTGGGCGGCAGACAGTGATACCAGCTATATGTTGTCATACAGTATGCCTATAGGCATTGCCGTGGGCAAGAAGAAGAGTATCGGGGTCCTGAGCGGGAGCATCTTCGATGGCGGGGACCCGGATCGTGCAGGTATCGTCGGTGCGATTCTCGCCGCCAATGGTATGACGACAGTCACCGACGCGGGTGGCAGCTTCGCCTTCCCCGCCCTTGACCCAGGGACCTACGGCGTCTATGTCAGGGATCTTGGGCCGAACCGGGTCACAGAGACCCGGCAGCCGTTCGTGGTCGAAGTTCAAGGCGGCGAGCGCAGCCAGCTCGAGATCGCTGTGATTGAGGCCGCGCGCGTCTCCGGCCAGATAACCATAGTTGACGCTGCAGGCTCAGCGGGCGCCGGTAGGGAGGTTGTAGTAGGCGAACCCGGTGGCGACGGCGAGGCCAAAGAGCCCCAGGCATTGCCGGGGATCCTCGTCGAGCTTGCGAGCAACGGCGAGGACGGAGATGTCGTGCGTACCCTGACCAATTTCGAGGGGGCATTTCTCTTCGAGGGTCTGCGGCCCGGCATCTGGCAGCTCAAAGTCTATGATTACAACATCCCAGACTACTACTATTTAGAGAAGGCGACAATGGAGCTCGAGCTAAGCGCTGGCGAGACCGAGGAAGTCTCCCTACGGGTCCTGCCCAAGGAGCGTCCTATCAGGATCATTGAAGAGGGCGAAATCGAGAGCAACAACAACGAATAGCGGCCAGCCTCCATTAGGCCAAAGACAGGCCCGGCCGCCCTTCGCCGACAAGCGAAGGGCGGTTTTGCTGTCTGTTGCGGGTTGGGTGTAGTATTGGAGATCCAGCTTGCGACTGGGATACTGTTCTTTGCTGACAATAGCCTGCGGAGTGCTGGGGGAACTGCTCCTCAAACTCCTTGACTTTCCCCCCTTGGCTAACCCATCCCGACTGAACAACCTCACAGACAGCTTGTGCCTCGTTTTCTGTAAGTCAGGGATTTGTAAGAGGGAATTTGCATTGGACAACACCGTAAAGTGGCTTGATGTATAGAACGCGGGCCAACAGTTCCCCCCTTGACAAAACTGGGGAAAACGATAACCTGGTAAACTATAGATACAGATAATGAATCGGTCAAAACCCTGAAGTTTGCCTGGCAGGATTTGCGACAGAACCTATGGCAGAGCCTAAGTGTTTATGTAATGGGTAGTCGGTGCTGTGGGGAGTAGCAAAACATGCCTTGCGCCGAGTGAGTTGAGGCATTTGCTTTGGGCAGGTGAGTAGTTGCGTGAAGAAGAACACCAATACAGTGGCAAGGATGTGTTAACATGCGATTGAGTTACGTTCTATCAGCATTACTTGCTTTGATCCTGGCGGTGGGATGGGCGATGGTATTGGGTAGCGGTAAGTCAGTTCAAATTCAGGCAGACCAGGGAGGACAGATAGATATGAAACAAGCCCGCCGGCAAGCTGCTGAGCGCCAACGGCGCATTATCTGGAACAACGACTGTAATGATAGTGAGTGGGGTGATACGCCGGAACAGTTCTTGGCCGTACGATTCCAGCAGGTTGCGGACACCCAGGTCGATACCGTCTTTGGCTGCACTGGCGCTACCACAGTGTTCAGCCACCAAACCCGTGTAGCAGAGATGTGGGGCCAGTTTCTTCCCG
>JAUVZM010000027.1 GCA_030602615.1 bacterium
CAGACGGTGACTGCGGCGGGGACCACCAACTTCATCTGGGACGGGCAGGACGTGCTGCTGGAGACTGATGTCAGCAACAACATGCAGGTAACTTACACCCAGACGCCGAATACCTATGGAGACCTGGTCAGCCAGCGCCGCAGCACGACGACCAGCTTTTATCATCATGACGCGCTGGGTTCGACCCTGGCACTGACTGATGCCAATGAGAACGTTACCGATACTTATCTCTACTACGCCTTTGGGGGGCTACTGACCAGCACCGGTAGTACCGTCAACAACCTGCGCTACGTCGGTAACCTGGGCTACTACAATGAAGCCGCCCTGGCCCTCCAATACCTCCGCGCCCGCTACTACCAGCCCAGCACGGGGAGGTTTATTTCAGTCGATCCCGAGCGGGAGGCAGTGAACTGGTATATCTATGTGGCCAATAACCCGACGAAGAGCACTGACCCATCAGGACTTATGTATGTCGAGGGTGGCCTCAACTGTTGCGAATGCAAGTACGAACCTGGTAAGGAACCGCCTCCCAGAAGTTGTAAGGGACCGGGCATAGGCGGGAGCCGGCAAAACGCTTGGCTGAATTGCATTTGGGGCGGTCTCGGGAGCTACGCGTGGCCCGGCGTCACCAAGGACGGTGAACTGGACCGCAATGCTGTTGGTAGTAGAAGAGACTGGTGTATCGTTGCTTCTTGCATAGTGCTAGGTGAAGCCCCTAACCCAACTCGTTTGGACAACCCGAAGTCGACCGCCTGGGGCCCATTCCAGATATTGAAGGGTAGCTGGCCCAGTTGTGCGACGCACTTCAAGTGGGAGACGAAATGTACGACGGGCCAGGACAATATTGGACTCGACGAGTGTGCGGATCCCAACTGCGACCGCCATAACGAATGTAAGAACATCATGTGCGGTGTCTACAAGCTGTGGTCCGTGGTCAACAGTGCTGCCAGTCTCTATGACGACTCGGTAATGAATGTGTACGATTCCCTAAGACATGATACGACGCCTGATTGCATAAAAGACTACCTGTAGCCTGAGACCGAGAACACGACATCTGAGAGGAGATAGCAGAGAATGAGCAATCGGGCCGTAGCGCGGGTCGCTTTGATGCTGTTCGCCTTCTGTGTCGTGGGCCACGCTAGTAGCGAGGACATGGGGAGGCAGTGGCAGCGCTTCGAGCCGCGCTTTCCTCATAGACTTCCAGCGGACACCAGCGTACAGGAGATTCACAAGCTCTTTCCCCATGGATACGCGGACTATGCAGTACATGTGGGAGATGCTCAAGTCAAGGCGGCCAAGGTGAGAATTTTCGACCAGGACAGTGAGGAGTTAGTCGTCCTCGTCGCTGTGCGTGAACATTGGTACGACTATTTCACCCCTGGTATACTGATCTACTCGCGCCGCGAGCAAGATGAAGACTATGCGCTGACTTTGGTATGGACACTCGAAGACAACACGAGCGAGTTTGGGGACGCAGTCTGGGATCAGGATCTAAACAGCAACAGCCGCAACGAATTGATACTCACGACGATGGGAGTCAGCAGCACGAACGTACTCATATACTCATTTGACCGAGGTCCGGATGGCAGCTACGCTCCCCGCGAACTGTTTCGCGGTTCGCTGCGGGTTGATGCTGAGCTTCCGCGCCTGAAGGAGTGTTGCTTTCTGGACATCAACGGCGACGGGACAGTGGAAATCCTCGACCCCCGGACGACTCTACGCTGGTACGACATAGACCGCGGCAATCAGCCGCTAGGGGAGATCGGTGAGCACCTGTACTTCGTCAGGATCTTCAAATGGGATGGCGAGTCAGGCAGATACGAAGAGTTCTTCAAAATGCCGGACTACGAGTTGGAGGGACGATTGTCATTGGCAAATCTGGTTTCCGGGCCGGGCGCAGAGGAATTACTCGGCGTATGGGGACCAGAGAAGACGGTGGACAGTGAAGGGGTGATCAGAGAGACGTACGTCGTTCCCAATCGGGGGCCGTACAAGCGGTTCTTTGTTGAAAGGGACCTCGAGGACGAAGAGAAAGCGAAGGTTGTCTTTCGCCAGCTGCAAGAGGGCGAATGGAACCGGTGGACGTTTGGGAGGGTAGTCGAGGAATTCACCGCGTTTTACTAACCAACCAGCCCAGCACGGTGACCTTCCCCAACAGCAAGGTGGTTACCTATACTTACGACAATGCCGGCAATCGGGCCACGATGGTTGACCCGGACAGCGGCACGACCACCTACACCTACCACGACAACAACCGGCTGGAGACGCTGACCAATCCCAACAGCGAAGTCACCACCTGGGCGTACACCAATATCGGGCGGGTAGATACCGTCTCGCTGAACAGCGGCTCGGTCACCACCTACACCTACGATGACGCCGGGCAGACTACCGGCATCACCCACAAAAAGGCCAATGCCACGATCATCGAGCAACTCGCCTATACCTACGATAACGCCGGCAATCGCAAGACCATAACTGAGAATAGCGGCGATGTGACCACCTGGACGTACGATAATGCCTACCAGCTCACCGTCGAGCAGCGCAGCGGCGGCAGTGGCTATACCACGACCTACACCTACGATGACGTGGGCAATCGCGCGACGATGGTGGACGGCGCCGGCACGACCACCTATACCTACAATGCGGGCAACCGGCTGACGCTGATCACCGACCCGAGCAGTAACCTGACGACCAACACGTACGACAACAACGGGAACCTGGCCGTCACCAATGCCAACGGCACGGTTACTACCAACACCTGGACTTATGACGACCGGCTGCGGACCGTGACGCTGGCCACCCCGGCTACTACCACATTCACTTACGATGGCGACGGCCTGCGCCGCCAGACGGTGACTGCGGCGGGCACGACCAACTTCATCTGGGACGGGCAAGATGTGCTGCTGGAGACTGATGTCAGCAACAACACTCAGGTAACCTACACCCAGACGCCCAATGTCTATGGCGACCTGGTCAGCCAGCGCCGCAGCACCACGACCAAGTACTACCACTTTGACGCCCTTGGCTCGACCGTGGCGCTGACCGATTCCGGTGAGAATGTGACTGACACTTATAAGTACTATGCCTTCGGCGACCTACTGACCAGCACTGGCAGCACCGTGAACAACTTGCGCTTCGTCGGCAACCTGGGCTACTACAACGAAGCTGCCCTGGCCCTCCAATACCTCCGCGCCCGCACAAGATTGCCGTCGGCCTGCAAAGCGAGGCTACCGCTAACCACAAGGACAAGCACGACAGCTTGCCGTCTGGCCCCCTGACCAACTCCGTCTAGCAATGTTCGAAGCCCGATTCTCGACATGCGCAGTTCGCCCTCTCCGCACTGTGCCCTCAGCAATGTCACCGGGAATTTGTCATTTGGCTTGGTGTACATAGCGATATTTCCGAGTCGGTCCACTGATTCCTCTGTGTGCAAACTGGCTGCCAGTGACAGTCACGCATTTCGCCCCTTGCGGTACGCTCCGCGCCCCAAACTGAACCATTGTGAGAGCCGTGGCAGCCCTCGGATACCTGAGACCCGAACTACAACCGTAGCGCAGGCAGCGATTGTGGCTTTGCTGGTATGACCGGAGGTTTTTGGGATAGAATGTTTAAGGTCTGTCTGTAAACCGTTTTCGCAATGCGATCGTTATTATAGATAGGATTAGGCAGACATAGGGAAATGAGGGGCTGGGCCGGCACAGCTAATCCTCCGTTCCCGGGAGTTGCCATGTCCCAGAGTGAAGAAAGCCTTCTGCGAGGCATTAAAAGGGGAGACAGCCAGGCCTTCGCAGTAGCAATGGATCATTACATGGATATGATTTACTCCCTGGCGTACAGCATGCTGGGAAATCCACAGGACGCTGAAGATGCCTGTCAGGAGGTCTTTCTGAGGCTGCACCGCGCTGCATCAAGGTTAAGAGTGAACAGTTCACTCCCTTCGTGGTTGTATGCGAGTTGTATCAATTATTGTGTAGACGAGTCGCGCCGCCGCTCGCGGCAGCCTGTCACCACTGCAAACAAGGACCCAGAAGCGGTGCAATCTGAGTTGGCTGATCCCGCGCAACTAGCAGCTAACAGAGAGTTTAAGCAGCATATTCTCGATTGTCTGTCACGGCTTTCTCCCAGACAGCGTGCCATTTTCGCTCTTCGACATTTCCTGGAGCTGACCATTGGGGAGATTTCCGAGGTGTTGAATTGTGCCCCAGGGACCGTGAAGAGCCATTTGTCTCGTGCTATCGCCAGCCTAAGAGAGATTCTAGCCGGCTGGGAGGGCTGAATCAGAGAAGGGAGGTCATCCCTAGTAATGAACTGCAGAAAAGTAAAGAACCTGCTGGGTCCCTACCTGTATGGGGATCTCGAGCCCAGCGAAAGAGACTCAGTTGAAGATCATTTGCCCACATGTGAGGAATGTCAAAGCAACCTGGAAGCACTCAGAGCAACTGTCAGGCGCATCCCCGGTGATTTGTTTCTGCCGGGAGAACAGACACACAACCGTGTCATGGCACAGTGTCGAGACGCCCTGGTACAAACTGAAAGACAGGCTGCGCAGCCGATGAATGCTATGCTTGGTAGCCGAATCGTGCAAGTTGGAATAACTGCTTTACTCTTTTTCGCGCTCGGCATTTGGATAGGCCATCAAGTGGGCCCGCCAGTACCTGGCAGAGCTGTGTATTCGGTTGAGCCCTTACAGGAGAGGGCTGCCGCGGTTGAGCCGGAGCAGGACGACGTTGGCGCAACAGAGATTGAACTCGCCAGTGTTGAATCTGTGACCCCCAGCGACGAGACCGGCCCGCCTGCTGCCATCCGCACGTGGCGGGAGCCCTCCGCATCGGCGCCCGTTATATTGCAGGCTGGCACGGGCAGTCGCGTTGAGGCGCCCCGTGCTGGCGGAGTGGATGATGCGCGGCTAGCGGGATCTGTCGTAGCAGTCATAGAATGAGGATGACGTAGAATGAGCCAGAGAAAGTCACTTGGCATCCTGGCCCTGCTAATATGCTTGTCAGGCTTGGCGAGCGTATATGTGCAAGCCAGCACTGAGCCGCTACTCTTGGTCGGGGGCAAACAACTGGCTCTCACGGTTCGGCCACTTCAGAAAGGGAATAGCGTCCTTGTTTGGGTACGAGATCTGGAGCGGGCCGGTCTGGGCAAAGTGGGCTGGGATCCAAAGAGAAAGATTGTGACCATAAGTGCCCCAGGGGTGCGACTGGCCATTAAGGCAGGAGAGCGGCGGGCGATGGTGTGGGCTCCTGCCGAGTCCTCCGCAGACGGGATAGAGAAGGTCATGCCTTACGCTGCTGCCTGGAAGGATGGCCATGTGATGGTGCCGCTAGATTTTGTTTGCCAGGAGCTGGGAATCGGGTATCGACAGGAGATGCGGCTGGTGATTTTGCTCTCGCTGCCCGGGGTCTTGTCAGCAGTGGACCACCCCACTCCTGGCGCCAAAGGGGCAATTGCAGGAAGGGTCTTTTGGGGCCAATCCCCAGCCGACAATGTCGTCCTTCGCCTGGTCAGAGCTTCAGATTTTGCCTTCCTGCCCAATAGAAAGGCCACAACCGATGAGGAAGGAAAGTACGAGTTCAGAGGAGTCAAGCCCGGCGAGTATCACGTGTTCGCCTATGTAAACGACAACCCCGACTATTTTAACCGCTACACCACTGTCGTGACGGTACCGGCCGAAACAGTTCTGGCTCCGGAGATACATCTCGGCAAAATCCTGCGCTGCCTAGCTCCGCCGACCGGTGCGTCGCTAGTTCTAGCAGACGTGGTACTGGCGTGGACCCCCTGTGAAGTGGCACACGCTTACATCGTATCAGTGGTAGATACAGATACAGGTGAGGAGATCTTTGCTGAGCAGCTCACGGCACAGCACAATGGGCAATCTCAGCCTCCCGCGCAAACAGTAGTTCCCAGAAGCCGCTTACAGCGCACTCATAGCTATCAATGGTCCATAATCGCAACCGACCAAGAAGGTCGGTACGTAGGCGGAAGTCCAGGCGCCGGTCTACCCTCGTGGACGTTCACCATAGGCGGAGCTGAAAGCATCCGTTAACCCTCGTGTTCAAAAGGAGAGTGAGAGAGATGTTACGACAATCAAGTCTGTGGACGGCGGTAACGATAAGTGTGTTGTTGGTTGTAGGGGTGTTAGTGTCAGCCGGACAGAGTGCGGCGGCAGATGGTGAGGACCTCAACAACGCCCAGGAAGCGACGCTGTTCGCACCACGGACACAGCCACTTACTATGGCGGTCCTAAGCTTCCAGTGTCGTGATGAGCAGATCGCTGGCACCATCGCCGATGTGGTGATGATGGCTCTGTCTGGTGATCCCGCTATAGACCTGGTAGAGCGCGAACAGTTGGATAAGGTGCTCCAGGAGTATCAGATTGGGCTTTCGGGTTTGGTAAGTGCCTCGCAGGCGCAGAGAATAGGCTTCTTGGTTGGAGCAAAGGCGTTGGTGATGGGCCGTGTCTTCCTGGTCGACCAACAGATTTTGATCACCGGCAAGGTGGTAGGGGTGGAGACAGGACGAGTCTATGTCGAGCAAGTGCGGGGTGAGCAGACCGGGCAACTGCTGTCCCTAGCCGAGACCCTGGGTTCCGAGATAGCTACCACCGTCAAGCTCAACCGGGCTAAGCTGTGTGCCCCAGACATCGCCAAGGAAAAGGAGCAGCGCATGGCGGAACTGGCTGAAAGACTGGAAGGAAAACAGCTCCCAAGGGTCTCCATTTCAATCCCCGAGCGGCATTACGGCCAGCCAGTCATTGATCCGGCTGTCGAGACCGAGCTTATGTACTGGTTCAACAAGTGCGGCTTTACTGTTATTGACCCGGGCGATGTTAAGAGTGGTCTGGCTGACTGGGCATATCGATACTACCATCCGCAGGACAACGGGAGTCAAACCCAACCTCTGGGACAGCTTGTCGGGGCCGACGTTGACGTAGTTATTGTCGGCGAGGCCTTCAGTGAGTTTGCTACCCGGATAGGGCCGCTGACATCGTGTAAGGTTCGGGCAGAAGTTCGAGCTCTCGAACGAGGCACGGGGCGCGTGTTGGCGGTCTGCCGTCGCAGCCAAACTGCGGTAGATATCAGCGAACGCATCGCAGGCAAGACCGGCCTGCAGCAGGCAGGTGTCAACATCGCGTACGAGCTGATTCAACAACTAGTTCCGGTTGCGACCAGTACTGAGTAGACGAGGCCGGAGAGTGCAGATGCATAGACCGTCTGGGTCAGACCATGGACGCCGGATGCAGGTATGCTTGCTGGCATTTGTCTGCCTGCTGTTGCTCTACCCGTCCGGCACGGAATGTCAAAGCAACGCGACAGACAGCCCGGCACTGACTGATGTCACCATCGAGCAGATATCGGTCTGGCGGCGTGTCTGGGCTGGGGAAGAGGTCGAGGTCAATTTGGCTCTGCGCAACTTCGGTGCGGACGAAGCCGAAGTGCAGGTGCACTGGCAGACTTCGGCTGTCACGGCCGTGCTGGAGCGCGGCCAGACAAACGTGGTACTCGGCACCGAGCAAACGCGTGAGGTACGCTTCGTATTCCACGCGCCGGAAGTAGCTCGGCGCACGAAAGTGATCTGCCGAGTGGTAGCGGAGAGTGCGGCCGGTAAGGCCGAGTCCAGCCGTCAGGTATCGATCTTGCCCCGCTGGGAGACGGATGCGCTTGCTGCCCCTTTGTCAGGTCAGACAGTCGGACTGGTGGACTTTTCTCGCTCGATCACGCCCTTGCTTCAGGAAGGAAGAGTGGCTTTTCAGGAGCTGACCAGCTCTGTGGCAGTGCGCTATTTCATTGGAAATATTGTCCTGGTGGTAGCCAGTGATATGCTTATGGCGCAGCCCGCGTTGCAGCGGGAATTGTTGGCTGCCGCCGAGCGAGGCATGCGCATCGCCTGGTTTGGCGAAGGGCGGGCAGAGGCCGGCTTCAGCACCAGTCTGTTCGGCGCGGGGACGGCTCGGTTGGCCTCTCAGCCCCTGCCTGTCATTGAGAGCACGATCGCAGCGCCGGGGCACCCGGTTGTGGTCGAACTGGCTCCAGACGATCTGACCGATTGGCGGTGCAACGGCACAGTTGCCGGGCTCGGCCTGCCACTGGAGTGGCCGAGTGGTGGCAATTTTCGCGCCCTCGTTCGCGCAGCCTCTGACGGTTTACCTTTGGTGCTGGAAGTGTCTTGGGGCAAAGGCAGTATCATCTTCTGTCAGCTACCGGTGTTAGGCTGCGTCGAAGAGGAGCCTGCGGCCCATCTCTTGCTCAGGGGCCTGCTGCGCGCCTGCACCATGCCAATGCCGGAACTGGCGCCCGCCGCGCTCTTTGCTGCACCTGAGGGCGAGTGGGACAAGCTCCTGACAGACATTGGCATAGTCGCGGACCGTAATCCCGGGCCGTTAGCAAAAGGGCAGCTAGCCATTCTTTGCGTGGACGAGGAATCCGAATATTGGACTAACGCTGACTCCTCGATCAGGCTGGAAGCTGCGCGTGACCACTTGACGCAGGGGGGCGAATGTCTGGTGCTCGGTGCCTACCCTGAGTCCCAGCCGGTGCTCGATGCCGTGGGACTAAAGACTACCGTCACAGTTAGGTCTTTCAGCCGAGATGAACCGCTCCGGACTGTCTCCAGTTATCGGAGTCCAGAGATGTGGGGCATCTTGGCTGCCGACTTGGATTCGCTCAGTCCGGACTATGCCACGGTGCTGCCGAGTGGGCAGTTCGACTTTATGGAACTGGCGGAGCCCGGAGTCATCTGGAAGTGCTCACCTCCAGGGACTACCGGCACCGTTATCTGCGCGCACTTGCGTCCTGTGGACGAGCCCTCAATAACAAACCGAGCCGTGCTCATCCAGATGCTTACCAATCTGGGTGCGCTCATAGAGCTGCCAGGGGATGAAGGACCATGGTGAAGCATAGCCCCGTGTTGAGAGTGTTTGCAGCTTGCATCTCAGTTGCGGCATTATGCTTGACGAGTCTTCCGCTGCGCGCCCAGCCGGAGACGGGGGCTCCAACCGTCGCGGTCCTCTACTTTCAGGATTTGGGGCCCTCCCCGGAAGCTAAGCCGTTGCGTAAGGCACTGGCGCAGATGCTTATCACCGACCTCTCGCGCATAGAGGGATTAAAGGTGCTACAGCGCGAGCGGATCGAGAGGTTTGTTGCGGAAACCGCTATTGGCGAAAGCGGCCTGGCCACTGCACAGACGGCGGTGTTAGCGGGCCGTGCCCTGGAAGCAGATTACGTCGTCCAAGGGACCTTTTCCGCTACCTCCGAACAGGTGACAGTCGAAGTCAGAGTCAGCTCACGCGAAGCGACCGCTGCTGAACTTTCCCGCACCTTCTCGCGGCCTATGGAAGAGTTCTTGCGGCTTGAGCAGGAGATTGTTAAGGCGATAGTTGAAGCAGTGGGTGTGGAGCCGGTCCTGCGAGTTGCGCCCAGCCCTCAAGAAGGCGTGGTTTCGCCTGCCGTAGCGGTGATGGATTTCGAGAACCTCAGCACTTCCGGTGAACTAGACCCCCTGCAGGCTCCGCTTAGCGATATGTTTTGCGCCACTCTATCGCAGATTCCAGAGGTGACGCTGGTAAAACGCGCCAGAATCAAGGAGGTTATCGAGGAATTGGGATTGGCTGCTACTGGTTTAGTTGACCCGCAAACGGCGGCCAAATTGGGCAGGCTGCTGGGCGCCCAGCGCATACTGGTCAGCAGCTTTGTGGAGATGGGCGGGATCCTGCGCTTTGACTCCCACCTGATAGACACCGAGAGCGGACAATTGGTAGCGGCGCTGGTGGTCAGCGGCTCCAAGGATGAGTACGCAGGCTGGGTAGAGGAACTGGCCCGGCAAGTGGCCGCTGCTCTCCGTGTGCCGATGCCGTCCGCAGAACAAGGGGCGAAGGTGGAGGCCCCCACTGAATCCTGGGAGGCGTACAGGTATCTCGAACGGGCCATCTACTACCGGTCGGTGGAACGGCCCCAGAAAGCCCTGGAAGAGGTGCTGCGTTGTCTGTACCTGGAGCCCTACTGCGAGAAGGCTCTACGTTGGGCCCTCCTCATTACCGATGACCTGGATAGAGTTGACCTCACTGTGGAGCTGGCAGAACGAATTATCGGCAGGTATTCCTTGGATCCTGACAAGCGACGGTTAGTAGGAACAGCCTACGCGATGATGTACTGGAACTATGCTAACACCGGGCAGTACGAGAGGGCGCTGGAGGTCATCGAGAGGGCCCTGCATGCCGACATCTCCGAGACGATGAAAATGTCCCTTCTCCTGCGGAAAGCGAGGCACCTGAGGTGGCCGGGCAAGGCGAGTCCTGGCGTCATCCTGCGTATATACCGACAGGTGCTGGCGTCTCCGGCAGCAGACGCCCCAGAACGTTTCTGGGCAGGGGAGGCAGCGGCAAGATTACTCATGCAGCAGAACAGGATGGACGAGGCCATTTCGGTTATCCTCGAGGCAGCCGCAACCCCTGGCGAGCCGGATCGGGGTGGATGGGGATCATTTCAGAAGGAAATACTGGACAAGCTGTTAGCATACAGCCTGGAAAAAGACGACCTGATGACTGCCCGGAAGCTAGTCGAAGCGAGCATTCGAAAGTTCCCGAGAACAGCGGGTGCTACCGGCTGGGTCCACCTGAGCCGAGCCCGATTGTGCGAGGCCGAAGGCAAGTTGGATGAGGCTATTCAATCATACCAGCAGCTGGCCGAGCTTCGCTACTGGGACTCCTTCTTCGACGCGATGTGGCAGTTGGGCGATCTGTATGTCAGGAAGGGCGACGTACAGCAAGCGCTACAGGCTTACCAACGGATCATGCGCAGTGCCGGTGCCAGCAGGTATCAGAACGAACGCCAACTGGCTGCACAAGCCGCCGAAAGACTGAAAGAACTTGGTATGCCGGTGCCAGCCTTGCCGCCCGGCGGCTATCAGCCTAGTTCCATACTCACCCAGGAGTTTGGTCACGCTACCCTGATATTGGCAGACCACGGCTACCTACTCGCCTCGCTGTCTGCTTTGCCTGTTGATAACCCGTCTGAAGCGCTGTGTCCTTACCAAACAGTGGTGATGGAGTGGCCTAAAGGAGGGCAGCCCTGGTGGATAACTCAAGCCTGGCTGAACTTTGTCCAGCGCGGGGGCGGGTTGTTTCTGTCCATGCCCATGTATGTCCGCGCATCGGCTGCTCGCCCACTCAGGGCAAGCCTGGGCGTCGGTCCTGTTGATGGGCCGCGGCCTGGCGGTCGGGTGCACTTGACCGCGATTGGGAATCATCCCGCAGCTCAGGCACTTGAGGGACTGCGAGTGGGTCTCCGTGCCCAAATCCCGTTAGAGTGTGAGAAGAGAATAGTGCTGGCTACTTGGAATGATCACCCGGCCCTGGCATCGGTGGAATACGGTCTAGGACGAGCACTCGTGGCAGGATTTGGCCTGGTGTCCATCGGGAGAGAATTTGGTGCGCGGGTACCACAAGACTATATAGACTGTGACCTGGAGCCACCAACAGAGGATTCTCTGTTACCTCTCTTCGGTTGGCTGCGACAGGAGGAAGCCGAAGGGAAGCGGGCGCAGCTCCTGGTGCACTTCCGGGCGGTCACTGATAGCTGGGCCCGTAAAGACTACTCGCAGGCAATCGAGTTATTGCAGGCTATCTGTGCTGGCCACGCTGGCACTGAGTACGAAGAGCTGGCTCTTTACACTATCGGAGACATCCTCCAGAACTCCCTGAAGAGCTATGACCAGGCTCGCGGGCACTTCGAGCAGGTATACACCAAGTTTCCCGATGGCGAACTGGCGCTGCCCGCGCGCATGGCGGCGGCTGACTGTGCTCAGGCAACGGGAGCAGATGACGCTGGACTGCTGAACCTTTATGCCGAGGTAGTCGAACGCGGTGCGGATACGGAGATTGGGGCTACCGCCCAACTCAAGATCGGCTTCATTCATCTGGTGGCGGATCGCCTAGAAGACGCCACCACCGCTTTTCGGAAAGTGGTGAACGATTTCCCGGCCGGCTACGCCAAGAATAATGCCCTATACGCCCTGGGTTACTGCTACGAAAAGACGGGCCGGCCCGCCGATGCGCAGCGTATTTACCGGAGCATTTTGGACATGCTCCAGCGACCCGAGCCGTCCGATCCCGTAGATCCTCAGTGTTTCCCTACGGCATGGAAGCTGTTGCTAAAGGGAACCAAGTACGCCGCGCATAGCACGGGACGAGAATGGCGTGGCAATGTCGTCGTGGTGGAGGGTCGCGTCTACCCGGGCTACGGTCTGCAGACACTCGCCCAGTGGCGATTGGATCAACTCAATAGTGAAGCCGGGACTGGGGCTGACTCCAATGAAGAATAGAGCAAAAGCAAGAGTCATACGAATATCGACCGCACTCATAATCTTCCTCTGGGGCGCTGTGCTCGTAATGGCACCAGTTCGGGCAGAAGCACAGCCCGAGGAGCCAGGGAAGACCGTTGCGGTTCTCTACTTTCAGGATCTGGGGCCCTCGCCAGAGGCTAAGCCGTTGCGCAAAGCGTTGGCGCAGATGCTTATCACCGACCTCTCGCGCATAGAGGGATTAAAGGTGCTACAGCGCGAGCGGATCGAGAGGTTTGTTGCAGAAACCGGTATCGGTGAAAGCGGCCTGGCCACTGCACAGACGGCGGTCCTGGCGGGGCGTGCCCTGGAAGCAGATTATGTGGTCCAGGGCACTTTTTCTGCTACCTCCGAACAGGTGACAGTTGAAGTCAAAGTTGGTTCACGCGAAGGGACCGCTGCCGAACTTGCCCGCACCTTCTCGCGGCCTATGGAAGAGCTTATGCAGCTTGAGCAGGAGATTATTGAGGCGATAGTTGAAGCGGTGGGTGTGGAGCCGGTGCTGCGAGCTCCGCCCAGCCCTCAAGAAGGCGTGGTTTCGCCTGCCGTAGCGGTGATGGATTTTGAGAACCTCAGCACTTCGGGTGAACTTGATCCCCTGCAGGCTCCGCTCAGCGATATGTTTTGCGCGACTCTATCGCAGATTCCGGAGGTGACGCTGGTAGAACGCGCCAGAATCAAGGAGGTTATCAATGAATTGGGATTGGCTGCTACCGGCCTTGTAGACCCGCAGACGGCAGCGAAGCTGGGCCAGCTGCTGGGCGCCCAGCGCATGCTGGTCAGCAGCTTCGTAGAGATGGGCGGGATCCTGCGTTTCGACTCCCACCTGATTGATACTGAGACCGGACAGTTGGTAGCTGCGTTGGCAGTCAGCGACTCCAGGGATGAGTACGCAGGCTTGATAGAGGAACTGGCCTACCAAGTAGCCGCTGCACTCAGCGTACCGGTACCCCCGCCAGCGGAGCAAACTGTGCAAGCAGAGGCCCCCACCGAATCCTGGGAGGCGTACACATATTTCGGGAAGGGTATGCTAAACTACGGTCGGGGCAGACCCCAGCAAGCCCTGGAAGAGATGCTGCGCTGTCTATATCTGGAGCCCGACTGCGAGCGGGCCCTCGATTGGGCCGCGATAATGGCGGCCCATCTCAAGAAAGTTGACCTCACTGTGGAGCTGGCAGAACGAATTATCAGCACGTATTCCTCCGATCCTGACAAGCGCTGGTTAGTAGCAAGCGCCTACAGTAGCCTGCGGCTCCTGTATGTTCATCTACGGCAGCCTGAGAAGCAGCTAGAGGTGATCGAGAGGGGCCTGGCCGCCGATATCTCAGATGAGCCCAAGATGAGCTTTCTCTGGAGCAAGGCGGAATGCCTCAAGGAGTTGGGCCGGGCTACTCCTGATGTCCTGCTCGATATCTATCGGCAGTTGCTGGACTATCCGGCCGAGAGGGCCTTCCACCGTTTCGTGGCCGCCACGGAGGCGGCGGACCTTCTCATCCAGGCAAATGAGATGGATGAGGCCACTGCAGTCCTCTTGAAGGCAACCGGTGGTCCGCCCCAGCCCACTGGAGGGGCTTGGCGACGGTTTCTGGAGAGGGTGGATAAGCTCTTCGAGTACAGCCTGGAGAAGGATGACCTGGAAAGTGCCAGAAAGCTGGTAGAAATGAGTATTCAAAAGTGCCCGGACGAAACTGGCGCTACGGGCTGGGACCACCTGAAGCGGGCGGAACTACATGAGGCCGAGGGGAAGATAGATGAGGCTATCGAATCGTACAAGCAGCTAGCCAACCTTCGCTACCCGCAGTCCTTCTTCAAAGCGGTACTGAGAATAGGCGATCTGCATCTCAAAAGGGACGACGTAAAAGCGGCTGTCGAGGCTTACCAAAGGCTCATACGTTGTGGGAGTGGCACTTATGAATACAGAGAAGCCACTGAAAGATTGAAAGATCTGGGCGTGCAAATGCCGACGCCCGAAGGTTATCAACCAAGTTCTGTACACACGGAGCAGTTTGGTCACGCCACGATAATACTGGGAGATAATGGGTACCGACTCAGTGGCCTGCACGTTGTTATTGATAATCCCTCGGAGGTACTATGCCCTTACCAAATAGTGGTAATGGAGTGGCCTAAAGGAGGGCAGCCCTGGTGGGTAACGCAATCCTGGCTCAACTTTGTCCGGCGCGGAGGCGGATTGTTTTTATCCATGGCCAGGTATATCCACGGGTCGGCCGCTCGTCCTCTGCGGACAGGTCTGGGAGTTGGTCCTATCGCCGGGCAGTGGGGTGGCGGTCGGAGCGGGCTGGCTGCGAGCGGGCACCACCCAGCGGGCCAGGGACTTGAGGGCCTGTCGGTGTCCCTCTCTATCCCGCTCGAATGTGATAAACAACTGGTCGTGGCCACCTGGGGCGACCATCCGGCCCTGGCAGCGGTAGAGCACGGTCTGGGGCGAGCGCTGGTGGGAGGATTTGGCTTGGAATTGATCGGCAGAGAGCGGGGCCTGCACGGTGTGGGATCACGAGGCTACAAGTACTTCGGACTAGGGAGATGGAAGCTCGAACCAGCGGCGGAGGATTTCATCTTGCCCGCCTTTGAGTGGCTGCGTCAAGAGGAAGCTCAGAGGGAGCATGCTCAGCTTCTCACCCGCTTCCGCACCGTGGCTGATAGCTGGGCCCGGAAGGATTACTCGAAAGCGATAGAGCTGCTGCGAGGGATTTGTAGCGACTACGTTGGCACTGAATGGGAGGAACTAGCCGGCTATACTATTGGTGAGATATTGCAGCAGTCGCTGCACAACTACGGCCGGGCTCGTCAGACATTCGAGCGCTTATACGCGAAGTTTCCCGATGGCGACCTCGCGCTGCCGGCGCGCATGGCGGCGGCAGACTGCGCCGAGGCCACCGGAGTGGGCACTGAAGACTTGCTGAAATTGTATGCCGAGGTGGTGGAGTTGGGCCAGGATAGCGAGATTGGGGCTACCGCTCAGCTCAAGATCGGTTTCATTTATCTGCTGGCGGGCCGACTGGAAGACGCCACGGGTGCCCTTCGCAAAGTGGCCAATGACTTCCCGGCCGGCTACGCCAAGAATAATGCCCTATACGCCCTGGGTTACTGCTACGAAAAGACGGGCCGGCTCGCCGATGCCCAGCGCATTTACCAGAGCATTGTGGACATTACGCAGAGAGCTGAACCGCCCGATCCCGTAGATCCTGAGTGTTTCCCTACGGCATGGAAGCTGTTGCTAAAGGGAACCAAGTACGCCGCGCGTAGCACGGGACGAGAATGGCGTGGCAATGTCGTGGTGGAGGGTCGCGTCTTCCCGGGCTACGGTCTGCAGACACTCGCCCAGTGGCGGTTGGATCAACTGGGCGAAGATAGCCATGCCGCGCAATAGCTAACCGATTACGACCTTTCAGGTGGAATATGTTATGCGGTACAGAGCTTGCGCCAAGTTCATTATCATGCTGCTCCTCGTCCTGAAGACACTCGGAGTCGATGCTGTCAACGATACGGCAGCGCCGCCGGACCCTGTCCCTGTATGTGCAATCATCGCCGACAAAGCGCTTGACCTGCACGCATCGCCGTTGGTTGCCTTACTCGAAGCAAACCTCTCTGAAGATGAGAAACTCAGCTTGGTCGAACGGATGGAGATAGACAGGGTTCTGCAAGAGCAGCAGTTGCAACTCCTGTTCTCTGCCGAAGGCGGGACGCAAAGGGTAGCTCTGGGCAGGCTGCTCAAAGCCGACCTGCTGGTGCTGCTGCAGGCCGGGGAGAAAGAGAGCGCTCGCTATGTGGACGTCATTGTTTCTGAAACCAAAGGCGGTCTGCGGTTTCTGGTGTGGACAGTGGTTTGGACAGATGATCCACAGGGCGAGGCTGAAGCCGTTCACGCCCTGGTTGAGCGGGGGTTGGCCAAGTACGGTGAGAAGATCACGGAGATCTGCGCCGTTCCGCCCTTTGTCAGCAAGGATCTAGCGCACAAGTACGATTATTTACAAACAGCTTACGCCACACTGATCGAGCAGACATTGCTTGAGTTGAAGGGAATAGCGGTGGTGGAGCTTGCTGAGGCCCGCGCCATTACCAGGGAACTGGCCCTGGCAGGAACCGCCTCACACGTTACGCGGAACCTGCCGCTGTACATCCTGGGCGAATACCGTAATGAAGGCATTGACGAAGACCGCCGAGTCTCGCTAAGCCTGACTTTGCAGCGCGGCGAGACGCAATTAAGAGCTGTCAAGAAGGCGGGCTTGTCGCCCGATGAGGTGGCAACTTTTCTTCGGGAAGGGAGTCTGGAAATGCTTGAGGGCCTGGTCAAAGCAGAGCAGTCCCTTCCCGACCCGGAAATCGAGGCCCAACAACTTGCTGAGCGGGCCAGAGTGTTTACAGACATCGCCGCTTGGCCCGAGGCGGTGGCCTTGATTGAAGCCAGCCTGCTGCTGAAACCGGACCAACCGCAATGCCACTACGACGCCGTCTATGTTCTTACCAGACTCGTCAGGTCATGCTACGATTCAGACGGGGATATGGAGCAGTTCAAACGGAAAGCGAACATCGGGTTCGATTATTACAGATTGGGCTTGGGGCATGTGGAAGCGTTCCTGCGCTCGACTATATTCCACGAAGGCCACGAATACGGGAATTTCATGGGGGAATTGTGGGGCGCAGCAGGCAACATAGAGGGGTACGCTCGCGACCGTGCTCCTGAAATAAAAGCTATTTGTTTGGATCTGCACAGAGAGAAGCGCGATCTGGTACTGCGTGTTATGGAAGCAAAGGCTGCAGCGGGCGAGCTTAACGACGCGACGGTAGACATGTTCATACATATTGTTCCCGGGCGACCAGGCCTCTGGGAATCAGCCGAGGAGAACTATGCTTTGAGATTGCACTTGATCCGCCTGGTCAAAGATCTGCTGCGTGCGCACTATTGGACGAGCACTCTTGCCACTTGGGATATACTTCCACTGCAAAAGGTAAGTCCTGCCTATGGTGAGTTCATTCAACAGATAGCAACAATACCTGGCGAGAAGGTTCAGGCGGCTGCGGAAGAAGTGTGGCAACAGTATCAGGCCGCCATTACGCCTAAACAACCGGCTCCGCAAGAGCCGGCAAAACCCGTCACCCCTGTTGACGAGATGGCTGCGGATATTACTTTCCACAAGCTCGAGCTTGCCTGCGAAGATTCCTCGGGCCTGGGTTGGTCTTCTGTTCCGCGGCTTTCCGGTTGGCTTCCTTGCGGTAACGGCACGGACGTCGTCTGGGGGCTGAAAGAGCTTTTCCTGATGAAAGAAAAGGGCAGGCTCAAGCGCATCTACAAATCGGAGGAACGCTCCTTTAATTTCCAGAGCCTCTGCTATGACGGCCAGTATGTCTGGGCACCTGCAAAGAGCGGAGAGGAGTCACTCGTCCTGGTCATTGACCCAGAAACCGAACAGATCTTTGAGTTTACGGCCGAAGACGGGCTGCCCCGGACGAGCTTCGGAGTTGCAGCCGCTCCGCTAGCACCAGGCAAGATCTGCCTGGCCGGTGGCTTCAGGAAGATCGACGTCGGAGGCGCACCTGATCGCGGCTGGTGCGCCCTGCTCGAAGTCAGTGAAAACGGTGCTAAGTCTGTAGATGTATTCCATGAGGCGCGGCTCCACATGTATAGCTTCGACAGGTACGGCGAGGAGATTTGGGATCCCCACAATGCATTTAGTCCCAGCTTCATGGCCGTCATTACAGATAAGGTAAACAATGCGGGCAAACGCGTGCTGCTGGGACGCACTTCGATACCAGGCCCCGCTTCCGACCATCCGTTGCTCATAGATCCTGAGGCGCGAACAGTCGAGGTTCTACGTGATCGTATGTGGCGCCCGACCTGCTACGAAGGGGATGTGTACTGGGTAATGCTCGATCCGAAAATCGGCGACCCCGCACATACCCCGCTTGCGCCGAACCTGTGGCGCCTCGGCTTTCCTGATTTCAAGAAAACGACCGTTATCAGCAGCCTGCCAGGCAAAGGTCTAGAAGGTGGGCCTGTTGCGTTCTTCAATGGTCGTGTTCATGTGGTTGGCAGACACTGGTGGACAGCCGGCCGGCTCGATGATAAATTCACCCACTTGCAGGCTAAGATTCCTGGAGGCAAGTGGTATCTTCGTGAACTGTGCCCCAGCAACCACTATGGGCTGCTCCTCCTTACCCATCAAGGTGGCGACGACCATGGTGCGTACAGTGTAGAGTTCAGGAACCGGACACAATGACCCCACAGCTGGGAGCGATCTGGCAATCACCTCACCAACACAGCTATGGTGACCTGCCCCTCTCAGAGCGAGAGTGAAGATAGGGCAGAACGGCGGGCGAAAACCATCCAGTCATCCCAGACTACGGAGAGATATCGGCAACCGGGGCATGTGGAGTTGCAAACACTTGCCCGGTGGCGGTTGGATCAACTCAATAGTGAAGCCGGGACTGGGGTTGATACCAATTAGCAGGCAGGCGAGATAGAAGATCATGCGAGTACCCACTGCGATAGCGAGCCGTTTGACGCTCTCTCGTGCTCGCGGTAGAATTGACTTGAGAACTTCGCCCCGTGCATTAGAGGTATGGCCAGACGAGGAGTGGATGCTGGATGCAACGGGCATGTGTGACAGCTGAGAGAGTATATGAACCTCGGGCCACCGCGCGGGAGCCGCAGGGGGCTCGGGTTTGTCTTCTATACAGGCCGTGGGACTGACATAGCAAGTGGTACCACTAATGGGGGCAGCTCGTGAGGATGTGCAGGTCTCGAGTATGCGTCACTGATGAGACCCTGGCAGATTCGACGAACATCAACCCAAACGGAAAGACAAAAAAGAAATGTCGAGAAAGGCAAGCGGGAAGCACATGAAAGGGGCTGGTTGTGCAATGATTAGGAAGGCCATAGGCGTCTTCTGGGTGCTGTTCTGCCTTTCAGTAGCGTTAGCCAATGACTCGCCCTTGGGCATTTATGGTGGCGCAGTGCAGCTGCTCAAGGGTGAGACAGACATCCGAATGGTGTCGGCTGCTATCAGTGCCGACGTCTACTACGAGGAAACGCGTGTGCGTTGCGAGTATGTGTTGCAGAACGATGGCGCAGAGCAGTCAGTGCAGCTGGGGTTCCCCGACTTTGTGCAGTACCAGGGCGCGCAAGCCCCACACCTGCGCGAGTTTCAATCCTGGGCTGATGAACAGCCATTGGATGTGACGGTTTACAATCCTCCCTCTAAGGAATGGGGTGGTGACGTGGAACGCTGGTACGTGCGCAGTCTGGAGTTCGCCCCCGGTCAGAGGCGTACCATCGTGAACACATACGTGGAGCCCAATGGCGGCGTAGGCAGCCTGGACAGCGTTTGGAGGTGGTTCCGCTACGCCACTTGGCCGGCAGCCGGGTGGAAGGGGCCAATAGGTCAAATCACAATTACAGTCCATTGGCGTGAGCCTCAGCTCTGGTCATGGTCGATAGGTCTAGGTGAGAAGTCTCCCTGCCGGCGTGCGCGGACCAAAGTTTTGCTTGGCGGACGGCGACTCGTTTGGCAAGCCAGCAGGCTGGAGCCGAGCCGCACGCATCCCCTGGGTGTTGTCGAAGTCGCCTTCCTCCCAGGATGGCTCGGCGCTATCCTGGACGGAGAAGTGGACTCGGGCGACCCGTCCGGAGACCCGTCCTCGCTGGTGGGGGAGTTCTTTCTAGTGTATGCTGACCTGACCATGGCTCCAGTAAGGCGAATGGCGCGAATGCTTGGCCTGCAGTGCGAGTGGCGGGACGGCAACGCTGTGCTGCAGGACCAATTGGGAAGAGCTTTCTCGTGCTCCGTGGGAAGCTTGGACGCGAGATCCTGTGGACAGCCGATTCGGCTGCGACGCAAGCCGACTCTCTATGAACGCAACACCATGGACGGACTGGTCCCGGCGAGCCAAGACGGTGTCATGTACGGCCCTATGCGTCCTATCTGCGAGGCCTTCAGTGTGCAGTGCTTCTTGGACTACGAGCAACAGAAGGTAGTTCTGTCAAGAGCCTCCCGCTGAGCGACGGTGCGTGCACAATATACTCCAACTGCTCGTCGAGGGGGCGCGTGGTTTGCGGGTAGTATGGCTGTACCTTTGGCGCAGGCCGTGGGACTGACATAGCAAGTGGTATAATCTGCGGTGGCATGTCAATCAGCGGAGAGCATCTGAGCAGACATTTTCCAACTCGGCGAGGAGGGAACTCATGCGTCAGATATCGCGCGTAGTGGCTTCTGGGATAGTGATATTGTGGTTATTATTGCCCGCTGCGGCGGTTGCCCAGGAAAACAACGAAACCCCAGCAGCGGCGGAGTGGATCGAGGCCCTCAGAAGTGACGACGAGGATAAACGGGCCACAGCAACGCGGGCTCTCAAGGAGCTCGCTCCGGAATCTATTCCGCCCCTGGTCAGGGCGCTGGAGGATCCCGATCCACGTGTGCGCCACGGAGCAGTGACTGTGCTGGGTGAGATTGGCCGCGCCGCCCGTGAGGCGATACCGTCCCTGGTGTTGGTGCTAAGCGATCCGGATGATGATATCGTCGACTGGGCAATTTGGGCGCTGTTCCGAGTGGGGTACGAAGGAGCAGATGCGGTGCCCGCGCTGGTGAAGCTACTGCAACGCCCCGGGAGCGAGATACAGGGCCGAGCCGTCTGGGCATTGGAGGAGATTGGACCAGCCGCGACCGCAGCCGTCCCGGCTCTGTTGGCCGCGAGCGAGAAGGGGACTCCTCGCATGCGGCTGGAATGCGCTGAAGCTCTGTTCAGCATCACCGGTGATGGTGCATTCGCTGTTCCCACGGCATTGGAGTTGTTGGACGACGCTGAGTTTGGCAACTGGGTCGAGGAGTTCTTGCAGGATATTGTGGGGGCGGCGGCTGCGCCGGCTCTGGGGACTGCCTTAGATGACCCGGACCCCGCCATGCGAGTGAAGGCCGCTCGTGCGATCTCAATGCTGGGCGTGGAAGCTAAATCGGAGATCCCAGGTCTAATCACGATGCTTGGGGATGAAAGCAGCGAACTCCGGTTGGCAGCACTGGTGGCGCTTGAGGCAATGGTCGCCGGCGCCGAGACGTGGCACGGACGCAGTTGGGACAAGCTAAGCCCCGAAGAGAGTGTGGAGTTGATAGAACCTGTCTCCCAAGCCCTGACGGATGAAGATCCTGCGGTCCGCGCCCAGGCAGTCGCGGTTCTAGGACAGACTGGATCAAAGGCTGAGTCGCTAGTGGCAGCGTTGATCACCCGCCTGGCAGACCCGGCCATAGAGGTGCAGGTCGCCGCTGCGCAGGCTCTGGCACAGGCAGGCCAGGACTCTGAGACCGCTGTCCGGGCGCTCGAGGCAGCCCTCCGAGACGACGAAGCCCGGGTGCGGATCGCGGCTGCCGACGCCCTGGCGGGATTGCACTACCGAGCCCAGTCTGCCCTCCCCTCACTGAAAGCTGGCCTCCAGGACCCCGACCTGGCAGTCCAGGTTGCCTGTGGCACAGCGATGATTGACCTGACCGGCGAAGTCGAGGGGCTGGTCGCAGCCCTGGTTCGAGGCTTGGGCAGCGAGCAGCCTACGGTGCGGATACGCGCCGCAAATTCTCTGGGCAGACTGCGGGACAAGCCCGCGGAGGCTGTCCCGGCGCTGGCAAATCTGCTCGAGGATGAACAAGAACGGGTACGCATCGAGACGGCTCAGACTCTGGGCCAAATGGGCCCGGAGGCGAAGGAAGCCGTGCCCGGCCTGATCGAACTGCTGCGTGACGACAGTACCGAAGTGCGCGCCGCGGCGGTTGCTGCATTGCGCCAAATCGGCCTCGCTGTTGTCGAGCCGCTCATCCCATTGTTGGAGGACGAAAGCCCACAAGTCCGCGCCGCGGCAGCAGAGACCTTCCAACATATGGGAAGAAAAGCAGCGGCGGCGTTGGCCCCCCTGAAGCGGGCTATGAACGATAAGAGTGGGCGCGTTCGGTTAGAGGCAGCACGCGCGGTGTGGGGACTCACCGGGGATGACGAGTTGGTGTTAGATGTGCTAACAGACTGCCTACAGGATGAGGACGAAGATGTGCGCAGGGATGCGGCACGGGAGCTGGGACTGATGGGTAATGCGGCAAAGGCTGCCTTGCCCGGGCTGATCGGTGCGCTCTCCGACCCCGACTGGTGGGTGCGCTCGGAGGCTGCGGATGCCATAGGCAACATCGGTGCTGACGCTGAGGTGGTGCTCCCCGCCCTCATGCGGGCCCTGGGGGACGAAGACAGTATGGTATGCGAGGGCTCCGCTTTATCGCTGGCGCGTCTCGGACCCGAAGCGCTGCCGGCGTTACCCCAACTGATGGAGCTACTGCAGGACTGGCGCAGTTCAGGGACCCGTGATGCGGTCGCACAGGCGATTGGCAACATCGGCCCTGACGCCCACGAGGCGGTGCCGTTGCTGATTGGGGCGCTCGACGACGAACTCAGCCACGTACGCCAGAGTGCGGCGAAGGCCCTCGGTCAGATTGGTCAGCCCCAAGAGCAGATCATACCGGCTCTTACAGCCGCGCTCGACGACGAGGATGTATGGGTAATGGCGGAAGCTGCCGAAGCGCTGGGCAAATTCGGCCCCGCGGCCGCGGAGGCGCTGCCGAAGTTGCTGGAGATTGCTGCAGGCGAACCCGACATCAGTGGATACATGGGCGCACCTGAACAGGTCCTACAGGCGATCGCCAACATTGATGCCCAGGCTCTCAGGAAGCTCGTGGCGGACATCATCGACAACGATCCCTCGGCTCTGCGTGAGCTGAGCTGGGCACTGCCCGACCTGGGCACAGCGGCGGAGCTGATGGTGCAGCCACTGGTGCCAGCCCTCAAGCACGATGATGCCGAGGTGAGGGCGATTGCCGCAGACATCCTGGGTGACCTGGGAGGCGCCGCCGAACCGGCCGTGCCGGCACTCATCGAGTTGCTCGATGATGAGGATGATGACGTGCGGGAGGAGGCTATAGACGCACTGGGGGAGATCGGTGCGGCAGCCAGCCCAGCGGCGCTAGCTCTGGCAGGAATAGTCAGGGAGGGCGAAGCGGACGCCGAGTGGGAAGTACACTGGCAAGCACAGAAAGCCGCATGGGCCCTCAAAGCGATAGGTGCCGGGGCAAGAGCAGCGTTGCCCGCGCTGCTTGAAGTCGTCAGCAACAAAAAGTTTGATGACTCGGTGCGGAGCTCTGCGGCCCTCGCGCTCGGAAGCATTGGCGCTGAGGCCGAACAGGCAGTGCCGGCGCTTCTAACGGTTTTGGCAGGCGGAGACGAGTACATCAAGTCATTCATCATCGATGACATTGCCAGCTACGGCCGACAAGCGCAAGGAGCACTAGGGGTCATGACAGAGTTGCTGCAGGATAGCGATACAGACGTGCGCGTGGCGGCGGCTGGAGCAGTCTGGGAGATAAGCCAGGACGCGGAAGCTGTACTGCCGATCGCAGTTGAGGCGTTGCGCGCGGAGGACCAGGAGGGCAGCTTGCGAGCATTTCATCTGCTTCAGCACATGGGTCCGGCTGCGGCCGCAGCTATCCCCGCTTTGGAGGAGATATTTGCCCACGGTTCAGCCTCCAGCTCCGTGGCTGCTGCTGTGGTTCTGGGTACTATTACCGGTGACGACCAGCTTGCCTTGGCGCGTGCGCTCGACCGCGTAGCCAAACTCTCGTTTTACTCCGGCGAGGAAGATGCCTGGGCGGCATTCACGTTGCCTTACTGGTTGAAGTACCTCGGCGCAGGCGCAGTGCCAGCGCTGATTGAAATGCTGCAAGGCGGGAACATCATAGCAAAGCAGGTGTCCATATTGACGCTGAACGGAATGGGACCCGTGGCAGAGGACGCCGTGCCAGCCCTGCAGGAGATCATCAAGCGGGATGACATAGGCCTCGCCGATCAAGCCAGAGCGGCCCTGCGGTCGATACAGCACAATGACTGACACAGGATGCGCCGCGCCGATTCTTGAGTTGTGCCCTGGCGGGAGCACTGTCAGAGGCAGATAGGAAGGGATGCAAACCTCGGCGCCCGAATGCCTCAACTGTACCTTAATTCAACTTCCAATTTATCCACAGGTGCCGTGGAACTAATATAGCAACTGGTACAATCTATGGGCCAGTTGAGAAGCGTGATGCCAGAGTGATCAAGTACCGTCCGGCGTCTGCAGAGGATCTACCCGCAATTGCGAGGCTCTTCGTTGTGTCCTTCGCTGACAGCATGCACCACGTTGGCGTGGGTGCGAAGGCAGCAAACGCGATCGCCGACGCCTTCGGTCTGGCCCTATCTGCTGAACCCGAAGGTCTGATTGTCGCTGAGGTCGAGGGTGAGGCAGTCGGCTACGCCCTTGCCACTGGCGATGCAAAAAGAATGCGGCGGAAGGTTTTCTGGCAAGGCCGATGGCTGAGGATGGTGTGGTGGTTACTGACTGGTCGGTACGGCGTCGGCTGGCGGATGGTGCGGGTTGTTTCCGCGGACAAGATGGCGTTCTTGCGTGGAGCGCGTCTGCACGGTGCCCACCAAGCGCGCCCCTTGTCGCTGGCTGTGCATCCTGCTCACCGGAGCCAGGGCATTGGTCGGCAACTGTTTGCCGCCAGTCTCGACTATCTGCGAACCTGTGGAGCCCAGACAATTCGCCTCGAAGTCCGCCCCGACAACGTGCCAGCCCGTGGCCTTTACGAGTCTTTCGGCTTTTGTGTGCACGGCAGTTACGAGGACAGTCAAGGCGACTGGCTGGTAATGATATGCAATGCGGCAGGACTCTGAATAGCCGCTTGACGCTCCCCGCTAAGCACATTGCAATCGGTGTGGGAATCCCGTGCGTTAGAGGTTTGCCCAGGCAGGGAGTGGATGGCAGTACAACGGGTACGCACGACAGCTGAGAGAGTACATGAAGCTCGGGCCTCCGTGCGAGACCCGTAGGGGCCTGAGTTTGTTTTGCGCAGGCCGTGGGAGTAACATAGCAGGTGGTACCATTGACGGGGGCAACGTCAGCCTGCAGGACGTGATGGCACGTTGGTATGCACGCTGTATTGTCCCCGTTTCCCCCTGTCTCGGGTTTGGTTAGCTAAATGATCCTCAGCAGGAGGAATTAGTGCAGGACACAGATAATACTAAACGTAGCAACAGAACATATGGGAAATCCCAGGAGAACGGAGGCAGCAGACTCTATGCTGCGACACACACGTTCTGTCTGTGACAAGGTGTTTGAGGTCTGGCGAAGCCCCGGGCGATTCACCAAGAACCCGGATATCGTGGAGCTGCCGTCGGGACGGCTGATGCTGATCTACAACGACACTGACTGCCATTGGCCCGAGGAAACCCAGTTTCTGACCCTTCTCGCCAGCGATGACCACGGCTGTACCTGGTCCAAGTATGGTGTCGTTGACACCGCCGACCTGCGAAGCGGCGACGAGCGCTTTGTCACGCCGCGTTTGAGTGCCCTGTCGGCCGGCCGCCTTGCAGTACTCATAGACCATGACGACCACGGCCACTTCCATGAGAATCTCCCCTCAGGAAACTGGGCGTATTGGAGCAGCGACGGCGGCGATACATGGCACGGGCCCCAGGTGACGGGCATCCTGGGATTTGAGCCAGACCGCATGGTGGAGCTACCCGACGGTCGGCTGGCTGTGTGCTCTCATCTCATGCGTGCGGACAGCCAAGAGTTCGCCAACGTCATTACCTTCTCCGAGGACGAGGGGAAAGCGTGGGGCGACCCGGTGACCGTGGCACATGATGGGTACCATCGCTTCTGTGAGGGCGCGCTGGTAGTACTTGATGATGGCCCAGAGCTGGCCTGCGTAATGCGCGAGAACCACAACGCGGGCATCCCTAGCTTCGTGGCCTTCTCACAGGATATGGGACATACTTGGTGCGAGCCACGGATGCTCCCCTTTGCCTTCGAGCGACCATACGCGAAGCAACTCAGCAACGGCCGTATACTCGTGACTGGGAGAAACGTCAACGGCGGCCTCGGGACCTATGCCTGGTGCGGTGACCTTCGGGAGGTGGCAGGGACCTATGCGCCAGGTGGCCCCGAGAGCAAGTACCTGGCAAAAACGACACAGGGCGCACTTGAAGTGGAAGGACACCCGGACTACGAGTGCCGGTACACACTTCTGCCGCCTGAGTCAGCGCGTAGCGAGGTCGTCTTTGAGGCTGTTGTGAAAGTGGATGGTGATGATGATCAGCCGGTGGCCCTCATGTCCGTGGCAGGTCTGGGTATTGGACAACACGCGGTACTTCATGTAGCTCCCAACTGGATCTGCCTGGGTGATGGTGGAGGGGCAGCATCAGTTAAACCCAGGGGACGGCCAGGCACAATCATCCCCCCCTCCGTGGACTTTCACAAGTTCGCCGACATGACCACGTACCGCACTCTCACCATGCACCTTCGACAGGGCATCTTGGAGGTGCGCATCGACGGCAAGACAGTGCTGCGCACCTGTGTGTTCGGAGAAGGCGGAGGCTGGGCGATGCGGACCCAGTTCGGCCAGAGCGTGGGGAGGGGTACCAGCTGGTGGCGGAACGTCTCATACTCGGCGAAGAACCCCACCCTGGATGACTTCTCGTGGACGTGGCGTGCAGACAGCGGCGACTGGCCGGACCAGTATCAGCGTGACCACCTCGTCCAGATCCATGCGAACCATCCAGACCAGAAGCCTTGGCCTGACCATGGGTACTCATCGTGGGTACAGCTGGCCGATGGGCGAATCCTGCTGGTGGACTACACGAACTG
This sequence comes from bacterium, assembly GCA_030602615.1. Taxonomy (GTDB): domain Bacteria; phylum Armatimonadota; class Zipacnadia; order Zipacnadales; family Zipacnadaceae; genus JALGTD01. Next base: position 27,059 of record JAUVZM010000027.1, read on the forward strand.
CGGCGACGAGCCGGGGACCAGCCATCTCGTAGGCGTGTATCTGGAGCTCGAGGACATCCAGTGACGGCCCTCTTGTGCAAGCTTGAGTCCATTCGCTCTCCTGGCTCAGAAGCGTAACCGCGCAGGACCGACGGAGCACTGTGTCTGCTGTCTGCCCGCGGGCCGTGCATGTTACCTAATTCGGGGTAATATGACCGTCAGGAGGGCTGCAAACCACAATTTGCAGATGAAGGGCCCAGCCGCAGAGGAATTCCTGGCTCACTCGGCGAATATCGGGAGTAGCAGCAAACTATATGGGTAATTCCGGCTTAGTATGACCCGGCTCGGAGGCCGCGATGGAAGGCACGTCACAGGAGTTGACCGTATGAAGCGTGTGATAGTCGCGATTGTGCTGTTAATCGCCTCCGCAGTTGGAGTTACGTTGGCGGTGGGGGCTCGGCGCCACCGAAGGGGAAATCGACATGCCGAAGGTACCGGCGAAGATCGGTTTGCTGCATCAATTGGCGTGTGACAACATCAATGTGATTTTCGGGAACCCCGGCACATTGGAGGAGAGTCTCCTGGACGCGTTGGCTGACGTGCCGGAGATAACCTACGTGATGGGCTTGCAAGAGTCGGTTGTCGTGGCGATGGCCGACGGGTATGCTCGAGTGACACACCGACCGGCCGTGGCACAGGTTCATGCGGCTGTGGGGTTGGGAAACGCTATGGCCATGTTGTACCAGGCTCACCGCAGCTTCACGCCGCTTGTGGTGCTGGCCGGAGAGACCTATTCGGATCTCCACGCGTTCGATGGGCTCCTTGGCGGGGACGTGACACAGATAGCCCGCCCGGTGACCAAGTGGTCTGCGCGGGTCTCGGGCGGGAGCCAGCTTCTTCGCATGCTGCGGCGAGCGCTAAAGGTAGCGATGACTCCGCCGCAGGGGCCGGTATTCCTAGCCCTCCCTATGGATGTTCTGGATGAAATTATCGAGGACGATGTCCATGTGACTAGTTTTGTTGACTGGCACTGCAGTCCCCCACCAGATTTTGTCCGCGGTGTGGCGCAAGCGCTGCTGGCAAGTGAGACGCCCATGATGCTCATCGGCGATGGCGTATCCCTCGCGAACGCCCAGTCCGAAGTGAAGGCCTTGTCGGAGTTTGTAGGCTGCCCGGTGTATGGGGTTGATTTCGCCGACCTGAGTGCCGCGTTTACGGATCCCCTCTTCCAGGGACTGGTGGGACAGAACTTCGGCGACGACACGCGGGAGATCACTCTGGTAGCCGACGTGGTTCTCGTGGTGGGGAGCCCGCTGTTCCCCGAGGTGTTTCCGTCCCAGAAGCCCTATTTCCAGAAGGGCGCCCGCGTGTTTCAGATCGACATGAGTCCCTGGGAGATCGCGAAGAACTACCCGGTGGCGGCGGGGGTGCTCGCAGATCCGAAACTGGCACTCACGGTCATCTTGGCAGAGCTGGCGTCGCGTGCGTCGGCCCAATTCCGGGCCAAATGCATTGAGCGTCGTGCCTACTGGGAGGGGCAGAAGCAACAGGCCAGGCAGCGGCGCGAGGCGGCATACCAGGCGGCTCGAGACACCTCCCCGATGTCCCCGTCGCGGATGATGGAGACTATCGTTGCTTCCCTACCCGACAACGTATTGATCTATGACGAGTCCGTCACCGCCAAGGATGAGCTGCTGCATTACTTGCAGCCTGCTCGACCTGACTCCTACTTCCTTGGGCGGGGGGGCTGTGTCGGCGTCGGCTGGCCGGGCGCAATTGGGGCCAAGCTGGCATGTCCCCAGCGGCCTGTGCTTGCCCTGTCCGGCGACGGCTCATGTCTGTACGTCATACAAGCTTTGTGGACCGCCGCCCACCACAAGCTAGATATGGTCTTCGTCGTGTGCAATAACCGTAGCTACCGCATCCTAAAACTGAACATGCTGCGCTACTGGTCAGACCACGAGCTCCCCGCCCGAGAGCTCCCGCACATGGACATCTGCGACCCCTACGTGGAATACGACAAGATCGCGGAGGGGTTCGGAGTGCGAGGGTGGCGGGCTACCACGCCCACTGAGCTCGAATGTGCGGTGAGGTCGGCATTCTCGGAGGGCGGCACCCACTTAATTGAGGTGTTGGTCGATGGCTCGGTGGCAGAAGACACGCACAGGTTGATCAGAAGCCAGTAAAGGAGGAATGCTGTGATGGGTATCAAAGAAAGATTCGACCTCAGCGGACAGGTTGCTTTGGTTACTGGCGGCGCCCGAGGTATCGGCAGGGCGTGTGCTGAGGGACTGGCCGAATTTGGCGCGGATGTAGCCGTAGCTGACATCCGTGAGGGGAATCTGCATAGAACCGTTGCGGAACTTGCCGACCAGTACGATGCTCGCATCGAGGGTATCATCTGTGATGTGACCGATGCCGCAGCAGTCAGCGATATGGTCGCGAAGGTGGTTGACCTCTTTGGCAAGATCGACATCCTGGTAAACAGTGTGGGAATTTCAATACGCGAAGACGCAGAGAAGATGACTGAGGAACAATGGCACAAAGTAATGGACACGAATTTGACTAGCACTTTCCTATGTTGCCAAGCGGCTGGGCGGCGGATGATTCAGCAAAAGCGGGGGGCCATAATCAACGTGGCGTCAATGTCTGCGCGCATCGTAAACATTCCCCAGAATCAGTTAGCATATAATGCCTCCAAGGCGGGAATGATACAGATGAGCCGCAGCATGGCGGCAGAATGGGCTAAGCATAACGTGAGGGTGAACACCATCAGTCCTGGCTCTACTCTGACCGACATGACGAAAGCGGTGCCGCAGTATCACGACCAGTGGTGTGAACTGATACCTATGAAACGGATGGCCGCCCCCGAGGAAATGGCAGGGGCCGTAGTCTATCTTGCCTCCGATGCCGCCAGTTATGCTACCGGTCACGACCTAATAATCGACGGCGGTTATACGCTGTGGTGAGGGCGGCTGATGACGGGGCTGATCACCAGGCAAAGCGCCATAAGAAGGACTAGATACCTCTCCTTTGTCTTTGGGCTTTTGTCGGGGCCTAGCAGTCTGTCGGAATACCGACAGAATGAGCGATTTCACCCCGATATTCCCATCTTTTTGCATAAGTTATCCCAGGTAAGATGACTATGAGCCACTGTGAGGTGCAACCACGCCGATCTGGGTGGTTCGAGCCGGCGCGGGCAGCGAACGGCTCACCGGGGCGCTGCTCGCTCGGCTCACTCATCGGGTCCCTATTCTGGAAGCCAACGGCCCCAGCTACCGGCTGCGCGAAGCCAAACGCCGCCTGCGTAAACAGACTTCGTCCCGCCGTAAGAAGAACTAAGCACACAGGGGGGATTGGCACCCGCCCGCGGGCGGGTTATAAATGTATCAGGTGCCTCACTTTTGCACCGCCATCCGCATCGGTTTTCGACCGCCATTTACATTTTGGGGGAATAGCAGGCGCAGTACTCCCCAGGCCATAGGCAGAATTACCGATCATTTGCTGCCTTGGCCACTGTCCCCCTACCCCGGATCCCAAGCCCCAGATCCGCTGCAGCATTTGGGCGAATTGCTCCTTGGACACCGCTACCTCGGTCATCTGAGAGGTGTTGCCACACATCGAGTAGGACCCGCCTCGTACCTTATGCATCGCGCTTCGGCTTCTCGTATGTAGTTAGAACAGTTGGGTTATCAGTGCCCGCTGATTAACAATACCCCTCGTCGGGTAGTTGTCCGCCGTTTGCGATGGAGCGAAGCATAAGGACGTTTGCAGCAAGAATTAGATTCAACGGAAGAAGGAGAATCACCCGGTGGCGTATAATTAACTAAACCACATAGGGCGATAGGGCAGGAGCTCGTCTTTGTGCAATAGCTGTTCCCACTCACTGCCGAGTGCATACGCAGAAGGAGGACTGAGAAGATGGCTGTTCAGGCGGTAATGCATAGACTGGCCTTCGTTGACTTGAGCGCTGGCACTGCGCAAGTGGAAGAGATACCAGATGGACTTTACCTGGACTATCTGGGGGGTTACGGTCTGGGGGCTTACGTACTGTTTACCCGCCAGAAAGCAAAGGTAGACCCCTGGGGAGCGGACAACATGCTGGGCGTGTTGACCGGGCCGCTTACCGGCACGGATGCCATTACCGGCAGCAGA
>JAUVZM010000034.1 GCA_030602615.1 bacterium
CAAGACCTCGAACCCCTCGTCCGGCGAGCTGCAGGACCTGCGGCTGAGTGATAGCGGGAAACTGGTCTATGAGCAGATGGCTGACCTGGTGGCAGGTTGGGGAGACGAGCTAATAGGCGAGTATGGCTACTCGGCGGTGGGGGCGGTGGTCGGCGCTACATATCCCAAACAGCTCGCCGAGCTGCGCGCCCGGATGCCCCAGACTCTACTGCTGGTGCCCGGCTACGGCGCCCAGGGCGCAACGGCCCAAGATGTGGCAGTGGCCTTCGACGAGCGCGGGCTGGGTGCCATCGTCAACTCCTCACGCGGCATCATCTTCGCCTACCAGAAGAGGGATCTTCCCCCCACCGAATTTGCGCAGGCGGCCCAGGCTGCAACCGTGGAGATGAAAAACCAAATCAATTCAGCTATAGAGCAGGGTTCAAGCTAAAGGAGGTCGGCCCATGGCGCTGACCGGAAGAGACCTGGTCTCAATACTCGATTTCTCTAATGACGAGATTACGCTGGTGCTGGACACGGCCGAGCAGATGGCGGAGGCGTTGGGCTGGGGTGAGGACGGGAAGACGCAGCCGCTGGCTCCACTGGACCGCATCCTGGCCACGCTATTCTTCGAGCCGTCCACGCGCACGCGGATGTCGTTTGAGTCGGCGATGCTGCGGCTGGGCGGCAGCGTAATCAGCATGGCCGACGCCAGGGCCAGCTCCGCCGCCAAGGGCGAGACCCTGGCCGACGCTGCCCGTATCGTCAGTGGTTACTGTGATATTATTGTCTGCCGCCACCCCGAAAATGGCTCAGCGCAGGCCTTCGCGCAAGCAGCCTCAGTACCGGTCATCAACGCCGGTGATGGGCACAACGAGCACCCCACGCAGACGCTCACCGACCTGTTCTGTCTGCGCCGCCACAAGGGCACTCTGGAAGGATTGCGGGTCGGGCTGTGCGGTGATCTGAAGTACGGGCGGACCGTGCACTCACTGGCTCCGGCGCTGGCCCGCTCCGGCTGCGAGCTCATCTTCATCTCTCCACCAGCGCTGGCCATGCCGGAAGAACTATCCCAGAAAGTGCAGGAGTTGGGCGCTCAGCCACAGGTGACCGACGACCTGGCCGGAGCGCTGGACGGGCTGGATATGCTCTATATGACGCGCATCCAGCAGGAGCGCTTTGCCGACCCCGCCGAATATGAAGAATACAAGGGCGTCTACGTCCTGGACGAGAAGCTGATGAAGAAAGCGCCGGAGGATATGCTGGTGCTCCATCCGCTCCCGCGGGTGGACGAGATTGCCCCGGAGATGGACGATGACCCCCGCGCGGTTTACTTCGAGCAGGCGGCGGGCGGGGTGCCCGTGCGCATGGCCCTCATCGCTCTGCTGCTGGGGATCGTTGAAGATAGCGGAGCAAGCAAGCGCTCGGGGCTGGTTGAGCCGTGAGGTAGCACGATGGCTAGCCACCGCATAATTTTTGGTGACAGTAGGAATATGGCCGAGGTGGGTGACCAGGAAGTGCATCTGGTGGTCACCTCGCCGCCGTACTGGTGCATCAAAGACTATCAGCATCCCGGGCAGATCGGCTACGACCAGCCCTACGAGGAGTATCTGAAAGACCTGGCGCAGGTCATCTCCGAGTGCTATCGGGTGCTGTGTGCGGGGTGCCGGGCGGCGATCAATATCGGCGACCAGTACCTGCGCGCTGCCGACCACGGCCACTACCGCGTCCAGCCGATTCCCGCTGACATCATCAGCATGGGCCGCGCACTGGGCTTCGACTTCATGGGCAATATCATCTGGGAGAAGATCTCCACGACCAATACCAGCGGCGGCGGGCAGTGGATGGGCTCGACCTACTACCCGCGCGACGGGCACGTCACCTACGAGCACGAGTATATCATCCTGCTGCGCAAGCCCGGCGACTGGCCGCGGCCCACCCCCGAGCAGAAAGAGCAGAGCAAGCTGACCAAAGAGCAGCGCAGCGAGTGGTTTCGGGGCATCTGGCGGCTGACGCCGGAGCGCCAGACCGGACATATCGCGATGTTCCCGGTGGAGCTACCCCGGCGGCTGGTAAAGATGTACAGCTTCTCCGGCGAGACCGTCCTGGATCCGTTCCTGGGCAGCGGGACGACCTCCCTGGCCGCCGCGTTGGAGGCCCGCAACTCCCTCGGCTACGAGATAAACCCCGATTTCGAGGCGGTGATACGGGAGAAGCTGGCCGGCGAGGCCGCGTCTGTCTCGTTTGAGCACAGGGAGTAGCCGGCCAAGGGAGATGAGCGAAATGAGTGAGGAGATTGGTGGGCGTAAGCGCTGCAAAGCCATGTTGGTGGAGTGTGGTGCCGGGCTGTACGGGGCAATTGGGGGAGTGTACTTGGCTAGATTCGGTGCGCTCATAATACTGTTTCAACAAGAGCCACGCTCCTCGTGGTTAGCGCAGTGGGTTACCAGCTACGACTCGACTTGGATAGTCAATTTCGGGTTGTGGGTACTAGCGGCAACTCTTGTAGCTGTCTGGTTAGATTTCGCGTTAGGGGCGCGAAGGTTATGGGCCCGACTGAGTGGTGCACTGGTGTTTGGCATCTTCTTGTTCCGGGCAACAGGGCACTCGGGCTGGTGGTCTACAGACCCTATGTCCTGGTGGTCTAGGCCAGCAACCAAGCTGATCGCCGCAGCAGCAGTCAGCACACTAATACTTGCGCTTTTGCCGACGGTGCGACGACTTCGGCCTTCGGTTAGGCCAAAATTGCTTGGCTTTGGACGGATCCTCGTCTACGTCTTGCCACTATTGGCAATGGCACCTATCTGGTGTTTCCATATAGGAATGCAAGCAAAGATGCGCCCGCTTGGTGAGCGCGTATCCCAAGTCCAGCTCCCAGTGCCGCCGGGCGCCGAATCAGTGGTTGAGAGGGATGACCGCGTCTGGAGAACGCTCACCTTTACGCTTAGAGAACGATACCCCGCTGCTACGGCGGCTCGGTTCTACAAACAGCACTTCACAGCCGAGGGCTGGCACCAGGACTACCAATCGGACTGGAAAGACGGCGGGGGATACTCACCGCGAGGCAGCCGGGCAACGATGAGCTACCGGCAGGGGTGGAACAGTCCCGATGGCGCGTTGCACTGCTTGCTGAGCATCGAGTACCAAACGCCTTGGGGCACAGATCCCAAGCTTCCCCTAACAGAGTGGCAAGATGACTGGCTCGAAGTCCAGTATGTGACCGTTGCCATTATGCCACGTGAGCCGCCATTCGGACCCGGTTGAGCCTTCACAGACAGGAGGGGATACAAGGCCAGTGATGATCAAGCTCCTGCTGGTAATTGTCGGAAGCATTATCCTCCTCCACCAGGTGGTGATGCGGATTGTGCGGCGCTTCTGGCACTTTCCCGCGCCGGCGTTTATCAGCCACGTTCTGGATAGCAACCTAAGAAGACGAGTCCAGCCGCCCGACGTGCTGATTGAGTGGAGCGGGATTGCGGAGGGGATGAAGGTGCTCGACCTGGGCTGCGGCAGCGGCGCGCTCACACTTCCGTACGCCCGGGCAGTCGGCCCGGAGGGACGGGTGTACGGGCTGGACATTCAGCCAGACATGCTTGATCTGCTCGTTCGGAAATTAGCGCAACCTGACAACAAAGGAATCAGCAATGTCCTGCCAATACGGGCCAGCGCCCATAACCTGCCCTTCGCAGCGAATTCGTTTGATGCGGTCGGGGTGACGAGCGTTCTGTATGAAATCCCTGCTCCCCAGCAGGCTCTCCACGAGATTAAGAGGGTGCTACGAGTCGGCGGCTATCTGGCTGTTACTGAGATGTTTATGGACCCGGACTATCGCCTGAAGTCCACCACCATCCGGGAAGGCCAGCAAGCCGGCTTCATGCTGGATCAGGCGTATGGGAACTTCTGGACTTACACTGTCAGATTCAGCAAGCCGGAAGCGAGCTGAGCGGCCAAGCTGTTGACGGACAAGCGTCCAGCAGGCATAATAGAGGCCACGGGCAAATGAGGCCGACCCGGTCGGGTCGGCGTTATTGTCAGAAGTGTCAGGAGGCATGACCATGGACATGAGCGGCAAGTACACTATTGAGCTTCCGCAGGTGAAGAAAGTGGCGGTCGCCTATTCCGGCGGGCTGGACTCGGCGCTGGCCCTCAAGCTGCTGCCGGAATACTACGGCGCCGAAGAGGTGCTGGCGGTTACCGTCAACGTTGGGCTGATGGACGACGAGATCGCCGACGCCAAGATGAAAGCTGAGGTTGCCGCGACGCCGTGGTTCTTCCTGGAGGCGACCGACGAGTTCGTGGACGACTACATCACCAGGGCCATCTACGCCAACTCGGACTACGAGGGTTATCCGGTGGCCACCTCAATGACCCGCCAGCTCATCGCCCGCAAGGTGGCGGAGTTCGCGCTGGAGCAGGGCTGCGATGCGATCTGCGAGGGCTCCACCGGCAAAGGCAACGATCAGTACCGGATGAAGAATGTCTTCTCCATCTTTGCGCCGGAGCTAACGGTCATTCTGCCGGTGCGCGATTTCAACTTCACCCGCGAGGAGGAAAAACAGCTCAGCGGGCAGTACGGCATTCCCTACAATCCGGGCATCGGCGACGACCGGACGATGTGGTGCCGCTCGATCGGCTCCGGCGAGGTGGATAACCTGCAGATGCACATCCCCCAGGAAGACTACATCTGGTACCAGTTCCCCGAGAATGCACCGGATGAGCCACAGGTCATCGAAATCGAGTTCGAGGCCTGCCTGCCGGTGCGCTGCGACGACCAGACCGGCCTGCGCGACATTATCCACTACCTCAACCGCGTGGCTGGCCAGCACGGTATCGGGAAGATTGATATGTTCGAGGACGGGCTGATTGGCCTCAAGTCACGCGAGGCCTACGAGGCACCCGCCGCGCAGGTCATCCTCACCGTGCACCGCGACCTGGAGCAGCTCTGCCTGACCAAGGAGCAGGTGCAGTTCAAGCCGCTCGTCGAGCAGCGCTGGGCGTACATGGTCTATCACGGCGGCTGGTTCCACCCGGTCAAGCAGGATTGCGACGCGTTCCTGCAGAACTCCCAGTGGGCGGTCAACGGGAAGTACACCGTCCAACTATACAAGGGCAACATTGATATCCTGGAGCGGGAGTCGGACAGCGGGCTGTTCGCGCCGGAGCTGCGCTCGCTGGCGACAACCGGCTTCGTCCAGCAGGACAGCGGCCCGGCCACCAAAATCCACGCACTGCAGTATAAGATAATGAGTAGCCGAGGACTGACACTTAATTAGGGAGGGAAGATTATGACACACAATGAGCAGGGCAATACCGAGCAAAGGACCTCGACGAGGCTGCTGAACAGCGCCTCCGTGCTCCTATTCATCAGCTGTCTGCTGGTGATTGGTGGGTGGGCGGCCATCGTCACCTACATCCGCACGCATCCACCCGACATGGCGGTGAACTTCGCCTTTGTGCTGGGCCTGGTGCAGTGCGTGGTTGCGGTACTACTGTCTATCTTTGGGATCCGCGCCCGGCGCAGCAAAGCGGTCCTCTATGTCGGGCAGCTCCTAATAGCAGCCGCTCTGGCCGGTGTGGTCGTGCTGCTCGTACCGAGGTTATACCAATAGGCAGCGCTGCAGCCAGCGGGAGACTTCACTTGCTGCAGTAGGTGCCGACAGGCGAGACGCCCGTCGTACCAAACAGGTTTCACACAAAAAAAGGCCGAGCGCGAAGGCCCGGCCTTTTCTGTTCCGTCAGGGGTCTGCGCAGGTCTACATATAGTCGGGCGGCATGCCCCCACCCGGGGGCATCGCGGGCGCCTCTTCAGGGATCTCGGCAACGACCGCTTCGGTAGTCAACACCAGTGCCCCAACGCTGGCAGCGTTCTCCAGAGCACAACGGACGACCTTGGCGGGGTCAACCACGCCGTCTTTGACCAGATCTACAAACTCCTCAGTCAGAGCATTGAACCCGAAGTTGGGGTCATCGTTCTCCAGCACATCTTCGAGCACCACGCTGCCCTCATAGCCGGCGTTGGCAGCGATTTGCTTGAGGGGTTCGACCAGCGCTTTCTTGACGATTTCAACGCCGGTCTGCTCATCAACGTTGTCGAGTTGCAGCTTGTCGAGCGCCGCAACCGCCCGCGCCAGAGTTACCCCGCCGCCCGGTACGATGCCCTCTTCAATACCGGAGCGAGCCGCCGACAGAGCGTCCTCGAAGCGATGCTTGAGTTCTTTGAGTTCGACTTCGGTGGCGGCACCGACCTGGATTACGGCAACGCCGCCGGCCAGCTTAGCCAGCCGCTCTTCGAGCTTCTCGCGATCATAGTCCGAGTCGGTGTCCTCGATCTCGCGGCGAATCTGGGCGACGCGGGCGTCCAGCTCCTCCTGGGTGCCCGCGCCGTTGATGATAGTGGTATCATCCTTAGTGATAATCACCCGCTCGGCCTTGCCCAGATCGTCGAGTTGTATGTTGTCCAGCTTAATGCCGAGATCTTCAGAGATGAAGGTGCCACCGGTGAGGACAGCAAGGTCCTCCAGGTTGCGCTTGCGGCGGTCACCAAATCCTGGTGCCTTAACAGCCACCGACGAGAGGCTGCCCCGCATTTTATTGACCACCATTGTGGCAAGAGCTTCGGCTTCGATATCTTCAGCAATGACCACCAGGCCTCCACCGGAGCCGGCGATCTTCTCCAGCAGCGGGACGATGTCAGCGGCTGAGGATATCTTCTTCTCGTAAGTAAGAATATAGGCATCCTCCAGCACACACTGCATCGTCTCAGCTTCGGTGGCAAAGTACGGTGAGATGTAGCCCTTATCAAACTGCATGCCCTCGACAATCTCCATCTCGGTGCGACCAACCTTGGACTCTTCCACCGTGATGACACCATCTTTGCCCACCTTATCCATAGCATCAGCGATAAGCTCACCAATCTCCGGGTCATTACCGGCGATGCCGGCGACAAATCCGATCTCCTCGCTGGTCTCCAGTGGGTGGCTGGCCTCGCGAATCGCTTCAACGGCCGCTTCGGTTGCTTTCTCGATGCCGCGCTTTACCAGCATGGCATTGGCGCCGGCCGCTACATTGCGCAGACCGCCCTTAACGATAGCCTGGGCCAGAATGGTAGCCGTAGTCGTGCCATCACCGGTGTCGTCGTTAGTCTTAGAGGCGACTTCTTTACAGAGCTGGGCGCCCATATTCTCGTACTTGTCTGCCAACTCCACCTCTTTGGCCACGGTGACGCCATCCTTAGTAATTGTGGGAGCGCCCCACTTCTTTTCCAGCACCACATTACGCCCCTTGGGACCCAGTGTGACCTTCACCGCATTGGCTACTTTATTGATGCCGCGTTCCAACTCGCGGCGTCCCTCTTCGTGAAACACAATCTGCTTAGCAGGCATATTGATTCCTCCTCTTAAGTGTCCTGGGTGCAACTCAGCTAGCTACGAATAGCTAGAATGGAATCTTCCTCCACCAGTACGTAATCTTCGCCGTCAACAGTGACTTCAGTGCCACCGAACCGCTTGTAGATGATCACATCGCCCTCCGAGACACTGATCTCCTGGCGCTCACCATCGTCCAGAATCCGGCCCGGCCCCACGGCGACTACCTTGCCTTCAGCAGGCTGCTCCTGGGCGGACTCGGGCAGGATAATTCCGCCCGGACTCTTGTCTTCAGCCTCACTGGGCTCAACAAGCACACGATCTCCCAGCGGTTGCAGCATAGTAAGCACACCACCTTCTTGGTAGTTAGAATGGGGGTACGTCAAGCGAACTTTGCGAATGGACCGCTGCTTCGCCCCTTTAGCACTCTCCACACCGGAGTGCCAAAACATATTATACAGAGGAAACTTCAGATGTCAAGTAGTTTTGGTCAAATATCTCCCTGACCAACTCAGAGGAGCCCTTTACCTGCCGCCATCACGTGAGACAGCCATTTCTGATCCGGCGATAAGGCACATTGAAAGTCTGTCCACACTGATGCCAATAGCCAAGCGTCCGGAGAAGTGTTATAATCACTCTCCAATGATGCACCCCTTGTTGCGGGAAAGGAGCTAACTGTGATGAGCAAGTGCGTGCTGGCATATTCGGGCGGCCTCGACACGTCAGTGGCTGTCCGGTGGATTGCTGAGCAATACGACGTCGAGGTTATTGCGCTGGCTGTGGACGTCGGCGAGGAGAAGAATTATGACGCAATTCGCCAGAAGGCCCTCGACGTCGGTGCGATTGAGTCGCTGGTGGTTGACGCCAAGCAGGAATTCTTTGACGACTTCATCACCCGGGCTATCGGCGCTAATTTGATGTACGAGCACCAATACCCGGCGTTTACTGCACTGGCCCGGCCGCTGCTGGCCAAGACACAAGTGGAGGTGGCCCGCGAGTACGGGGCTCAGTACGTGGCTCACGGCTGCACGGGCAAGGGCAACGATCAAGTGCGCTTTGAAGTCACCTATGCCGTGCTGGATCCGGCCTTGCAGGTCATCGCGCCGGCCCGCGAGTGGGGAATGACCCGCGCAGAAGAGATAGAGTATGCTCAGCAGCACGACATCCCCGTGCCCGTAGGCAAGGAAAGCCCCTATTCGACAGATACCAACCTGTGGGGGCGGTCCATCGAGTGCGGGCAGATTGAAGATCCCACCCGCGAGGGGCCGGAAGACGCCTGGGAATGGACCAATAGTATTGCCGACGCGCCGGAGGAGCCTACGTATCTGGAGATAACCTTCGAGCGGGGTGTGCCAGTAGCCCTGGATGGCGAGGAGCTGCCCGGTCCCGAATTGATCAGCCGCATCAATGCAGTCGGCGGGGAAAATGCGGTCGGCCGCATTGACATGATAGAAAACCGGCTGATGGGCATCAAGTCGCGCGAGCTTTATGAGGCGCCTGCCGCAGTAATCCTGCTAACCGCTCACCGCGATCTGGAATCACTGACTCTGGACCGGGAGACCATGCACTTCAAGCCGTATCTGGAGCTGCGCTACGCCGAGCTGGTCTACTACGGCCTGTGGTACACGCCGCTGCGGGAGGCCATTGATGCCTTTGTGAGCGAGACACAGAAGCGGGTCTCGGGTACGGTCACCGTCAAGCTGCACAAGGGCAGTTGTCAGGCGGTGGCGCGCGCCTCGGAGCGCTCGTTGTATCAATATGAACTGGCCACCTATGCCGCAGAAGACAGCTTTGACCAGTCGGCCTCACCGGGGTTCATCCACATCTGGGGCCTGCCCGCTCGGGTTGCCGCACAGATAGACCGGGACGCGGATACCTCAGATAGGCAGAAGAATGAAGAGTAAACACGTGTCGCAATAAGGAGCAATACCTTTCGTGTCGAAAGGCCCTTAAATCGGTAGGAGGGACATTCCTGTCCCGACGGCAGAACTACACTCCAGCAGTCGCGGCAGGAATGCCGCTCCTACCAAAGGGTTACGGGGAATGTCTCCTGTATCGCAAGGATTGCAGGGTAATATCGTCCGCGTCCCAAGAATTATGAGCAATACTCCAAGTACTGAACCGCCGGTCCAAGTACCCGAGCAGCAGCGCTGGCATCTGCTGCTACTGGTGGTGATGTTCTACTTCATCTTCGCCGGCGCCGGTGCCCAGCAGCTCTATCTGGTGCCTTACCTGCAGCAGGTCACGCCCTGGAGCCCACTGAGCTGCGTCGTGCTGTTGGCAGCAGTTTACGCTACTATGATGGTCTTCCGGGTGGGTAACGTTTACCTGCTGCAGAGTTGGCCGGACTGGAAATGGACAGCAGTAGGCGCGGTGACCTACTTCCTGTTCCCCGCCGGGATGTTCGTAGTCGCCTACCTGCCCAACTACTGGCTGGCGCTGAGCTTTGCGGTGTTGTGGGGCTGGGGGGCTGCTGCGCTGTGGGGCGGGACAACCATGCAGACGCTGGCGCTCACCGAGGGACGAAAAGAGCGTTACGGCACCGGTATGGGCCTGCTACATGCCGGGACACATGCGGGCTGGTTCAGCGGCGTGATCGTGCTGGGGCTGGTCTTCGCCCGCTACAACGCCCGCCCCCAGATGACCTACCTCGTTGCGGCTGGCATCACCCTGGTGGCTTTGCTGCTGGCCTTCGGCCTGCCCCGGAGTGGCGAGCCGATGATTACTCCACCAAGTGGGGCGAGGCTTCGGCGGATCGTCACCCAGCCTAAAGCTATCATTTCTATGTTCTTGTTAGGCAGCTCAGCCTTGGCCTTCGGACTGATGCTGGGAACCTTCGCCGACTATGTTAGAGCCCAGTACGGTGCTGAGTATGTGTGGATTACCGGGATGTTCTACCCGGGCATTCTCATCGGCCTCTCCTTTGTGAGCGGTTGGCTTTCCGATCTGGGCGGCCGGGCGCTGGTGCTTTCGGCCTCCTTCTTGCTAGCGGCGGTGGGATGCGCACTGGCGGCAGTCTGGCACAGTCCTGTAGCTCTGGCCATTGCCGCGGCGCTTTGGGGCCTGCTCAACGGTGCGGTCCCGGTGATCAGCGCTGCACTGGTCGGCGATTCGGCTGAACGCAGGCGGCGGCCTCTGGCCTACGGGGCGCTGTTTACCGGCCGCGACTTGGGGGCAGTACTGGGGCTGATAGGAAGCCGGTTGGCTGCCGGCAACGGGGTCAATCTGCAGACGAGTTTCATCCTGTTTGGCATTCTGTTTGTGTTCTGTGCGGGCGTTGCAGCCCTGCTGCAGCGTTACGCCAAACACAGGTTATGACTTAGCAAGGTAGCCAGTGACGAGCGCGGCTTACGTGCCCGGCAGCGCAGACTCACTGTGACTGACGAGCAAAGCTATCCACATCCCTGCGCCAGGCCGGTCAAGCGGGCCGTCTAGTCGCTTGCGCATTATCTCCACCAACAATCGCGATTATTTCCGGCTGTGCCATTAGCCCTTCCTCCTGAGCGCGGGCCGCGGGATACGTTATTGCCGCTCAGCGAGTGACCGTGAACTCATCGTAGTGGTTCCGATTCGTGTCAATGAAGACGCAGCTCAATTGGCTGGGCGTGACGTCAATGCGGCAAAAACCCAGAGCCGCGCGGGCAAACCGGCTGTAGGGATTGGGGCTGGCACCTACTGGATGTAAGGACACACCGCCGGTGCCAACGGTTACGTACTGCACGCCACCGTGCACGCTGCGCTCGTAGATGTGGTCATGCCCACAGAAGACTACGTCGACACCTCCGTCTTCCAGCAGTGGGCACCATTGCTGCTGCATGGTCTCGTTGCCCCCGTGCGCGCCGGATGAAAATGCCGGGTGATGAAACATCGCAATACGCCAGTCAACGCCGGTCGGCCGGGGCTGGCTTAGCTGCTGCTGGAGCCACTCAGTCTGCTCCGCAATGCGCCGACAGCTATCCAGTACAAAGAACTGACAGTTGCCATAGGTGAAGGTATACCATTCGGTCCCGTAGTCGCCACCACCGCTGGGTATGGGTAGCAACTCATAGTAGAGTGCGGCATTTCTCTCGTGGTTGCCAATAGCTGGGTAAAGGGGCACGTTCGGCCCGAAGGCACCAATTACGGGAAAGAACTGGTACCATAAATGAAGCAAATCACCCTCCGCGACCAGGTCACCGGCGCACAGAATCAAGCGGGGACTGGCCTTCAGCATCGCTGCCACCACCCGGCGGTGCATCGCCGGACGGCTGCGCGTATCTGCGTAGGCGGCGAAGCTCCACCGCGACAGCCAGGGCGAGGGAGCGCGGAACCGGTAGGGTCCGGCAGCCGCCGACTGGTCGTCGGCGGCTGCTTTGACGGTATACCAATAAGTCTGGCCTGCTGAGAGACCCTGCAGGCGCACGCGATGGGTCTGGGCTGGCCCGCCCTCGCCTACGCTTTGGCCCCGAATCTCGATCCAGCCGGTGGACGGCATATTGGTATGCCAGGTCAGCAGCGCGGAGGTAGTCGTCAAATCGCCCAGCGTTGGCCCCATGTCTATCTTCAACTCCGGCACCGACTCACCCGGCGCAGCCACGGCGCGGCTGCATCCAGCCAGTGCTCCCGTCGCAACCAGCACTACTACCAGTGGTAACAACCCAATAGATACTGTTGCAAGGTGTAGCTTTCTCCGATTGTTCATTCCAACCACCTTCATGTTGTATTACTTACGACAAATGCTGGTGCAAGTACGCCAACCACTACTTACGCACCTCTGCACCAATTTCCTCCTCCACATAGCTGTGGACCGCCGACATCGCCGCCTCTACCTCTGCGTCGGTGAGCGTGCGATCGTCGGCGCGAAAGACCAGTCGGAAGGCGATTGACTTACGCCCTGCGCCGATCTGCTGAGGATCGCTGTAAACATCAAAGGGAGTCACGCTCTCCAGAAACTCGCCTGCGGCCTGCTCAATTTCCTCGATAAGGCGTGCTGAGGCAAACTCGTCATTATCCGGTACAATAATAGCCAGGTCACGTTCGGCGGCAGGAAATCGGGCCACCGGCTGATAAGTGGCATACAATACAGCACGCTCCAGCAACATATCCAAGTCCAACTCGAAGGCGCAGGCACCATCTGGCAGGTCGTAGGCCTCAGCCACCTCAGCAGCAATCTCACCGAGCAAGCCAATCAGCTCGCCCTCCAACTGCACCTGGGCACATTTGCCTGGGTGAAAAGTCGAATGCTTTTGTCGGACAAAACCAAGCTCGGGCACCCCCAGACCCTGGCACAGTTGCTCGATGATACCCTTCATATAGTAGAAATCAACCTGCCCCTGCTCGGTGGGCAGACTCCAATCGGCCGTCAGCAGGTTGCCCGTCATTACCGCGGCAACGTGCTGCCGCTCGCTGGGCAGCGACTTCTCGGTCTCGGGATAGAAAACCGTGCCGATTTCATAAAGTGCCACATCGGTAACACGTTGTCGGGCGTTGCGGGCAGCGGCAGCCAGCAGACCGGGCAGCAGCGTCGTGCGCATCGCCGTCAGGTCAGAACTGGCCGGATTGGCCAGCGCCAGGAAATCGCAGCAGACATCGTCACGAGGCCAGCAGCACTGATCCAGGTCGCTCGGGTCCATCATTGAGAAACTCAAGTTCTCGTACAACCCACACTCGCGCAGTAGCTCGCCGGCGCGCCTCCGGAGCCGTTGCTGTTCAGTCAGGCGACCGGTGGAGGTCAAGTGGCCCGGCACGGTCAGCTCAATATTCTCATACCCGTATACTATTGCCACCTCCTCGACCAGGTCAATCTCCCGCTCGACATCTGGCCGGAAAGTGGGCACCTCAACCGTCAGCAGCTCGCCCTCTTCTACTCCGAAGCCCAGGCGACGTAGCAAATCGGCCATGGCCGCGGCATCAAGATCGGTGCCCAGGATAGAGTTGCACCTGGCCGGCCGCAGTTGGAGGCTCTGGGTGGCAAAATCCCGCGTCTTAACATCAATAGTAGCCTGAGCAATCTGGCCTCCGGCGGTCATCATTATCAGCTCGGCGGCACGGGCCAGCGCTGGCAAGGTGAGATTGGGATCAACATGCCGCTCAAAGCGGTACGAGGCCTCGGTACCAACCCCCAGCCGCAGCGAGGTCCTGCGGATGGCCACAGGGTCAAAATGCGCTGATTCTAACAGCACCCGACTGGTAGTCTCACTAACCTGGGTGTCGGTGCCGCCCATAATTCCCGCTAACGCAACCGACCCCATCGGGTCAGCGATGACGACATCCTCCGGGCCAAGGGTCTGCCAGGTGCCGTCCAGCATCAGCAGCTTCTCTTTCTCTTCCGCGCGGCGGGCGATGATATGGCCGTCTTTGAGCAGCCTGAAATCGAAAGCGTGCAGCGGCTGGCCCATCTCCCAGACCACATAGTTGGTGCAATCAACTACGTTGTTGATAGAGCGGATGCCGGCGGCCTCCATCCGGTGGCGCAACCAGTCCGGCGAGGGGCCGACGTTAACACCGTCTATCAGCAATGCGGAATAGCGGGGACACCCGACCGGGTCAGCAATTTCGACGGTCACCGGCCCCCGGCTCGCTTTCTTTACATCAGTCACCGGATTGTCAATCTCGGGAAAACTGGTCACCGGATCCACGAAATCTGTCCCCGACAGGGCAGCGGCATGCCGCGCAACACCCATCATAGAAAGCAAATCGCCACGATTGGGCGTAACTGTCGTCATCAGAATCTGATCGCTGGCTTCTCCGTCCGTCGCCGTCCAGTCGCGGGCCTCTTCAACCTCCAGGCCACCCATCGTCAGAAGGTGGCAGAGTCGCTCGACTTCTATATCCGCTTGCAAATAGTCCTGCAGCCAGCTATACGGTACGCGCATCTTCTTCCTCCTTAGTGGCCATACTAATGGCCAAAACACAGACGACCGCCACTACCACCCTGTCCGTCACAACTGCGCCAAGAAACGCATATCGCCGCTGTAGAAGAGGCGGATGTCGTCAATACCGTGCCGGAGCATGGCCAGACGCTCGACTCCCACCCCGAAGGCAAAGCCGGTATATTTTTCGGTATCGTAGCCGACACCTGCCAACACATTGGGGTCAACCATACCGCTGCCGCCGACCTCCATCCAGCCGGTCTGCTCGCAGGCCCGGCAGCCCTCGCCGCCACAAATAATACAGGTAAGCGCGATTTCAGCACTCGGCTCAGTGAACGGGAAGAAATCCGGGCGAAAGCGCATGTGACACGATGGCCCGAACATCTCGCGGGCAAAGACCTCCAGCGTGCCCTTCAGGTCGGCGAAAGTTACCCCTTCGTCCACCAGCAGGCCCTCGAGCTGATAGAAGGTGTGGCAGTGGGTGGCATCAACGGTATCGCGGCGGAAGCAGCGCCCCGGAGCAACGATGCGCACCGGCGGCTGCTGCTGTTCCATCACTCGTATCTGCACCGGTGAGGTCTGCGAACGGAGCAGGGCATCGTCGCCGATATAGAACGTCATCTGCTCATCCATGGCCGGATGGAACTCGGGATAGTTGAGCGCCTCGAAGCTGTAATAGTAGTTTTCAACCTCCGGCCCCTCTGCTACGGTAAAACCCAAGCCCAGAAAAATCTCTATCATTTCGTCCAGTGTTGCCAGCAGCGGATGGCGCCGGCCCACACGCGAGGCCCGACCCGGCAGCGTCACATCAATCCGCTCGCCAGATTCCTGGGCTGCTGTCTGCTGGGCAAGTTCCTGCTGGCGCTGCTGGTAGACCTGCTCCATCTCGCGCGAGGCACGATTAGCCAGGTTACCAATAGTCGGACGACGCTCTTCAGGCAGGTTAGCGATACTTGCCATTGCCTCACGCAGCCGTCCGTGGCGCCCCAGGTACTCGACCCGAGCCTGTTCAAGTTGCTCGTTGTCCTCAGCATTCTGGAAGGCGCCCACCGCCTCATCACGCAGTTGCTCAAGCTTATCTTCCATCAGAATCACCTTTGCTAATTGTCGGACGGCATACCAATTACAAACAATAAACCCTCTGTCATCGTCTTGGGACGAAGGCAGAGGGTCTTCGCTATACCACCCAAGTGGCGCGGACTGCGATAACGGTGCAGTAACCCGGCCTGGCTTACTGGACATAGCCGTTGCAGTTTACCTGACAAGCGAGCTATTTGCCGTTCAGCCGGCGGTTCGAGGGCGAACTTCGGGTGCGCGGTCACTGGAGATGCTTCCAGCCAGGGCATCTCCTCTCTGCAGTTCCATACGCAGCCTACTTCTCCCTGTCTTCACCTTTGTGTGGTCTGGAATTGCTTATACTAATTATACCGCTACCAAGACCATTTATCAAGGCTAACTGCTGCCGCAGAGCTAATTGCAAAGAAGGACTCGCCGCGCACACGGCGAAATCATTAAGCACTAAGGAGGATACGAGCAGTGACCAGCACATCCGATGAGAAAGAAACTGGGCGCCAGGCCATAGCTGGCGATACGCCGCGATTGGTCGGCTTGGTGGTGTTCTTGGGCGGCATAGCTATGATCGTGATGGTCTTCGTATGGGCTTATGCGCTTTATAGTAGCGTTGGCGATGAGCTGAACCAGGTAGCCATTAGCCAGGCTATACCGACGACTAATCCCGCAGCCGGCGACAGCAACCAGCCGCCCAGTGCACCTGCAGAACAGGTTACTGTTGCCGCCCCGACGTCGGGAACAAGCCTTGCCGACGTGGCCGCGGTCTTCGCTTTGAAGCTGCTATTTCTGGCACTAATGGCCTGGGCCGGCGGCCTGGTAGCAACCAAGGGCGTGGCCATGACCAGACAAAGCCCTTAAGAGCTAGTCGCCGACCTGGCCGGGGGGCGTCAGGCTCTGCTACCAATCTCAAGCAAGATATCTGCCAGCCTCTGAGCAACGCGCCTCCAGGTGTATTTCTCCAGTACCCCCTGTCTTCCCCGCTGGGCCAGCGCCTCCCGCTGGCCGGGATTGCTCAGTAGCTGTTCTATGCTTTCCGCAAGTGCCTTGATATCTCCCTCCGGGAAGATTAGCCCGCCACCGGTGTCATTGATCAAGTGGGGAATATGGCCCGAATCCGAGCCAATTACCGGCACCCCGCAGGCCAGCGCCTCGATGATGACGCGGCCAAACTGCTCCTTCCAGCGCGGCGTAGTCCGGGAGGGGAGCACTAGCACGTCCAGAGCATTGAGGTATGCCGGCATTTGATGATGGGGGACGTGTCGAATAACTGCTACCGGAGGCTTGGCTGTGCTGCGCTGGGTCAGCTTGGTGATCTTACTGCGTAGCGGACCGCCACCAATTAGCACCAGACTAAACTCGGGCGCTCCGCGCTGCGCGGCCAGTTGCGCCGCCTCCAGCAAGTCCCAAACGCCTTTGGCAGCATCAAGCCGACCGGCATAGCCGACCATCGCGCCGTTCTGAGGGAACTCACGGGGACGCGGCAGACCCGGGCGGGGGGCAAAGACAGTGGGGTCTACACCATGAGGCAAGACTGTCGTCGGCCCGTGGTAACCCCGCGCATCCAGCACTTCGGCACATGATTCACTAACCACAAAGACATGGTCCGACCCAGTAAGCACTCTTTTGTATATCCACTCGAAGGGCAGGGGCAGCCTACGCTGAACATTCTCCTTACTGAAGACGACGAGTTTGTAGCCCAGGCCACTGGCCAGCCGTGCCGCTTGGGCAGCAGCCAGGCTATAGGGCTCTTCGTCAACGAACAGAAGATCGGGGCGGAACTCATCCAGCTTTTGAGTCAACTGGCTGGTGTACCAGTGCAGATGTATCTGGCCAGGCAACCACACGGGAAGAGCCTCAGCGCAGTCAGCAATCTCCGGCAAGAATGCAAACTCCACTTCTCCGCTTACCGCCGCCCACCAGCGTCGTGGACTAAACAGACAGAGGTCAATGTCAGCACAATCAAGCAGTTCTGCGTAGGGTCTTTGGTTCAAATCAACTACACACGAGTGGCTAATGACAGCTACACGCAATGGGGCGGGCGCCTCAGAGAGAGTAAGCCGGGCAGTGCGGGCTAGCTTCTCTGGCGCCAGTTGTCCAGCGGCGGGCTCCGGCAGATGAGCAAGAAAGAACTCTTCGATCTGGTCGGCTTGCCTATCCCAGGAAAGCAGTTGCGCCTTGTGGTGAGCGGCGGTGCCCATTCGCTGTGACAACACCGGATCGCCGACCAATTTGTCAAGCCGGTCGGCGATCTGAGCAGGGCCTTGGTCTACACGGAAGCCGCTGACGCCATCTTCAACAAGCTCGTCTGCCGCACCAATGTCAGTGGTGACCAGCGGCAGCCCGCAGGCGGCCGCCTCCGCCACTACCAGGCCAAAAGCTTCACCACGCGCCGGCATCACCAGACAGTCGGCTGCGGCGTAGTATTCGACAATCCTGTCAGTCACACCCGCAAAGAGGACCTGGTCTGCCACTCCCCTTTGCCGGGCCAACTGAGCAAAGAATTCTTCATCACCTCTGCCCACTATCACCAATCTAGCGGGCTGTTCCATCAGAGCCAGAGCATCGATCACCAGCGGCAGACCCTTGTCAAACCAGCGGCCACCGGCAAAGAGAATGAGGAATTCTTCCGGTCCTACCTGGAGAGCTTCACGCCGGGAGGATCGAAACCGGCGGCGAGCCGCCAGATTGAAGACATCGTGGTCGAGGCCATTGGGAACTGCATACGCGGGGGGCTTGTGCAGGCCATGCTCTTGTGCTAAATACCGGACCACCATCTGCGAGACCGCCAGCACGCGACCCTCGCAGCGGCGGACCGCCCATCCCTCCATCCAGGTAGCCCATGCTTGACGCAGTGTCCAGCCCATACGCACCAGCCACGAAGGCCGTTGATATTCCCAGCGGATCTCCCGCAATGCCCGCGCCCGCTCGGCATGACAGGTATGGACCAAAACGAAGTTCCGGACCAAACTGTTGCCACCCTGAGACAGGACAACATCATATTTGTGCTGCCTGACAACGAAGGGTGAGAGTAGAACCATCCAGAGGGCCTGCAGGGTGCTTGACTCAAAGGGACACCACAGCCGGTGGACGCGGATTCGCCCACGGGGGATATCAGCAGCCGAGAAGCAAAACAGATCCACCTGGTGTCGCTTGGCCAGGCGGCTGACCAACTCAGCCAGCACCTGCTCCTGTCCCCCACGTTGGTTGATGTGTTCAGTCAGTATGGCAACCTTCACCGTAAGCGTCCCCCGACTATTGCTTCAGCCAATCTCTGTCCATCGACCGTTGCCCTTGGGTTCAAAATAGCACCATCACTGCCAGCGTAATCGGACAAGCCCATAGCTAGCACGCCAGGCACAAACCGGCGGTATACCCGCAACGCGGTAGCCAGAGATCTGACTACTCTCTAATCCCGAACCGGCGGCCTACAGGCTCAGGCTGTCGTACGCCTTCGGGCACAGGCTGGCGTCGAGCTAGCTCAATCTCAGCCGTTCGCACAGCCATTGCGCCAGACAACCAAAACATCGGCCCACCCGGCACTAAATAGATGGCGCTGCCCACAGCCAGGCGTGCCAGACTCGACAGCATTACTGCCAGACAGGCGGCGATGAGTGAGCGAGACTCTACTGTGCGAACTCGCATAAAGCTGGAAACAGTCATCTTGACTGCCGCATACAACAGCCACAAGAACAGAACGAAGCCGGGAAAGCCCAGCTCGTGCAGGGCTCGTCCGTACTCGTTCTCCACCATTCCACCTGCGGTTCGCTTGACCACCATTGCCTGTCGGCCAACCACCAACTGACCCCGGCCCACGCCCGTCCCGGTGGCGACACCGACACCAAGGGGGTTTCCCAGAGCCGACTTGATGGACTCGACCATCGGTACTACTGCCCGGCCAATTACCGTCCGATAACCAAGCATCCGGGGATTGTAACGAGCCTCGAATGCCCCACCAGCGTAGTTATTCAGCACAACCACGGCCAAGATCCCAATGACAGCAGCCGCGAACAGGAAGCGCGGCTGACGCAGCAATAGTAGAAGACCCAATCCTCCCACCACCAACCCAAGCAGGGGAGCGCGACTGCCGCTGGTCGCCAGAGCGACCAGGCAGATCGCGGCGGTACCGATCATCAGCGGCTTGAGCCATGCTTTCCCCCGCATGTATAGCACCGCTCCAATACAGAATATTGCCGAAAGCGACATCGCGTCCCCCAGGGCGGCAGGATTGACAAAGGTTGATACAGCCCGTACGCCACTGCCCCATGTGAAACGGTCGTAGAAATCAAATCCTGGGCCGAGAGCATACAGGTGACCGAATCCGAGGTTGTACTGGACGATAGCATAGATACCAGTGCCCAGAGACAGTACCACAATTGTGACCAGCATGCGCTCAATATGGGCGCGCGTGGTCATATAGTCGTATGCTATGATCAATACGGGAATCCAAACAACCCAGGAACGCAAGCCAGCCAGAGCCACCAGCGGGCTTGCCGTTTCCGTGTTGAACATCTGGGCAGTACAGTACACTATGAACAGAAACGCCGGCAATATGACAGGGAGGCGCAGCGCCTCCCATCGCTGCCTGGTCAAGCCAAGCCACAACCAGCGGATCAATCCGATCGCCAGCACAATATCCTTGGCGAACACACTGGCGGTGCTGACTACAAGTCCTTTGAGAAATCCGTCCACATAGGAGATGGCTACCAGGCCGATCATTGCTACTTCCAGCGAGCTGAGTACAGCAATGAGGCCAACACCGCCGCCAATGACGAACAGCAACTCCTTCGTGCGCCCCGCCAGCACAGGTCCAGCCACCAGGAAGGCAATCCCAGCGCCCAGCACACCAGCTATCACCAGCAGCACCATAAACGGAAGCCTACGTCGCCTCATCAGTCTGTCCTGATCTCCTCTTATTGGTTCCCGATTCGCTTGTTGCTCGCTTTGCTGTCCGATATGTGCGTAGTCCCTTGAGCTTACCGGCTGTTGACGCGACAAACAGGCGCGTGGCAGCTATTGGCCCCCAGGGGAGACTGACCAGATATTTGACCAGGCCGTAGCGGTTGCCCATACCAACGAGAAACGCGCTAGCCACAAAGGCAATCTTACGCAGCCCAGTCAGGTGCTTCAGCATACAGTAAACCCAGTTGTGGCTATCAGAAGAAACGAGGGCCAATGAGTTCAGTTGACGAGTGGATTCATCAAAGCGCTGCGCCGGGTAGTGGTCAACGATTGCTTCCGGGTCGTAGACCAGGCGAAAGCCCCGCCTGGTGATCGACAGCGAAACTTCAGTGTCATTAAGACATGATGAGCCGCCGGCCAGATTCTCATCGAAGCCGGTCACCAGAGCCTGCCGAAAGCTCATATTGGCACCCTTCAAATGATCAACCTCTATCGGCTCACTGATCGCCGCACAGTGGTGGTTACCAATGAGCTTCCCCGCCCAAGTGATCCTTCCCACTGAACAGTTGCGAGTCGGCACTTGCTGGTCGCCGTGATGAACCACATCTCGGCCGCCCACCCCGCCCACCGTGGGGTTAGCATAGTGACTCGCCAGCCGCTGCAACCACTGCGGGCGGGGAACGCAGTCATCGTCAGTAAAGCAGACAACGTCGCCAGTTGCAGCATCCAGCCCGCGGTTCATGGCCTTGATCTGCCCGGGCTCAGTCACCAGGGCTATATCTACACGTTGCCCTAACTCGTTGGCTGCACACCACTGGCCCACCAGCCGCTGGCTGTCCTGATCTATCTCCCGCAGTACAACAACAACTTGATCGGGAAGGCGAACACATTCCTGGAGGCCGACCAAGCACTTGAGTAGATGCTCGGCTCGGCGATAGCTGGGTACCACAACTGATAATGTCAGGCCATCCCCAGAGTTGCTCATAACAATGTCAGAGGTAATGATTAGCTAACAGTGTAAGACTTGTCGCAAAAACTGTCCAGTGTACGAATCATCACAGGCTGCTATCTGTTCGGGAGTACCCGTGACCACGACCTCGCCGCCTTCCTCCCCACCTTCGGGGCCAAGATCAATGATGTAGTCGGCCGCCTTTATTATGTCGAGATTGTGTTCGATAACTACGACGGTGTTCCCGGCATCGGTCAAGCTATGAAGCACTACCAGCAGCCTCTCAATATCAGCAAAGTGCAGACCAGTGGTCGGCTCATCAAGCAGATATATGCTATCGCCACTGCTGACCCGAGCAAGCTCGCGCGCCAACTTCACGCGCTGAGCCTCGCCGCCGGAGAGCGTCGGGGCCGGCTGGCCCAAGCAGATATAATCCAGCCCCACCTCACACAGTGTGGTCAGGATACGTTTGATACTGGGGATGTTACGGAAATGCTCGAGAGCTTCGGCCACAGTCATTTCCAGCACGTCGGCGATATTCTTGCCCTTGTAGCGAATCTGGAGAGTCTCCCGATTATAGCGGTTGCCCCCGCAGACCTCACAGGGAACGTAGACATCCGGCAGCAAGTGCATCTCCACACGCCGGGTGCCGTGCCCGGAACAGGCTTCGCAGCGTCCTCCCGCCACATTGAAACTGAAGCGACTGGCCGAATACCCACGCAGGCGAGCCGCCTGCGTCTGGGCAAAAAGCTCACGGATCAGCCCAAAGACCCGCACATAGGTAGCCGGGTTGGAGCGGGGTGTACGGCCGATGGGACTCTGGTCAATATTAATCACCTTCTCGAGCAGTCCAACACCCTCCACGGCCTGGTAACGGCCCGCAGAGCGCTGGGCGCCCTGCAACTGCCGAGCCAGGAGCGGATAAAGGGTGTCGTTGATCAGGGTGCTCTTGCCCGAACCCGAGACACCAGTAACACAGACCAGCAGCCCCAGCGGGATTTCTACATCTATCTTCTTCAGATTGTGCTGAGATGCTCCCCGAATACATACCCGGCGCCCCTCCGGCTCGCGCCTGTGCTCGGGGACGGGGACCTCGCGTTGGCCGGTAAGATACTGTCCTGTAATTGAATCGGCATCGGCCTTCAGGCTGTCAACCGTGCCGGTGTGAACGATGCTACCTCCGGCTGCGCCTGCCCCCGGACCAAACTCAACCACATAATCAGCGCTCTCAATTGTTTGGGGATCGTGTTCTACCACTATCACCGTATTGCCCAGATCACGCAGTCCGCAGAGCACATCAATCAGCCGCTTTTGGTCACGGGGATGCAACCCGATGCTGGGTTCGTCCAGAATATACATCACGCCAGCCAGCCCACTGCCTATCTGGGTGGCCAGCCGGATTCGCTCGGCCTCTCCGCCCGCCAGTGTGGGAGCGGTCCGGTCCAGCGTCAGATAACCCACGCCCACCTGCTGCATAAAGTGCAAACGGGCGGTGATCTCCTTAACTAACTCCTGAGCTATAAGCTGCTCAGAGCCGGAAAATGAAAGCTGCTCGAAAAGGCTACTTGCCTCCTCCACGGTGGAGGAAGCAATATCGAAGATTGTTTTGCCCCCGACCCGCACTGAGCGGGCCTCCAGACACAGCCGACTGCCGCCGCAGGCTGGACACGGCCCGGACGCAAAGAACTGGTCATAGAATGTTTCAGTCCGCTGGGAGGACTCGTCCCGCTGGCGCTCAGCCAGGGGCAGAATTCCTTCATACTCCTTGGTATATTCGAACTCGCGTCCGGATTTTGCGCGATATTGAAAGGTGATCTCCTCACCGTCAGAACCGTACAGAATTACTTGCCTGATCTCTTCGGAAAGCTCCTGCCAGGGCGCATCCAGATCGAACCCGTAGTAAGCAGCCAGTCCTTCAAACTTATGCCGAGTATGCCGGGTGTTGACATCGCCGACAATCCGCAGGGCACCGTCAAGTATGGAGCGCTCCGGAGCGGCCACCAGCAGATCAGGATCAATCTGGCTCACGGTGCCCAGTCCCTCACACTCCGGGCACATACCCACAGGCGTATTGAACGAGAACAAACTCGGGGTCAGTTCCGGGTAGGTAATCTTACAGCGCGGACAGGCGAATCGCGTCGAGAAGAGCTGCTCCTCGTCTCCGTCGGCACAGACAATCACAGTCTGATTACCTTCTGCCAGGGCAGTCTCCACAGACTCGGCCAGGCGCGACTCGACGCCCGGCTCGATTACCAACCGGTCTACGACTGCCGCGATATCGGCCGCCTCACCTTGAGGCAGATCCTCCGCCAGATCATAAATCTGTCCGCCGACCTGCGCCCGCGCGTATCCGCGCCGCCGCAGGCTGTGCAGAGCCTGCTCAATGCTCTCAGTGCCATCGTTTTCTACCGGAGCCAGCACATGAACCAATGTGTTCTCGGGCAGTTCGAGTAATTCATCCACAATTTGCTGGCTGTCGGTGGCTGAAATAGGCTGGCCACACTGGTAGCAAAAGGGCTGGCCGACCTTGGCAAAAAGCACCCGCAGGTAGTCGTAGATATCGGTTATGGTCCCGACGGTCGAACGGGGACTGCGACCCGCGGACCTCTGGTCAATGGCAACGGCCGGCGAAAGACCCTCGATATGGTCAACATTCGGGCGGCCGCTATCCTGCAACACGCGCCGCACATTTGGCGACAGAGCCTGGATGTAGCGCCGGCGGCCTTCGGCATATATTGTGTCAAATGCCAGCGAAGACTTTCCTGATCCGCTAACGCCGCAGAATACCACCAACTTGTTGCGCGGCAGGGCCAGGTTGACGTCTTTCAGGTTGTGTTCGCGGGCTCCATATACCCGGATTTCTTCTGACATCCGCTTCACCATACACTCTCCGGCTCAGCGCTGAAAGCAGCGTATCAGGCTAGTATAGCACTAATGCTTGCTCCTGGTCAATGTAAATAGGGAAATTGCTCACCAGGATCACATGCCAGTAACTGACCCGGCAAGAGCCGAGAGGGGGATACGACGGACAATTCAGGACGGCCGCTCGGTTGATGTGTTAGTCAGCAGGCGCAATTCGCACCCGGGCCCGCCGTCCACTAGTATCAATGCGCAGCCTCCCGGAATGATCCGCCTGTAGGACTTGGCGCCGGGTCGGTTGAAAGTCGTAGTCAATCTCCACCTGATGACGGGACACAGCAGCGACGGGATACAGGCCCGTTTCTACTGTGATGCGCACTGGTGTGCTGGCACCGTAGCCCAGTTGCCATCCGGTGCTGCGGCTGCCCCGCAGCCGCGCGCCCGTCCCAGCAATCTCCAGTTCCACCAGGTCAGACTGATACTTGAGCAACACCGCCGAAGCGTCGTCGTAGTGGGGCTTGATCATAATGGGCCGGGCTACGGCAGAAGTCAGATGGAGCGGCTCGACCGGCACCGTTATCGCCACACGCCCGGTACGTCGCCCTGACGGCAAACGCTCATAAGCAGAAAACCGGCAGAACCCGCCTGCGTAGAGGCGGTCGTCTGCCTGAAGGGCGCTGAACTCAACCAGGGTAGTGTAGCGACCCGTATTGAGCAGGTAACAGGAATTGCCACTTCCGCAAATCTCGATATCGCCGATGAATATTCCCGGCTGATGAAGCTCGTAGGCCGCCCGCCGGGCCCACAGATCATTGTGGAATGCCTGAAAGACCGGATCAGTGACCAGCCAGTTGGCCCACAGGCGGGTCGTGGCGAACAGCGCCAGGCCCAGCCCGTATTCGTTCAGCATAATTCCAGAGTATATATAGCCGCTATCCTCGCCGGGCAGGCGACTCCCTACCCCCCAGGGAACGGCACCGGGCGCAAGGGCGACATGAGCTACCGGCCCGCCGAAGGTGTAAGTCCGGCGCTGAGCGGGTGTGCCCTGTTTCAGATGCTCAGAGAGCCGGAAGTTGCCCTGGCTTTGCAGAGGAGGCGGCAGCGAGGGAAAGTGCGGGGAGCCAGCGCCAAACGAAAAATCACCGACCTCGTCCTGCAGCAGCGGCATCTGTTCAATCCCGAACAGAAGCTGCAACTCGGGGGGCAGGCGCTGCCAGGAACCGCTCTGACGCAATCCCGCCCCCAGGTCAGCGACAATCGCTCCTCCCTCCCGGACGTATTCACACAGCCGCGCAACTGCCCGGGGGGGCAAATCAAGCGCCAAAGGAGCAGCAATAAAGCTGTACTGCTGCAGGTCTACCTCAGGATCCTGCAGCGCCGCAACAGTCAGATAGTCTATCAGCCCGAAACGGCTACCGCACCGAAAAGTGTTGAACAGATAGTTTGGCTCACCATCAGAGAAGTCAACAATGTAGCCATAGGCGGACAGATCGCCGACTCGATGCCCCTCGGCATACGGCTCATACAGGAAAGCCGCCGCTGGCTTCGGTGTCACTGTGAAAATATGGCGGCGCAGGGCGGGGCGGATAATTTGAGCCAGTTTGCTGTCAGCTAGCGCCGTGTTCTGTTGCTCGCCTGTCGCCGGTAGCAAGCCGCTGGCGACCAGTCTACCATAGTTGTCCAGCCCGATACCCGCCGCACCGTGCAGACCCGCCTGGTTGATCCAGCGCTGGAGCGCATCTTTGCTGTAGATGGGCTCGCCTGGTACCGGCACGCGCAGCGCCCGCACTACCTGGAAGCGTCCGGCCTGACGAGCAATGTCTATAGCGTGGACATTGTGGGCAAGCTTGTCAAGCTCCAGCTCATCCGGGGCAATAGCTGGCACTACAAAGTCATAGCTGTCCGGCACCGCCGTCAGGCAGCGATACAGGCCAATACGCCCGGTGAACAGGGGGGTATCCGCATCGGCGCTGCGCACTTGCCGCGCCCAAAGCTCGAGGACGGCGGCAAACGCCTCACGCTGATAATCAGCCAAATCAATCGAGGAGCGGCCCACCCCGAAAGGCTGCTCATCATCCAGCGTGGTTGCCTGTTCGATGGTAATCTGCGTCCAGGCACCGAAGGCGGTACCCCACGCGGCATTTAGCGCCTCAAGTATGCCATAGCGCTGCTGAAGATATCGGACGAGGCCCGTGTCGGTATAGCGGAGCTTATCGTCAACATAGTCGCCCACCACCCAGCCGGCCAGTGCGGAGGCATCTTTCAGAGGCACCACTACGTCCGCGACGACCTTGGCGGCGTAGGCCGCGATATCGGGGTCGTCAGCAGCTATGGCTACCGGCCCCGGTGGAATGGTAGGAAGAGCCACAATCACCTGGAGGCCAGCCCAGCCGGCTTCGGCGATCTGACTGCGGATATCAGGCAGCATGGAATCGTAGCGAGGGGGCACTTCCAGGTAGAGGGTATTCAGCCCGACGGCGGCGGCCACTTGTGCCGCACCGTCGCCTTGCAACCCATAAGCAAAAACAAAAGGACCAGACTGCGCCCGGCTAAGCGCACAACTGGCTAATATCACTGCCGCCGCCGCGATCAGTGTTGCTAGTCTATTCATGGTGCGGTATGCTGGACCGTCTGCTTGAGAAGGCTGGGCGCTATTCCGATTCGTTGGCCGCTGCCGGCAACTCATCAATCCACTCATCCTGGAACGCCAGAGCATCACGGGCTGCTGCCTGTTCAGCCTTCTGCTTGCTGCCACCACGGCCCCTGCCCAATACCCGGCTTGCCAGGCGCACATCAACATCAAAGATCGGGTCGTGATCAGGACCGGCACAGCCCGTAGTCACGTACTCAGGTACCAGTTGAGTCAGCGACTGGCACAGCTCCTGAAGAGTGGTCTTGGCATCCCGAAAGCTCTCATCCTCCACTTCATCAATGATATCAAGGAAATGAGCGATCACGAACTGGTGGGTCTGTTCGAAACCGCCGGACAGATAGATAGCGCCCAGCACCGCTTCCAGCGAATCAGCCAGCACTGAGGTCTTGCGCCGCCCTCCGGTGTTCTCCTCGCTTTGCCCCAGCCGCAAGTATGGGCCCAGCCGCAGCTTGCGAGCCACATTGGCCAGATTGGGCGTCTGCACCACTGCTGATTTTGCTCGAGTCAGCCACCCTTCACCAGCTTGAGGAAACCGCTGATACAGCTCCCCGGCAATGATGGCGTCCAGCACGGCATCGCCCAGAAACTCCAGGCGCTGATTGGACTCATAAGCCGCGCCGCCCCCCTCCCGGATGTACGAAGCACGGGACAGCGCCTGTTCGAGTAAGTCAATATCCAGGTCAGCGATTCCCAGCTCATCAGCTAACTGCCGCCATCTGTCGTCATTGCACATAATGCTATTCGTTACGCCTGCCCCGGAAGAGCTAGACAAACCGGGAAACGATGAGAACTGCGTTGTGGCCGCCGAAGCCGAAGGAATTAGACATCGCCACGTCAACGTTGGCTATACGGGGCTCCCCACGGACAATATCCAGATGCTGCGGGACAGACTCATCCAGGTTATCACAGTTTACGGTATGCGGAATCAGGCCATGCCGCATCGCCAACATACAGGCCACCAGTTCGGTAGCACTTGTCGCACCCAGTTGGTGGGCGTGGATTGATTTGGTAGACGATATGGGAACACTGTCGGTGAAAGTCGCCGCCAAAGCCTTGGCCTCCACAGCGTCGCCGTTGGGGGTGCCTGGGGCATGGGCATTGACGTAGTCAATATCCGCCGGCTGCAGCCCGGCGTCGTCCAGAGCCGCCTCCATGGCCAGGCGAGCACCGACGCCTTCGGGATCGGGTGCTGTTACATGCCAGGCATCAGCGCTGGCGCCATAGCCAATCAACTCGCTCCAGATCGTCGCACC
>JAUVZM010000070.1 GCA_030602615.1 bacterium
CATGGCCGGGTCATTGGTGTCAATAATCACCGTCCCCTCATGCTGGGCAACCTGCTCAGTGGGCTCGACCGTGATCTGCACTGAATGTTCTCTTGTACGGTATCTAAGCTCACTTTCTCCTACGAGCAGTTTTACAAAGGGCAAGTCGCAGCTTGTGCCGGTGATCTTCAAGTTGCCGTTGCCAACGACTCTAATCGATCTGCTGGTCGGTTCAAGAAAGCCAACGTTGACAGCTATCTGTTGGGGTCCAACTCTCTTGAGCTTGGGCGGCAACAGCTCAATTTCGCCGATGTCCGGATGTTCGGCCGCCGCCTTGAGAAGCGCCACTTGGACTGCCTCCGCCGCCCACTCAGGTCCCTCTTCGACTAGTTCCCCAAGGATGTCTATGGCCAGCCCAAATTGCTCAGTGGCCGTCAGCGCGAAGCCCAGGCTCACCTTAATGCGGCCAACGGTATACGGTGGCAGCTCGTTAGACTCTCCGGCCTGCTCCAGCCAATATTGGCACACTCCCAGTGTCTTTTTAAACTGAGCAATGGCCTGCTCATATTTGCCTTCGTCACTTAGATTAACACCTGTGTCAAGACAACTAAGCGCTGCCTGTTTCATGAGTTCAGTCGCGACCGTGGCGACGTTCGTGCCAGGATATCTAGCGGCTATTATATGTAGTTTCGACACCGCCGTGACTAAGCCGTCGCGCGCCTGGTAGATATCTTTTAAGTGCCTTAGCGCTCCGGCAACTGGGTCACTATCAGGATACTGTCGTATTATACTTTCAGCAGTGGCCTCTACCTGCTGTGGCTTTCCGGCCTGCCGGTAGCCCTCGGCTGCTATCAGCAATGCCTTAGGGGCCTGGACACTCTGCGGGAAACTAGCAGCAATGGTCTCGGCCAGGGGAGCCGCCTGCCCCAGCTTGCCCAGGCCCCTGTAGAACTGGCAAAGCTTAAACAGCATCTGCGGACTGTCCGACCAGTAGGTCATTACTAGCTCGGGCAGCACTTGCAGTGCTTCCTGTGAGCGCTCGGCTCGAGCGAAAAAAGCAGCCTGCAATGTATCGAATGCCTTGACCGCCTGTGTGCTTTTAGGATGCTCTTTGATGAGCTTAGTAAGCTGCTCAATGCATTGATCATACTTAGAATACTTGGCGTAAACACAGCCAATGCGATATTGGGCATCTAGTGCCTCGGGACTGCCCGGTTGCTGCAGGATAATCTGCTGGTACTCGGCGACGCGTACTGTGAAATTCTTTTGGGCTTCCCGCAGACGGTTCACCCTTGCCTTGGCCTCGGCTATGCGCTGACTGTCATGCGGATAAAGCCGAGTTACTTTGGCCAGAGCTCGTTCGGCTTGCTCGATGGCTTCAGTGAGGCGCCCCTGAGCCCGATATACCTCGGCCAGCATTAGGCGCGCGTCGTACTCGCGTTCCGGATAACTACTAATTACCTCTGCACACGCCTGTTCCGCTAATTGGTACTCACTATTGTGCACATGCTCAAGCGCCTGTTGCAAGAGGGTCTCGGCTGGGCTTCGTGCGGCCTCCTGGCCATAACCGGGATGGGCCAGGCAACTCAACAGACAACTAACCGCAATCAGCCCGGCTCGCTTCACTAATGACTGCCTCATGCTAACCCGACCTCCTCCGAACCATCCGGCTTGCCTAGTTTTGCTATCCCGAAATAAGAAAACTCGAGCCATCCTGCACTACTCCCGCGCGGTGGCCCGAGCTTCACACAGTCCCCCAGCTGTCCTGCATACCCGTTGCACTGCCATCCACTCCCCGCCGAACCTCTAATGCACGGGATGTTATTCCACGCCAATTCTACTGTGGTCGGCGGGGAGCGTCAAGCGGCTGGCGCTTCGGCAAGCCCAAACAGAAGTCCGGTCCCAAACAGGGTCAGCCCTCTAATTGCGGATATCTGCAAACACACAAAGACTGCCAGTCCCGAATCTCCGCAACTGGCGGTTAATAGCTGAACGTTTGGCTGCACCTGCACTGGAGCCGTCATACCTTGTTCAATCCGGGCGGAATCTTCTTCAAAAGTCCTACAATCTCGGGCTGTGTTGGCCAAATGATCCGCAGCAGAAGGAGTCGGTGCAGGACTCAGAGAATGTCAAACGCAGCAACAAGGGATATGGGAAATCCCGGTTTCAGGTGCTGAGCAGGGAGGGTTATGCTCCAATAATCAGGGCAAAAATGCCGTACAAGTGTATGTGTCCAAAGTAATTTCCGTACACGGGCGAGATTACAGTGAGGAAAAGCAAAGTACGCAGCCAGATCGTGATAGGGGTTCTGTTGGCTCTGTGGGTGGGCATCGCCGCGGGAACGGACCAGCCACCAGCACCGCCGACGCTGGAGGAACTGCACATGGTGGCGGTCGGCGATATTATGCTGGACCGGTCGGTGGGCAAGAAAATCAACTCCAACGGCTGCGCCCACATCATCGAGCAGGTGGCAGAGCAATTGTGCGAGGGAGACATTACCTTCGGGAACCTGGAATGCGCGCTATCCACTGTCGGGGCGCACGAACCGTTTGGCGCGTGTATATTCCGGGCTGATCCCAAGACCGTGGAGGTTCTGGTACTGGGCGGCTTTGACATCGTGTCGCTGGCCAACAACCACACACTCAATTCCGGCAATGCGGCGTTGATGCAGACTCTGGATCATCTGGAGGAGGCCGGTATCGCCTACGTGGGCGCCGCGCGAGAGAGGGAGCGCGGCTCACACCCAACCTTCTTCGTAGTCCAGGATATGAGAATCGGCTTCTTGGCGTATACGGATTTGACCTTCGCGCACGAGAGTCATTCAAAGGTTGACCGGGACCTAACCAAAATGCGCGCCCAGGTTACCCAGGCCAAGAACAATTGCAGCCTGCTGATTGTCTCATATCACTGGGGAGAGGAGTACCGGCGCAAGCCGACCAGCCGACAGGTGCAGGTGGCTCACGCCAGTATCGAAGCCGGCGCTGACGTGGTCCTGGGCCATCATCCGCACATTCTGGAAGGGGTCGAGATCTATGAGACGAGACCCATCTTCTATAGTATGGGCAACTTCGTCTTTGACCAACGCAGCGGCGAGCGGATGGAGAGCGCGATCTTTGACCTCTACTACACGCAGGGCCAGGGCTGGCGCATCGAGCTGACGCCGGTGTGGATCCCCCGGTCACGGATGGGGCCTGAATACGCCACGGGCGAGCGGCGGGATCGGATTTTGAACCGTTTCAAGCAGATGTCGGCCGACTTGGGCACAGTCGTGGAAATCGGCAAGGGGCGTGCCTATGTCAACTACCCCGCCCAAGGTGAGGAGCCAAAGACCGTGGCCCAACCATCGAGGGCACCATTCAAGGCAGTACACTGATCGAGAAGAAGAGCGTTACTATGCTGGACAGCAGATACCTGTGCCGGTTGGTGTTGCCGGCTATAGTGGGCTTGCTTATTGCCGGTGCGGTGAGGGCAGATGATGTGTGGCCCATTCTTGTGCCAGGTCCGGCACCGACACGGCCAGGCCTGCCACTT
The DNA here is from genome assembly GCA_030602615.1 of bacterium. Taxonomy (GTDB): domain Bacteria; phylum Armatimonadota; class Zipacnadia; order Zipacnadales; family Zipacnadaceae; genus JALGTD01. Next base: position 3,511 of record JAUVZM010000070.1, read on the forward strand.
GGTCTCCGATCTGGAAATGGTGCCTCTCGTAGGTCTTGGGACCAATGCCTACTCGGAGCTCATCGACTCTTTCCCCTGCCACAGTCCCATCCAGGACCAGTGTGTACCCCTGGTAACTGTGGCTGATCTGGTCAAAGGAGCGCAACAGCCGGATGCCGAAGTAGGCTGCTAGTTCGTCCACCTTCCTGCTATCAAGCCGCGGCCGGCCGTCCACTACTTGCACTGCGAGCACCCCATAGTCTATCACGCCTGCGCGACCCAGCCGACAGGTTAGGATATATCCTTCATTCCCACCGTAGCTCTGCTCATCAAAGACCAGATTGCCCAGACAGTACGCAATCAAGCTGTCTTGATATCGTTCGATCTCTCCGCGAACGTGGGCATGGTGCCCAATGATCAAGTCAGCTCCCAGATCCACCGCCAGATGAGCTAGATTTCGCTCGTAGGCGGTCACCTGTCGGCTGCCCTCCTTGCCCCAATGAAACGAAACCACCACCACATCGCAGCGCTGCGCCAGCGGCGGGATGGTTATACGCAAGGCTTCCTCGTTCAGCAGCAAAATGCTTTCCCGCTTAGGGTCATACACGAAATTTGCGTACGGGAAATGACTGTAGGCCAAGAAGCCTACTCGTAGCTCGTGGATTGTCAGGACCACGCCCCTTTGGGCTTCGGCCAGCGTGCTCCCCGCGCCTACCGGCGCGATTCCTGCGGTGCGCAGTACCGCCATAGTCTGACGCAGCCCCGTCCGGCCGTAGTCAATCGCGTGATTGTTGGCGAGGCTCATCACATCGAACCCCACATTGGCCAGCACTGGGGCCATTGCGGGGGAGCCGCGCAAGGCATTGACCCGGGGGAAGCGGGTAGGGTGGTCAGTGAGCGGCGATTCGAGGTTGCCGAAGGTCAAATCAGCGGCCTGCAAGTGTGGCGTAACTTGCTCGAAGGGGTAGCTGTTGCCACGCTGCTGGCACAGCCGCGCCACACCCCGTCCCAGCATTACGTCCCCGACACAGGTCACAGTGACGCACCCGTTTGACTGTGGGCTCTGGCAGCCACAGACCAGCAGGCCGGCGACCAAGCACGCGAGCCCGACCCAGCGCGACAAGGCGCGCACAATCAAATGCTCAACACCCTCCCAGACTAGGGTCCCGGATCTCGTCCACGCCCATCAGCTCGCCCGTGCCCTTGAGTGGACTGAGAAAACTGCCCGTCCACTTCGGGGGTTGAGGCGGGTTGCTGGATTCCAGCTTCTGTTGCCATTCTTCGTCAGTCATGCGCTCATCAATCGGCACCGTAAACTCATAGTAGTCGAAGACCGCGCCGCGCCCCAGCAGCAGTTTCCCGTCCAGTGGGTAGATCACATAGATCTCGTTGGCGTGGCCGACGCCCTCTTCCAGCGCATGATTGACACCGGTATGCACATCAGCGACGACCGCCATATCCTTGTCGGTCATGGAGGTGATTTCGTCACCGGCGACGCCACGCTTGGTATACAGGTTGAGCCGAGCGAGCGTGTCGCCGTAGTACTCGATCTGGCTATATTCTTCGGCGGTCAGCGTCTGCCCAGTAAGTTCCTTAATCGACACTTGCTCGAGGAACTCCAGCAACGAGATAAGCTCATCAAAGGACTCTAACAGCGTCTCATCGGTCAGGAGATTGCGCTCCCGCAAACCGTCGCGCAGTTGCCCGGCCAGCAACCCCAGGCGCCAGTACGTGAGCACTTCCGGCTCCACGTAGCCCTTGGGCGGGGGCGGCGGCTCCTTCTCACCACCTTCGTCGCCACATTCGGCCACCACCGACTGCTTGGCGTAGAGAATCGTGTCGTGCCGCAGTTCTGCCCAACTGCCCAGAGCGGTGTTGAGTTGCTTGTCCACCCAGGCTTGACTACGCATGAACGAAGGGTAGCCCTCCTGCTTGACTTCCAGCAGGAACTTCAGCACTTGCAGCCAGCCCGCATATACGTTCTTGGTCCAGTCCTCCTCAGTGTACGCCGCCACTTCCTCGCGCAGCTTCTGGGTCTGCTCGGTGTAGTTCTTGAACCTGGTCTGGTCGTAGACCTTATCGGTTATCTCGTAGGCCCGCTCCGAGCCCAGCACTGACATTGCGTCCAGCCCCATCGGGAAGATGCGCAGGTCGGGCGGACCAGAAGTGACCGACTCATCCGGGCCCACATGCGGGGCAACCATCATCTGGAAGATGTACGAGTCAAGGATGAAGCGCTGGCCCATGGTGCGGAACTGGGGAATGCCCGGTAGTTCCGGGTCGCCGGTGAGGGAAGCCATCACAATTTGTGGCGGCCGCATGGACAGGACCTCTTCGGCCAGTCTAGTCAGATTCTCCTCAGGAATCAGTTCCTTAGTGTCCAGCAGCTCGCCGAACAGTTTCCGTGTAGCCTTACCGTAGTCGTCTGGCGTGTTATCGTCGGCAAATCCCACCATAAACGCAGTCGGCTCGTAGACATCTTCCCATACCTTCCCCAGTGGCTCATCGCCGATGCTGTCGTACAGCAGAATCTGTGACATAAGCACGGCTTGCCGCGCCAGGCGCGGGGCGAACTCGTCGCACGCATTACGAAGCGCTATCGGCACCAGCCCGTACCACATCAGCGCCTTGAAGTAGCGCTTGAGCTTGTCGCTACGCGTGTAATGGCCGCGAGGAATGAACTGCGAGTAATCCACCTTCAACCGAACCGCCGGCGAGGCCGCCCACCCCTTGTGCCCCTCAATCAGTCCGAGTTCCGCATCCGCCACCTGTGCCACTTCCTCTGGAATCTCCACTTCCCACTCCTCTTCAGGAATCTCCAACAGCCGCACCGGCACCAGCGCGTAGCCAAAGTTATGCAGAGCCGCTTCCCTGATTTCGGGTAGTCCAGCTTGCTCATACCGGCTCGCAGCGCCGCGCAGTAGTCCTAGGGCCAGCGTGCAGGCACGGTCGTACAGCGTGCTGACCTCGATGGTGCGCAGGACGTAGTCGTAGAAGATGTGGTAGGTGTGCAGAATGGAGTCCACCGTTACGAAGCTGGGCCGATGTACGCGGGGATAGTTGTTCAGCTCGTAGACGAACTCCATCTGCTTCCAGTCCGCGGGCACCACCACAAAACCCTTCTGGGCTATGTCCTTCAGGTGCTCAGGCCGCAGGTGTACTTTGAACAGTTTGAGGTTGGCCACGTTGCTTAGGTCCACTGCAATCTCGTATGGGGCTACCTGGGGCTCGAACTGGGGCTGCTGACCCAGGTCCACGCTGAAACCGGTCTCCTCAGTGAATTGGTAGGCCCCGGTTTGTGCTCGAGGGTTGACCGAGGTAGCGGTAGGCTCGTGCCCCTGGCGTCCACAGCCGCCCGTCACCGCCATCATCAACGCCATCATTATCAGCCAACTCAGACCAAAGCGTTTCATTGTAGGTACCTCCTAGCTATCTGACTGCATACCTATTCACAGCTACTCTCATGTTATTACTCTGCTGCAGGCAGTCCCCGCCAGACCGGCTGCCAACGATTCTCCTCTAGCGCCAGCAGCACCTGACGGCGCTGCCCATCACTACCCCTGGCCATCGCGAACACGCCTCTTCCAGAACCGGCGAGTGTACTATTTGGCTCCACCACTGTCAGCTCAGTGTACTCAGCTGAATGCCCCAACCCCCAGAAGCCAAACTGGTTCCACTCATAAGCCACCAGCATGTGCCCGCCGCCCAGGCCTACCTCTACCGAGACTAATTCATACCTCTCGTCCCCGGTAACATCGGCCAGGGCGGCCCAGAGATACGGCCGGCACAGGCGACTGCCCCGCCAGCGCGGATACAGGTCCCCACGCTCATCCCAACTGTAGACGAAGAACCTACGCGCGTAATGAGGATCACGCGCGGTGCGACTGTAGGTGCACAGGGCCACTTCCTCCTGCCCATCGCCATCCACATCGCCGGCCGACACGTCCCAGAAGTTGTAGTTTGATTCGGGCGAAAGAGATCTGGCCTGATGGGGCTTGGCGGGGTCCATCAAATAGACGTGGCTACGCCGCGGCTGGGGTGTACTGGTCTCTTCCGTGGTGAGGATCAGCACTTGGGGCGAGCCTTGAGGTGGCTGCACCCAGACGACTTTGAGGATGTGCTCATCGGTAGTGAACAACTCAGTGCAGGAGGTCTCCTCGTGCAGCCGCACATGGCTCCCATCCCACAGGATCCGCTGCTCTGGCCTCAGGCCTGGCAAGCATCCGCTTTCTGCTTGCCGAACTGAGAAACCGGCTCCTGCTTGCCGGCCGACGTCGGTGACCGCCACGGCCAGCAGGCTGACGAGTACTGCTGCCCCAATTGCTCCACGGCGCCAACTCACCATCGCTTGCCTCCGCACCGCTACTCTGCTACGTACGCCACCCTATGATCAGCGCAGCGCTTACAAGTATTTCCGCCCCTTTCTCTCTCATTGGGACTCTTCAGCGCTCCCAGCCGGAGATCGTGCGGGTGGCCTCGACCAATTTCCTCTCTGGGCCACCGGCGCTGGGCTGGAACCACAGTTCGAACCGGGCATCGTAAATAGTGTCGAACCCACCTTCGTAAACGCTGATGTGCGAGTTGCAGAAGAATAGCACATTGGGATCTTCTGACCATCCCGTGAATTCGTTTGACCGTCTGGTAATCCTATCTTGCGAGAGCCGTTCGTCCGTCTCAGCGTTGAAAACCTTCACATACACCTTTCCCGGTTGTTGGGGGTTTACCCATCCGCATACATCATAGATACCTCCCGGCACATCCCCCAGGACCTCCAGGGTCGGTTGCCCCTGCCTCACAGCGTCGGGAGGCATCAAGTCGGCAACAAAGCCTTTTTGCTCGATCTCCTGTTCCGCTTTCCGCAGCACGCCCAGGAACTTTCCTAGCCACTGAAGGGCCTTGCGAGTATGCACCCGAGCCTCTTGCCAACTCTCCTCAAAGAACTCGAACCAAAGTCCCGGCTGCCCAACAGCTAGATACGACTCTATCCCTTGGCCTGCCCCCATTAGTGGTACCACCTGCCATGTTAGTCCCACGGCCCCTGCAGCCGT
>JAUVZM010000014.1 GCA_030602615.1 bacterium
GCCGGACAATTGGTGGTCAGACCGTCAGTGTTACGCCGCCGTTGGGCACGAACTGGCGCAGGTATTCGTGGGATTCGGCCAACTCATCAAGCAGATTCTCTTCGCTCTTGGTGGAGGAGGGGATGACTTCCAGCATAAGCATATTACAACTAACCGGCTCCAGCACCTGTGAGATAGGGCTGGATTCGCAGTGCTCATGCGCGTAGGAGATGGCTTCCATCAGCTCAGCCATATCAACTTTGCCCTTCTGATTGTACTCAGCGGTGAACGGCCAGTGGGCACTGGCCTCCGGGGTAGTCTGCTGCAGGTGGATGACCTCGGAGAAGGCCGCGAAGCACCGTATCCACTCCAGATAGTCCAGGTCGGGGCCGCTCATCCCGTACTGCTGCCCGGCCTGATGGCCGACGTCAACGGTCAGATAGATGGGCACCCCGTCGTTGTCAGCGTTACAGGCCAGCAGAAACTCCTCCGACTGCTGGAGGGTCCAGGGGACTTCCGAGGGGATATACATCTGCTCAACGTAGATCGCCTTCAGCCCCTTCTCCTTGGCAATCACAGCCATCTCCCGCCAGGTGGCGTAAAGTCGGGCGATTCTCCTTCTGGTCTCCTCTGGGTCTTCGAGCACCTCGACGGGTAGCGCATCCACATGACCACCCCAACGCCTGGCTCCCAACGCAACGGTCAAATCCATCACCGTCTCCAGCCACTGCTTCATCCGCTGGCGCGGCTCAGGCTGGCTGTGCGAGAAGCTATGATAACGGTGTGTGGACATCCCCGTGTAGGTATCGAAGATCTCTACATCATACTGCTGGGCGGCCTTCCGAATTCGCTCGGCCAGTTGCAGGACAAACTCCTTGGGGCCCATAAAGAAAGGGTCAATCTGGTCGCAGCAATACTCGTGGACACTAAAGCCCAGCTCTTTAGTAATGCGAATGACATTCTCGGGCTGCTCCCAGCGCCGGGTGGCGAAGGCGCCATCCAGCCCCAGCTTTATCACGACTTCACGCGACATAACTGTCCTCCAGGTGCTGATCTTTGCCGACGGCTTCTACTTTGAACTATCCTATTGAAGTTCGCTGTGGGGCTGGTACTAACCTCTGCGTCGGGCCAGGCGGCGTCTGTTATAGCAATTGCCGAGCCTTGATATCCAGATAACGGTTTACTGTGCTGACCGTCAACTCATCGGGGGTAGCATCCACGACCCGGGCGCCCTGCCGGCGCAGCGCGGCCAGCGCCTGGCTACGGTCGCGCACCAGACCCGCAGCCACCGCCCGCTGGTAGACCTGCGAGACCTGCTGGGGAGGCAGATCCGCGGTCTGCTCCAGGCGGGGATCACGGAGGGTTACCACCAGGGGCAGGTGGTGGGGATACAGCGCTCCACTGTAAGCCAGCAGCGCCCGCGAGGCCTGCTTGTCTATGATATCGGTAAAGATAACCACCAGCGCCCGCTTGCGACTGCGACTTTGCAGCATTGTCAGGGCCGCCCCGTAGTCAGGTTCGGTCATAGTCGGCTGAACGGCGTACAACTCCTCGACCAGCCGTCCGATCTGGGCGCTGCCCTTGCGCGGCGGGATGAAGCTGTTGACTGCCCCAGCAAAGACCATCATCCCCACCGCATCATCCTGGCGGCTGGCCACGTAAGCCAGCATCAGCGCCGCGTTGATGGCGTAATCGAGCCTGGACATCCCATCAAGCTGGCCGCACATCATCCGACCCGCGTCAATCATCAGCATCACATTCTGGCTGCGCTCGATCTCATATTCGCGGGTGATCGGCTTGTTGCGCCGCGCACTGGCTTTCCAGTCAATATCGCGGAAATCATCGTCGGGCACATAGTCCCTCAGGCTCTCGAACTCAGTGCCCTCCCCGCGACGGCGCATCAGGCGAAAGCCAGCCTGCTGCAGGTGGATCTTGCGAGCCAGTAGCTCATAGCGATGAACCTGGAGCAGATCCGGATAGACCCGAACCTGTTGCTGAGCCGGCATGCGCCGTTGCCACCAGCTCAATGCCAGCGCCGAGCGGCCTCGGATGTGGATGTCTCCGAACTGATAGTTGCCCCGACTCTGAGGCACGGTACGGTAGGTGATTCGCTGCGTCTGGTATGGCTCCAGCCGCAGGCTACGCTGACGCCGCGCGGTTTCGAATTCAATGGGAGGATCGTCTTTGACCTGCAGAAGCAGCGGTCGGCGGCTGCGGCTATACAGCATGATCTCGACCTCATTGTCGGTGCCCAGCGACATCTTTTCGTCCACGTGGCGCTCGGCCTCAATGATCGCAGCCCGTCGTGACAGCAGGTTATCGGCCACCGCTATGCCCAGCACAGCCCCGATCCACGCCCAGCCCAGTCCTCCCAGGGGCGGGTAGAACTCAGCCGCCACGATCAGGGCTGGTCCAATTAGCAAAATGGCCAGGCCAAAGAGTGTGATAATCATCAGGCTTTGCTACCTCGGTACCGGCACCGAAGCCAGCGTATTGTGGATGATATCGTCGGCGGTTAGGCCCTCGATATCCGCCTCGGGACGCAGGATGAGCCGATGCCGCAACACCGGCGCCGCGATACTCTTTATGTGGTCGGGAGTCAGAAAGTCGCTGCCTCGCAGGGCGGATAGGGCTTTGCTGGCCTGCAGCAGCATTAGCGCCGCTCGCGGACTGGGCCCCAGCACCAACTGGCCGCTGTCGCGGGTACGGCGGATAAGCTCGCCTATGTAGTGAAGCAGTGAATCTTCCACATTGATGCCAAGAATCTCCTGGCGGCATTCCGTCAGATCACTCGCCGAGGCCACCGGCTCGACGCCGGCTTCGGCCAACTGCTGGGCATCAAAGCCCTGGTCGGTGCGGGCCAACAACTCATCTTCTTCTTCTGGGCTGAGATACTCGACGACGACCTTCACCAGAAATCGGTCGAGCTGGGCCTCCGGCAGCGGATAGGTGCCCTCGTATTCAATGGGGTTTTGCGTGGCAAAGACGGTGAAGTTCTCGTCAAGCTGCGCGGTTGTCCCCTCAATCGTCACCTGGCGCTCCTGCATTGCCTCCAGCAGGGCCGACTGGGTCTTGGCCGGGGCGCGATTGATCTCATCAGCCAGCAGCAGGGTAGTGAAGACGGGCCCGCGCCGCAGGTGAAACTCCTGGGTGGTGAAGTCAAACACGTAGGTGCCCAGGATGTCCGAGGGCATCAGATCGGGGGTAAGCTGTACACGCCCGAAGTCCAGGTCCAAACAGCGAGCCAATGCCCGGACAAGCAGGGTCTTGGCAACGCCGGGCACGCCCTCCATCAGCACGTGGCCCCGCGCCAGTACTGCCACCAGTAATTGCTCGATTACCGTCTGCTGGCCGACTATCGCCTTGCCCAGCATCTGGCGGATGCGCTCTGCGAGTCGTTGCGTCTTAGGGGTGTCGCTGGCGAACTGCTGCATCTTTGATAACCTCCTCAAAAGTGGCGATCCTGCGGGTGAGGCCTAACATCTGGGCCTCGGACAACTCAGCGTCAGCATCAATGGCCTCTATCTCCATCAGAAGAGCGGTCAGCCCCTCGCTGTCTACAGCAAACGACTGCCCAACGGCCCGCGCCAGGTCGTGGGGATCGGCTGAAGGAGGCAGCCCGGTTACCTGGGTCAGCCGCCAGCGGAACCGCTGGGCAATCTTGGCCAGGGCCGCGCCGGTGGCCTGGGCCCCTTGATACAGTCCGGCGAAGGCGGCGATATGCTCGGCCAGTGACCGTCGCGCCTCCAGCTTCAGTGGCACTGGACGCCCAAAGCGCCACAGGCCGCCCGACAGATAGATGACCAGACAGACAAAAAGGGCCACCATTGCCCGGACCAGAAAGCTGCCCGGCAGCTTTTCCCGTTCGAACTGGCGCAGGCGCCGGCCGTGATGATATTCGTCGAAGCATACTGCCTCGGGCATGCCGCGAGCATAAATCAGATTCATGGCCAAAATAATGTTGTCAGCCTGCCCAATCTGGCCGTTGCCCAGGATGTCAGCGTCGCTGATAACATCAATCATCCCCCGGCCTATCGTCACCCGCATCACCAGCACGCCGTCGGCATCGGATAGCAAGGGCTGATATTGGTCCACCGCTACTGGCTCGATGGTAGGCAACTCCTGCTGGTCACCGACAAGCCGGCGCAAGTGCTGCTGCACCTCGTCAGTCGAGCTGGCCACCGCCAGGCGCTGCGGTGAGTTGACCCGAAGCTGCGCCACCTGGCCGACCACGGGCGACGGGACAGCCGGCTCAACCGCCACCGTTGCCCGATACAAACCCACCTGCGAGGTCACCAGCCCCAGGTGAGCCAGCAGCACGTGGTTGGCGCTTATGTAGCCGTATGCAGCGTTGTACTCCAGCACGTGATCTGTGTCCACCGCCAGCAGGACTCGGCCGCCGCTCTTGACCCAATCAAGCAGAGCGCTCAGTTGCTCCCGGTCAGGCCCGAAATTGGGGTCGAATACACACAGCAGCGCCTGGGGGCTGGCCTCAAATTCGTCCCACGGTCGCCCCTGCAGTTTGACATTAACTTGATTGCGCTCGCAGATCTCGCGCACGGCCTTGGTGCCCCATTCGTTGGTACGGAAGCTGGCGTGGTCTTCGGTAAGGTCATAACGGGGCGAGCGGGAGACCAGATAGGAGATGAAGACGGTGAAGGCAATGAGCAAGCCCAGTATGACCAGGCCGCTGCGTAGATGCCGCACCTTAGTCACCCGCCCTCTGCCAGAGCTGATCGGCGACGGCGGTCAGCTCCTGGTAGCCTGTCGCCGCCAGGGGCCGACGTCCGTATGTAACCCGATCCACCGCGGTCGTCAGCGGCGTGAGCAGTTGCTGCAGTTGTGGCTCAGAATGTATCGCGCGCAGATACTCGCCATTGGTCAGCCAGGGATGGTGGCGCAGGTAACCCTGCCGTTCCAACCGCCGCAGGCAAGATTGGTACAGCGCCCGTAGCGCCCCGACAAAGTCGCCGCGGGCCGCAAGCTGCCGGGCACGCTGGCGTAGCTTGACAGGCGAGGTCACCGCTGCCCCGGTGTGCACGCGGCTGTCCACAGGAAACTGTGTCCCTACCTTGCGCCGTCGCAGGCCAAAGGCACCGCTGATGGTGGCCAGTATGTGATAGATCAATAGAATGGCCAAACCTGCCAGTACCGCCACAAGCAGCCAGAATAGCACCGGCCACTGCGCGTACAGGAACTCGACGGTAGGGTTCATAAAGATCCAGCGCAGCACCCGCACCAACAGCTCCATTGCCTGCCCAGACAGTTTGCTGAGCCACATCGGGTATTCGGTCTGATACTCCGGCTGGCTGAGGATCTCCTTAATCTGCTGGCGCAGCAGGCCCTCGGCGGGACGGTCCGGTGGAGTGGTCGCGGCCGCTACCTGCGCAGCCGCCCCGCCGCATAGCAGTGCCATCTTGAGTGTCACTGCTCGCCAGGTTGGGTTCTTCGTCAGACGATTCACCATGCGGAAGAATGACCCGCCTTTGCTGTTCGGTCATAGTGCAAAGGTGAGTTCCCCTTGCAATAAGTGATGTCCTCCCGCCCAGAACTACCACAGAGGAGGATAATGCGGACTGATGACGAATGATGGGGTGATTTAGCAGCTATTTACCCCTATGAAGGCTCAGGAGGCAGATGATGTCTGACCTAAAGATCGCAGTGCTGCTGGACAGTTTTCGTATAGACCGGTACCTAGCTATGCAGAAGGCGGTGGCGATGGGCGTACCAGGTATTCATATCAGCGCCAGCGGTGACTGGGATGCCCGCACGATGACGCCGGCCGCGCGGCAGGAGCTTGTTCGGCACGTCAGTAGCATGGGCCTGGAAATATCGGCCATCTCCTGTTGGGGTGGTCAGGTGGACCTGACCGAGGAGGAGAACTGGGCCGAGAATATCGAATGGGGCAAACGAGTCCTGGAGCTGGCCGCCGACCTGGAGTGCGGCATCTGGCAAGCGCATGTCGGAATTATGCCGGAAGACATCTCGGACCCCGGCTGGGAGCGGATGGTCGAGGCGATGAGTGAACTCGCACAGCACGGCGAGCAGGTGGGCGCGTGCCTGGCGATCGAGACCGGGCCGGAGCCCCCCTACGTGCTGCGCCGGCTCATCACCGAGGTGGGCAGCAAAGCCATTCGCATAAACTGGGACCCGGCCAACATGATCCTGTGGCCGGCACTATTCGCTGCTAAGTTCGATGAGCCTTACAACCGCGAGAAGTGGATTGAGAAGTTCCAGCCCAACGAAGGCGCCAAAGCCCTGGCCGATGTCATCGTGCACACCCACGCTAAGGATGGAATAGTGCACCCCGATGGCAGGGGCGAGGAGGTGCCTTTGGGGGAGGGCTGGGTGGATTGGCCGCGCTACATTGCCAACTTGCTTGACTCAGGCTACGACGGCTACTTCGCTATTGAACGCGAGGTCGGCGACAACCCTGAAGCCGATATCCAGAGGGCGGTCAAATTCCTACGCCATCTCTAGAGCCTTTGCCAATGACAGCAGGGATGCGATGTCTGCTCGATCACACGTGAACAGCTTGTGCCTGCACCACGTCTCCCAATTCTATCAGATTCAAGTCTTGACATGAAGCCCCCCTCTCTGCTATGACCTAAGAATGACTTTCGCAACAGCCTCTTATAGGAGCCGAAAAATGACGAAGGCACTGAAAAAGTATGGTGTGGTGTGTTTGATTGGATTTGTGGCAATGGCGTTCGTATCGGCCGCTATCGGCGCCGACCAGTGGGCCGCGCCGTTGGAGCTGCGGGATAAAAAGCTCATCGAGTGCGGCCATGGTTATTTAGACCCATCGATTTCAAACTTTCCGCAGTGGATGGCCGACCACCCTGAGGTCATGTCTGCCTATCCGTTTGACGGTGTGTGTCTGCGCATTTGGGTCACGGGCATCGACGATTATCTGGAGGATTTCTGCATGTCGGGCACGTATGACGTGTCGGATTCGGCGGTGCAGGAGACAATCGATGCATACAAGAGGGTCCAATGGGGTAGTTTGACGGACAATTTCCTTTACTGGTTTTTGCGTCACGGCGGGACACATTATGCCAGGCTTGATAACGATACCGAGTGGAATCGCGTCTTAAACAACGTCAGGCTGATGGGTAAGGTGGCCGCTCAGTGTGGCTTCAAGGGTTTATGGTTGGACACTGAGGATTACGAGGGCTCACCGTTTGAGGGATATGACAATGAGTTAGTCAAGCAGCGGGGCAAGGAATGGATCCAGACACTACAAGCGGAACTTCCCGACCCGGTGATTATGTTCACGTTCATCTACGACGAAAGCCCCTATGCTGGCAGATTCAATAACTTCATGAATGGCATCTTGGATGGGATCACAGGGAAAGGCAGGATTGTCAATGCATATGAGAATACTTTCTACTGGGGTTTATCGTCGGGCATGCGTCACGGCGTGGGCAAGGGACATGTAGGTGACCGAGCGAGGTTCGCGGCGTATCGAGACGATGTTTCTAAGTGGCGCACTAGAAGCGACAATCCGACCAAGTATGACCAGTATGTTGAAGTCGGTGCGGCGGGTTGGTGGGAAAGTCAACAGAATTGTTGGCCGGGTTGGCCCTGGCCGAAGTACGCCATTTGGGGCAATATGCCCCTGGCATTGGCATACAGTGACGAATATGTCTGGTGTTGGAATGAGCATACGAATTTCTACAGAACTCTACCGATTGAATCCCATGCGCTGGGCCCAAATAGACTGGATCCCTGGGTTGCCAGCACCACCAACAAGACATTTAATCGAGGCAACGAACAAGTAGACAAGCTGAGCGAATCGTTCCGCGATAATCCGCTGACAAACGGCTGGTATTTTGATTTTGACGCGCTGGCCCACGCGCCTGAAAAACCATTTACCTTTGCAGAATTGCCGTACACCGGATCAGTGCCGTACATCGGAGCCCCGCCTACCGGTTGGTCCTGGGATCATCAATCGCTGAACACACAAGCCTACCGTTGCGGTACGCAGCGACATCGGTACGTGCATCCGGTCAAGGATCAAACCCGGGCGGGTTCGTTTTTCGGCACAATTGACTTTCAGCTCAGCAAGCTATCAACAGATAGCAAGAATGTGATGCTAATGGGCTTGTTCAATGCAGGCCAGGCCGACAATGCCAGCTCGCTGACGCTGCAGGTCTGGGACGCAAAGACCATCAAAGTTGAATTGGCCGGCAGTGCCTCAACCGTCACGTTGGCCCCTGAGCTAAGCGAACCTCTATCTGCGGGGTCGAGATACAGATTTCAGTTCCGCTATGACGAACCGTCCCAAAATCTCTATGCCGATATGTACAAAGATACGCACAGAATGGTCTACCCCAGGGCGAAGCTTTTTGAGGCTTCAACTTCCGCAAAAGCTGCAGGCGACTTTTCGATGGATGAATATGGCGTGGCGATGTGGAACGTGGACAACACCACCACCGATAGAAGCACGGCGTGGCAATACCGCCTGTACAGGGTTCAGTTGAACACTTCTGCCCCGACAGAATCCGCAGCTACAACGGGATTGAGGTCGGTCTACTACCCAGATTCTGCCCTTTGAGCACCTATATACCCCAGTACTCGTTTATTTCGTCCTGATATTCACTTATCTCGCCGCTCAGCACGTCGGCGACTTTGACAGGTTCCCCGGCGTGGTCTGCCTCATATAGCGCGCAGCAGACAGCCTTGGCGCGCTGGCCGGCCTCCCCATCAATCTCCGGCGGCCGCCGCTCAGCCACCGACTCCACGAAGTCCCAGCACTCAATAGTCATGCCTGCGGTGATCCCATAGGGGAAAGTTGCCTGGCGCTGCGCTTCGGAAAGTTGATCGAGATACTGCTTCTCCAGTTCTTCGTAAGGGATCTCGGTGCCGTCGGCCAGCTCGATATCCCCGCCGTACTCGAATGGGTGCATCCACTCCTGGCGGTCCTTGACGGCCCCTTCGGTTCCCCACACGTGCGAAGAGTTGATGTGGTGCGCCCGCGCCGCCCGCGAGTAGCTCCAGTGGCCGAACAGTCCGCTGGCAAACTTGAGCGTCACCACCCAATAGTCTTCGACATCGCGCGGCCGCAGCCCAATACCTGGCATATCGATAGTAGGAGTATCAAACGTTTGCAGCGTACAGGTGACTTCATCAATGTCACCAAACAGGTGCAGCATCATATCAGCAAAGTGCGCGCCGGCATCGAAGACCATCCCACCGCCGCTCAGTAACTTGCTATGGCGCCAGCGCCACGCATAAGACTCCAGATCCAGCTCTATCCACGTCTTCACATCAAAGCCAAAGAACAGCGGCTCGCCGATAAGCCCCGCTTCGTTTATCGCCCAGTTTACCGCCCGCGCGCCGATATCCCGCCGCACCTGCTCAGCCGTGGCCAGAATGCAGTCATTCTTCTGGGCTGCGGCAATTATCTGCTGCCCGGCTTTGACCGTGATGCCCACAGGCTTTTCCACCATACAGTCCAGGCCGGCCTCCAGGCAGGGGATCGCTACCGTATGATGGTAGGCATGCGGCAGGCAGATGTCGGCGGCATCAACCTGCGCCTCATCCAACATCTGCTCGATATTGGGGTAGCAGTCAGGGGTATAGCCCAGCTTTTCCTCCACATTCGCTGCCAACTGTGCTAGATGCTGCTGGGAAGTATCACACAGGGCAGCAATGCGGAAGCGATCGTAGCCCGCCTCCTGAAGCTGCTGATACCCGTTGAGGTGGGCCCCCGCAATACCGCCACACCCAATTATTGCTATTCTAACTTGACCGTTCATTGAAGCCACCTTCTTGTTATTTCATCCGCACTAATTGTCTGCTGTCACATTCGTTATCTGGCGGCTGGCTCCTCCCCAGAGTGCTGCCTTGCCCCTTAGGCTGCCAGGATCGGTGCCCAACGAAACTATACGCGGCCACGAACGTCTATACTCTATGAGAAGAGTGGGACAACAGGCCCAAAGAGGAAGGTGGGATTATGAATCGGATATTGATAGTATCCATTGGTCTGCTATTGCTGGTCGCTTTGCCAGTGCTGGCCGAAGAGGCCCCAGCGGCAGGCACTACTGAGGGTGGCCAGGCCACCAGTATGGTAGGCTCTGCGGCTGGCCAGGATATCCCGGCCCAGCGCGTTGCAGTAATGGAGCTAGAGTACCGCGGCCGCTACGCACACGAGCTACGCAAGTGGATGCCGGCGCTGATTGAAGCCAGGTTGGCCGAGGCTGGCTGGACAGTGCTGGCCCGCGGCAAGGCGCTGGAGGCCATCCGCCAGGAGCAGAATCTACCGGGAGTTGATCCGACCACTGCCCCTCCCCAGAACAAGCTCTATGGCGCCAGCGCCATACTCAAGCTGACGGCACGAGTGGATGTCAAGGACTACGATGCGGCGGCTAATATCGGCATCTTTACCATAGGCGGGCTGGTCAAAGTCAAGTTTTATCTCAACGGCCAGATGATTGACGCTGGCACCGGGGTTATTCGGCCACTGGGCGAGATCACCACCTCCAAATCGAAGCTCAAAGGCATAGGAGTGGTCTTTCCCTCAATCGGCTATGTCGGAGGAGGTTACAAGATCAGTGGTATCAGGGAGTCGCTGGTCGGCTCTGCTGCTGACGCCGCCGCTGAAGAGCTAGTTAAGCGGGTGGATAGAGCCAGTGGCATCGTACCTGGCTATGAGGCAGCAATTCCCGTCGAGCAGCAGACGATCAAGCTGGCCTTCCCCGCTGCTATGCGTCCCGCTCCGGGCGCGGAGTACGGTATCTATCGCCACGACCGGATGGTCGCCAAGGTCAGGGTAATCGGTTTCGAGGATGGGGTGGCCACCTGCCGGGTGCTGGCGGCAACCGACCAGATCAGGTCAACTGATGTCGCCCGACCGCTGGAGATCATCGTCCCCGTGGAGGTCAGTGCCGGGTAGGTGTCACCAACCCCTTGGACCTGGCTGAATTGTCGTATCCCCGGCCGCTGGTGTAAATGCCATCAGCGGCCGCGCTCTGTCCATAGAGCAATGCGGCAGTACGCAAGCTTGCAGCACAAAAGCATTGTGGTATACTCTATGCAGGCAAGTGCAGCAGGACTTGGCGTAACGCACAACTCCAAAGAGCCGACTATGAAATCAAATTTCACTGGCAGCCTATTTGGAACTGACGGCGTTCGGGGGATAGCCAACGCCGACTTGTCGCCCGACCTGGCGCTGGACATCGGGCGAGCCTTCGGGGCCTGGCTGGCCGAGCAGACTGATTCCCCCCATGTCCTGATGGCCCGGGATACGCGTATTTCGGGGCCAATGTTAGCAACGGCAGTCGCGGCCGGCCTGTGCAGCGCAGGGATTGATGTCCGGGACTGCGGGATACTGACCACGCCCGGGCTATGCCTACTGGTTAGAGAGCAAGCCGAGGCGGGCGGGGTCGTCATATCGGCCTCGCACAATCCTCCCGAGTTCAACGGCATAAAGCTAATCAGCTCCCACGGTGAGAAGCTGTCCGAGCAGGCTGAAAGCGCCGTCGAAAGGTTTCTCTTTGCTGAGGAAGATACAGGGCCTGGAGTTACCGGCACTGACATCGGCACTATTACCGACTACCGCGACGCTGGGGAGCAGTACCTGGAGGTGCTCCGGTCGAATCTGGGCGAGACGGTATCACTTGGTGGAATCAAGATTGTGGTGGACTGCGCCTTCGGGGCCGCTTTCCACCTAGGCCCGGAAGCGCTGCGCCGTGCCGGAGCGGAAGTTAGCACACTGAATGCAGCACCGGACGGGAGCCGCATTAACGATGGCTGCGGAGCAGTCAATCCCCAGCCGCTGGCCAAGCGAGTAGTAGCCGAGGATGCTGACATCGGTGTCGCCTTCGATGGGGATGCTGACCGCGCTGTCTTTGTGGATCATACCGGCACAGTCCGCGACGGCGACTTTATTAAGTTCATTATAGCCAGTGATCTGCGCAGCCGTGGCCTGCTCGACCCACCCCTGGTTGTCGGTACAGTGATGAGTAACCTGGGACTGGAGATGGCGCTTGAGTCTGCCGGGATAGAGTTGATACGAGTGCCCGTAGGCGACCGCTATGTCCTCCAACAGATGAAAGCGCATAATGCTATGCTTGGTGGCGAGCAGTCCGGCCACATTATATTTGCTGAGGTTGGCGTGGGGGATGGCGTATACACCGCCCTGCGCGTGGGGGAGGTTATCGCGCGAACCGGGCGCACGCTGGCCGAGCTTTGCACGCCCCTCACCAAGGCACCCCAGATTCTGCTCAACGTGCCAGTGTGCGACAAACACGCCTACCAGCAGAACAACCAGCTTAAGCAAGCAGTGGAGGCATGGCGGGCCAGACTTGCCGATAGCGGGCGGTTGCTAATTCGGCCGTCAGGGACCGAGCCGGTTGTGCGCGTGATGGTCGAGGCTTGTGATGAGGATTTGGCCAAGGAAGCGGCGCAATCCCTCGCCGAGCTGATCGCCTGCCCGCTGCTCCGCCAGGGGCTGGTGGAGTTGCCGGACGACGAGCGCTCAGTGGAGGGATAGATCACGCAATGAACAAGCCCGCAAATCAGCCAAGAGATGCTTTTTTCGCAACAGAGCACATCCCTGCCGGGTTTTGGCTACGCCTTGCGGCCCGGCTTGTTGACTGGATTCCGCTGTCAGGCATCCTTGTCCTAGTGCTCGGTATGGGGCCCAGTGGTCTCTACTTGCTGGGTGTACCAGAATCAATAACCTCATTATGTGTTGCCTTGTTTGTGCTGGCTCATTTCGCATTCTTTGTGGCGTTCACTACCTGTCTGGGACAAACTCCAGGCAAATGGGTCGTCGGTATCAGGGTCGTTGACGCGGATGGCCAGCCGCCGCGATTCGGAGTGACGCTTCGCAGAGAATTGGTCGAATTCTTGTGGATGGCTCTGCGGATATGTCTTGTGGGGCTACTAGACCCGATATGGATTGCCTTCACGAGTAAGAAGCAAGCGCTGCACGATCTCGGGGCGGGGACCTACGTAGTGAGGATAGCGCGGCGACCGTTGATCGCAATAGTGGTTGTAGCTATCATAGGTGTTACAGCAGAGCCACTATCGGTTGAATACGTTAAGCGACACTCTTTTGAATGCTTCTATATTCCCTCAGGAGCTATGGCACCGACGCTAATGACTGGCGACCAGATTTGGGTGAACAAGTATATCTATGACATTAGAGAACCTGAAGTTGCAGAGGTTGTAGTCTTCGAGGCTCCTCCCGAAGCCACACCAGACAGAAAAGACTTCATTAAACGGGTCGTCGGGCTGCCGGGTGATATTCTGGAGTGCCGCGATGGGAAACTCTTCCGCAATGACCAACCTGTAGACGAGCCCTACATACGCGGGCCGACCCCAAGCTACTGGCCGGGGCTTCCGCAGCCCTACGAGGTGCCCCAAGGCTACATAGTGGTGTTCGGCGATAATCGATCCAATTCCAACGACAGTCACCGGTGGGGACCGCTGCCCGTAGAGAACTTGACCGGCAAAGCTCTGTTCATCTATTGGCCGCCCCGGCGAATTGGGGTTCTATAGGGGCCAGATACTAGCCATTGTACGACACATCTCCGCGCGACGAATGCTTATACCACCCCCAACAGGGAGGACTGAGCACTGCCGCGACTGTACTCATAGGCAGTCTCGTACATCGCTACGATATTCTCAGGCGGGCTGACCGCCTGGATATTGTGACACGGTGCCAGAATATAGCCACCACCTGCTCCCAGAATCCGCAAGTTGTCTATGACCTCCTGGCGGACTTCGTCAACCGTCCCAAAGGCCAGTGTATACTGATTATCCATCGCACCATGGAAGATGATCTGGTCGCCGAAATCTCGTTTAAGGCCGGGCCGGTCCATGCCTTTGGCCCGCCACTGAATCGGGTTCAGCACATCAATTCCCGCCTCGATCATATCCGGGAGAGTTTTGCGAATGGCCCCGTCGCTATGGTGAAAAACGTAAGCGCCGTGCTCGTGGACCAGATTCATCATCCGCTTCATACGCGGGATGAAGAACTCAAGGATTTGATGCCGCGAAAAAAGTAGATCCTCCTGCGATCCCAGATCCTCGGCGATATAGCTATACATAACCTGCCCGGGTATGGCTTCATAGATACGACGGGTATTCTGGTAGGCCAACTCGAAGAGGATATCCAGGCAGTAATGAACCATCTCTGGATTGAGGAGCAGATCCATGAAACCTTGCTCCAGGCCGCGCAGCTGGCAATACCTCAGAAACGGCTCTGAGTTACCGCCTTCTATGGGCAGGTTCGCTTTGCCGGCGACTTGCTCGGGCAGCCCCGAATAGTCCCACCAGTCCGGCTCCGGCCACCGGTAGTGGCGCTTGATATCCTCGACCGAATCGAACTGGGCCAGCGGACTGTACGCAATCTCCTCATATTCACCGGTGCCGTAGTCAATGTTGCTAAACCGGCACCCGAACTCGTCTTCGCCCTCGGGCAACTTCGGTCCTACATATCTTCCGCCCACTTTCACGAGCTGATCGATATGTAGCATTTCGCATAGCTCATCTAGGGTCTCACACCCCAGGTATTCTTTGAGCTTTTGGTCAGCTTCCGCAGTTGCCCAATAGTCAGTGGGAACTCGGTCGGTCGGCTGGCGGTTGAGCACCGCTAGCCATCGCTGCTTGGGCGTCATCTCCTCCTGCGGCACTCGGTGTCACCTCATTCGAAAGGGTTGACGGCATCCATTGCTCGCACCGCCGCCTTGGTCATAGGAAACAGCAGCAGCCAGTCATTTTCTCCTGTCTCTGCCTTACCGCTCTGCTCCCAGCCGTAGGCTTCGTCTGGCGCATTTACGTAGTCGAAGGTAAGCTGAGCGGCCACTGCCTCCCAGACTCCAGTGGATATAACAGGGCAAACATTACCCTTTCTATATCGGGTCAGCTCGCCGTGACGACTATGCTACTGGACCAATCGCTGACATGATATTGTCCGTCGGCTCCGGGCAATCCTTCCTGAAGTCTGGCGGCAATTGGAGGAGAATTGCTCACCACCACGAAACCAATAATACTGTTATGAATGGTGATCTGACAACTCTTTAGCTACACTGCGAAAGGAGCTAACCGACCATGGCACGGGGGCTTTTGGTCAGTTATGCCGGGTATCCCTACACTCCCAGCAGTCTCACGCCGGACAACGGCCTGGCTAATCTGGCCGGTGCCCTGCTGGAGGCAGGCCATGATGTCCGCATAGTTGACTACGGGACTCTCTCCACGATGCGGCGGCTTTTCCCAGAAGAGCTGTCCCGCCAGGTCAAACCGCTGGCCGAGAAGATGCTGGCTAGCGGTGACGCGGCGCCGGCCCCTGAACAGTTGGGTCAGCTCGAGCAGTTCGCCGATCGCCTGGAAGCCTACCAGCAGGCACAGTTGCAGCACATTGGCCAGGAGCTGATCGAGGAGGTTGGCGAATTCCAGCCCGAGTTTGTTGGCTTCAAGCTATGGAACGGTGACGGCTTCTCCGGTAGCGTCGCTCTGGCCCAGATGCTGCGCGATGAGTTCCCCAAGCTCCACATCTACGCCGGTGGCCCCCAGGCATCGTGGTTTAACAAGGTCATCTACCAGCGCACTGGTGTCTTTGAGGCGATAGCCTGCGGTGAGGCCGAAGCGACGATAGTGCCCCTGGCCGAGCATGCTATAGGAGAGCGCAAGCTTGGGGATATTCCCGCGATAATCTACCGTCAGAATGGAGAAGTCATCGAGGTGCCGCGGACTGGGTGGCTGGACCTGGATGATCTGCCCGTACCGGTCTACAACCCAGAAATATACCCGGCCATGGCCGGCGCTGAGAAGATTAAAACTGTAGTTCTGGACGACAGTCGCGGCTGCCCGTATCGCTGTGGCTTTTGCACCCATCCAATGGAAAGCGGCTTCCGGCTGCGGACTGCTTCGGCTCACTTACTGGTTGATCGGATGGAACGGATCATCGGCGACTATGGCATATCGGTATTTCGCTTTGCCGGCTCGTCCACTCCCGGTAGCCTGATGTATGAAGTTGCTCAGCAGATACTCGCCCGCGGCCTGGACGTACAGTATTCCTGTTTTGGCCATTTTGCCAGCGCCGATCCCGACCACTTTGAGGTAATGGCGGACTCGGGCTTGTATGCAATCTTCTTCGGCCTCGAGTCGGGCTGTCAGCAAGTGCTGGACAGGGCTGTGCGTAAAGGCATCAACCTGGCCATGGTTAAGGAGACTGTGCAGAAGGCTCAGCAGGCGGGGTTGTTTGTGGTGACCAGTATGATTGTGCCGCTGCCTTTCGACACTCAGGAGACGATCAAAGAGAGCCTTGATTTTATTATTGACCTCAGGCCGGATTCAGTGCCGGTGCAGTTCCCTGGTCTATTGCCGGGCACACCATGGCTGGAGCAGCCGGAGAAGTACGACTTCGAGGTGGACACTGAAGAGCTACTGCTGGCCGGACTTGATTACAAGGTTAAGCTGCTTTTCCCGCCGCAATTCTGGGATGTCCTTCCCTACAAGGTCAACGGAATGACATTTCCCGAGTTCACGGCTTTGACGATGAAGTTCGCCCAGGATCTGGAGATGGCGGGAATTCTGACCGGCGTACCCGACGATATGGCCCTGATTGCCAAATGCGCGGAGATGACAGCGCGGGAGTTCCGCGACCAGGCACGGCTGTGGTGTCTGACTGGTGATGTCGCGGGTATGGCACAGATGGCAGAGCAAGCCAACAGGGTCATAACCAGCGGCCAGCCCGGGGCGGAGTGATCGCCTACTGATCGGAGGGGTTGCCCGAGTTTCTGGCACAGGCCGCCGCAACGCGCTGGACTAATTGCTCGGGCTCGAAGGGCTTGCTGATCACCAGGTCAAAATGGGGAGAAACACCGGCCTCCGGTTCTTCGTTCAGATAGCCGCTTACCAGAATGGTGTAAACTTCTGGGGCAAGCTGCTTTATGCGCTTGGCCAGGTCTGTACCCTTCAGGTCAGGCATGCGCAGGTCAATGATTGCAACTTGCGGGGGACGGCCATTCTCTTCGAGCAGCGCCTCAAACTCAGCCAGCCCGGCCACCCCCGAGTTATTGGCGCTGACGGTCCAGCCGTGGTGGTCTAAGACCTTTGATATCGCGTCAACGAAGGCCTCGTCATCATCAACCACCAGGACATCCGGCGCCTGTGAGGGTCGCTGCGCCTGGGACTCAGGCCCTCCTACTGGAAGGGACACTGTGACAGTTGTGCCCACCTCCGGGGTGCTCTCAAACATCATTCTGCCACCGTGGCGATTGATCACCCTCTGTGCGATGCTCAGACCCAGGCCAGTGCCCTCCTCTTTGGTAGTAAAGAACGGTTGGCCGATTCTTTCCAGAGTCTGTGGCGACATTCCGCAGCCACTATCAGAGATCTCGACGACGACATTGCCGTTATCGGCGCGCGAGCCTATGTGAATCTCACCTGGCCCGTCCAACGCTTGCCAGGCATTAATAAACAGGTTGACGAAGAGCGTGCGCAGCGCAGTAGCGTTGCCGATAACCTCAGGAATGTCCTGCAGATCCCAGATCATCGTTTGATCCTCGTGCCGACTGGCTCGACCGAGACTGACGTCGGCGGCACTTTTCAGAATGTCATTGACCTGGACCTGTTCACTAGGCTCATAGGGATCTGACTGCGAGAAGCTGGAGATACGTTCGACAGTTTGCACGCTATCCCGCACCGATTGCTGTATCCCCTGTAGCGTGGCGGTTACTTCCTCAGCAGAAAGTTGCTCCCGCTCGCGAGTCCTTAGCAATAGTATTTCAATCCGCAGCAGCATCGCCGACAGAAAGTTGTTCACGTCGTGGGCTACTTCTGCGGCGATTTCCCCAATAGCACTCAATCGCCCCACATTACCGAGTTGGTCTTCTATGGAGCCGTGTGCTGAGGTCAATTGCTCCAAAAGACCAGCTTGGTCGCTGGCGTCCGGCTGAACGCCCAAGTCATCTAGCTGACCCGCCAGAGTAGCGCTGATCTGCTGTACCCGCTCTAGCACCGCCTGTTGGTCGGCTCGCCTGCGGCAACGCTGCAAGGCCCGGTCTACTATATCGCGGACGTCGCTGACGGCAAATGGCTTACTCAGGTAATCCAGTGCTCCCTGGCGGACGGCTTCCTGGGCGCTTTCGACAGCCGCATAAGCAGTAACTATGGACACCTCGATATCGGGGTCGAGCTTTTTGATGCGCCGCATCACTTCCACGCCATCCATCTCTGGCATTCTTATATCCAGGAAAACCAGATCTGGCTTCTGCTCGCGAATCATCTCCAGCCCCTCGGGGCCACTTTTGGCAGTGCGAACCCGATGACTGTCTTTGAGAATCATCCGCAACGAGTCGCGCGGCCCGGCTTCGTCATCAATTACCAGGATGTCTGCCTTGTCCATTGATGTCTCTGCCATTAGGGAATGGTACGTTGAATTGTGGCAGCCGGAAAGCTCACTTCTATCTGCAGTGCTCCGTTCTTGTATTCGGCCTGGACCTGGCCCTGTTGATTCTCGATTATCTTGCGACTGATGGCGGGGCCCAGATCAGCTTGCTCGCTTTGTAGAGCTGCAACTGGATCAAAGATCTCATCAAGGAACGGTTCGCCTTTTTCCCGGGTGGATCCTGACACGGTGATGACGACGTTTTCGCCGCCATCGGTGCCCGATGAGTTCGCTCGGATACGCAGGGGGGGGCCTCCCGCACCGTACAAATGGCGCAACAGGTAGAACAGTGCCTGACAGGTGGTCTGTGGATCTACTACCACCCGGGGCAGCTCCTCAGCTATTTGAACATTGATTAGCGACTTGCTGATCTCTTCGGTCTGTTGCAGCTTTTCGACGGCCTGGCGTATCAGCGTCTCGATCTGAGTAAGTTCAAAGTCAGGCTCAGGTTGCTGAATCACGCTGACCAGTTCGCGAGATAGCTCATCGAGGCGGTTGATTTCTGGGGTAACAGTATTCTTCCAGAAGTCCGCCAGTGGCTGGCTATCTCCGGCATCCCCCATCAGGTCGGCATAGGTGCGAATTGCGGTCAGAGGTGTCCTGATCTCATGCACCAGACGGCCCACCAGGCCGGTCAGCACTTTCAACCGTTCGCGGCGCCGCTGCTCCTCGGCCAGATCCACCTCCGCGGTCATATCTTCCATTATCAGAACAGCACCAGTGGCTGCTCCGTGGTCGTCCACCAGTGCCGAGGTACTTACTCGTAGCGTTAGTTCTCCACCCCAAATGGTCACCTCCTCACCGGTGACTGCCTCGTCAGGGACCTGCAGGGCGGCATACAGGTAATCACCAAGCGGAGACGGCAGTACGCGCAGGTCCGACTCCTCTATTCGGGAGCGATCCACTCCCAATATCTCGGCGGCATAAGGGTTACAGATACCGATTCGTTCGTCGGCATCGAGGGTGATAACGCCGGCATTCATATTCTGTAGAATGCGCTTGATGTACGACTTGCTCATGCGCAACTGCTGATGCAGTTCAAAATCTCGCAGAGCCAGGCTCACGTAGCTGGACAGTAGATACAGTGTCTCTAGCTGCGCCGTTGAGTATGGTTGGCCCGTGACGCGCTCTCCTAAGATGAGCAGGCCTGCTAGCTGGCCGCCTAGGAGCAGTGGGATGGCGAGCTGACCACCAAAGAAGTCCATTTCGCGGCTCAAGGTGCTGGCAGTCTGTCTGTCAGCCCAGCCCGCCAATTCCGCGCGCCTCAGCACCCGGCGGTTGCGCTGATACCAGCTTGGCAAGGCGTCTTTGACCAGCAGTCGCCCGCTGGCTGCGATCCGCTGATGCACCCCTCGACTGGCCCAAACCGGGTAGCAGTCTTCGTCGTCGTCCCACCACAGCAGGCAGTAGCGGCCGGGTCGCACAAGCTCGACAACAGCCTTCAGGTAGGCCTGCAGCAATCCGTCCCTGTCAAAACCACCGGCAAATCCGCTGAGAAGTTGCTCAAAGACTTGACTGGCCGGGCGGGAATTCTGATGTAATGGGCTTTGTTCAGACTCGTGAATGTGGGACTCATCTGTTACCCGTGAATCATAGCGACCACTTAAATTGGCCTGGGCAAGAGCCTGGCGGAGAACATCGGCAGTGTCGGCGGGAGTGCTGTCGGCGCGCAGCCAGATATCGGGGGAAAACAGATTCTCGGTCCGTACCTGCTCAACAATGTTCGGCGGCGCCAAACAGACGAAAACCGCCTGCTGGGCCTGCTCACTGAGACTGTGGTAGTGCTCCAGGGCCGGCTCAGTGAGAGACTCCAGGCCGACCAGCACCAGTTCCACATCCGCTGCCCGGAGAATATCCAGCGCATCGTCGCGGCCAGCGGTCAGCACTACCGCCTCGTCGCGCAGACAACCGGCGATCTGTTCTTCCCAGTGCCGACTCAAATTGGTCAACAGAGCGGCAATCATTTCGTCACGCGGCCATCATGATCCCTGGCAGTTGCCAGCAGGGGTAGTCCGATGACAAATTCGGTTCCGGTATCAGGCTGCGAATGGGCCTCCAGCGTTCCACCATGCTCTTCAATGATTGTCTGGCAGATTGCCAGACCCAGTCCAGTACCCTCAGGCTTATCAGTATAGAAAGGTTTGAAGATTTTGTCAACTTTTCCAGGAGGAATGTAACTTCCCAAGTTGCGCACCCGCACCAGCACGCGCTCGCCGTCGTCAGCAATATCGGTCTGTTCGGTAGTTATTTGTACTGTGCCGCCCTGTGGCTCCGCCTCCAGCGCGTTATGGACCAGATTTACGATAGCCTGGTGCAGTCGCCTTTCGTCACCAATCGGGCCGACGGAGAGATCACCCAGATTGACAGTTAGTGAAATGTGTTTGGCTTCAGCCTGGGCGGAGGCTGAGCGGACTATCGACTGACAAATCTCATTTACCTCAATTACTTCGTTGGCGGCGGTAGGTGGTTTCGAGAGGCTCAGAAGCTGCCCGACCAGTTGGTCAATCTGTTCAATCTCGTCGGTCGCGGTCGCCATGAATGTAGAGCGGAACTCCTCGTCATCCAGTCGCGTGGGCAGCAGCTCAGCGAAGGTGCGGATGGCCACCAGCGGATTACGAATCTCGTGGGCCATACCTGCGGTCAAAACGCGCAATAGCTCCAGCCGCTCGGCTCTCTGGTGCTCGTCTTCCAATTGTTGGATGACAGTCAGATCGTTTATGACGGCAACTGCTCCGCCCCGCTGACCGGCAACGCTGGTCAAAGCCGAAGTGCTACAGGCGAGAGGGATAGAGCTTTGCCCGGGCCGGGGCAGGTCGACTCGATTCCCAGAACGGGCCCGCTTGTACTCCACGGCTGTCCGGAGACCCTGGGCAATGATGGTTGGCAGTATTTCCAGATCCTGGTCTATTACGTTCTCCCGGTTTATGCCGATCATCCGTTCCGCGGCCCGATTGTACAGGAAGATGCGCCCATCGCCGTCCGCGGCAATCACCCCGCTGTCCATCTCGCGTAGAATCGTTTCAATATATTCTTTGGTACTCGCCACTTCTGCATAGAGATTGGCATTCTGCAAGGCCAGCGAGAGCAATGGTATCATGCCCCGCAATTGCTCAATTTGCTCGCGCTGGTACATTTCCCCCGCCCTATTGGGGCTTACCAATATCAGACCGATCAGTTCATCTTCCCAGCGCAGTGGTGCTACCATCTGCGCACCGATGCGGTCCAAAGCATCCGCCAGGGGTTTACCCACCTCAAGGCTGCGGAACCGAAATATTTCGTCGCGGTTGATGATATCGTGGGAGTGAGCAGCAGCTGTGACGACCATATGCCGCTTAGGCAGGAAGTCATTATTTGCTGGAAGACCTTGACCGTCCTGGGCTGATCTGCCAATTCGGCACAGGTAATCCTCCGTGTCCTCATCCTGCAGGAAGATCGAGACTCGATCCGGTTGCAACATCTCAGATATTGCCTCGACTGATCGCTCCATCAACTCATCAATGTCAAGGGTGCGAAGAATAGCTTCGGTGCTGAGTTCGAACGCTTGGGATGGATCGTTTTGTGCTGAACTGGGCCGGCTAATCATGTCAGAGACGTAAGTGTGCAGGGGATAGATCACGAAGCCCATGAACAGACCAACAAGCATATAGGTTAGAACTATATATCGAGACTGAGTTCCCATGAAGAATTCGGAGAGGGTCAGTGCGATGAAGGCGATAGACAAAACCGGGATGACAACAAACAACAAAGCAACAAGACGGCGCAGCGCGACCTTGGGCCCGAGGATATGCTCCTTGGCCAGAGCATAAGCCATTGCCCCGATAGTGAATATGTATGCTGCTGAGCCCCAGCGGCTGTAGTAGGCATTGCCCCAGACCAGAGGCAGTAACACCATAGTAATGACGGCGATGGTCTGGCTGACCAGCAGTCCCGTGAGCACGTAGCTTACCTGGACCTGCTGTAAGCCTCGCAGCCGCCGGGCTTTTCGGTACATCACGTAGTCTGCCCAGCCCAGGGTCACCACGGTAAACAGTCCAAAAGCCACGAAGGGAGGGCCGTATTCGACCAGCACAGTGCCGCGCGCCAACTCAACTGAGATCAGCAGGCCCGGAGCAAACCCGACCGCCGCGAAGAGCAGGCCAGTCCCATACAATATGGCCCGCCGCGGCCAGGCTACATACCGAATGCGGTCGGGGAAAACCCAGGCAAAGTCAAGGCAGGTACAGATTACCACTGCCACCACGGGGTGAGTAGCTCGAATCCAGAAGGCAGCTTCCGCCGGTGAAGCAGCCCACTGGATGAGGCAATTACACAGTGTCCAGCCGGCAACCGCCAGGGCATGTACGGCGTACAGCCGATTCCAGATCCGGTCCGGTGCCCGGCGGTATACGGCTACGGCCAGGATGATAGCGGCTGCTGATATGGTTGCTAGCGTGATCCGACTTACCTCGAACATCTCAGCCAGCCCCAGTTCTACGAGTGTTCGTTGAACCGACGAACTATCAAGGCGGCGTGGGTGCCGCCAAAGCTGTGGGAATTCAGCATTATGGTATTAACCCGGGCGCGGCGCGCCACATTGGGGACATAGTCGAGATCACATTCGGGATCCGGCACCCGGTAATTAATCGTCGGAGGCAGCAGATGGGTGTGCAGGCTCATACATGAACTAACCAGTTGCCAGGCTCCCCCGGCGGCAAACGCCTGGCCGGTGGACGACTTTATCGAACTTGCTGGCACGTTATAGGCACGTTGACCGATGACCATCTTCAGGGCGCGGGTCTCGGCGATGTCGTACTGGCGGTTGCCGATACCGTGGGCGCAGACGTAATCGATGCTTGAACTGCTTAGCTTACTACTTAGCAGAGCTCCGCGAAAGGCATGGGCGAGCTCGCGGCCACTGGGATCGGCTGCGATCAAGTGCTTGGCTTCAGTAGCCGAGCCATAGCCGAGCACCTCGGCATAGATGAGCGCCCCCCGCTGCAGAGCATGATGGGCCGTCTCCAGCACAACAGCCCCGGCCCCTTCGCTGAGCACCAATCCGTCGCGGGTGTAGTCGTAGGGCCGGCAAGCAGCCTGCGGCGAGTTATTGTGATGGGTCAACACTCGTTGCTTGCACAGCAGAGTCATGCCTACAGTGCTCACACACGCTTCGGTGCCGCCGGCAATCATTACTTGAGCCTGACCAGACCGCAGGATGTTGGCCGCAGTGTTGATGGCATCGAAACTGGCCACGCAGCCCGCTGCCGTGGTGCTGTTTGGCCCCTTGATACCCAGTTCGATGAATACGTAACTGGTCGCGGCATGAGCAGCCAGTTGGGTGGCCGTGGTGATCTCTATTCCTGCCGGCCCGGCGGTGGCGAACTCCTTATACATCTCGTCAGCGACGTTGCCGTTGCCGGCCAGACTGGTGCCAAAGACGGCCCCGGCCTGGTAAGGGTCAAGGCCGTTGGTGTCTATGCCGGCGTCAGCTACCGCCAGGCGGGCGGCCGCCACCGCAAAATGGCTGAAGCGCCCCGCCCGCCGGGCTTCTTTGGCGTCCATATACTCAGCAGGGTCAAAATCGCGGACCTGTCCGGCAATGCGACAGTACAGATCCGAGGTATCAAAACCCTTGATCCAATCTATGCCGGAACGTCCCTGGACGACGGCGTCCCAGAAGGCGTCCTTGCCGATGCCGACGGGACTGACCACACCCAGTCCAGTTATGACAACCCTCTGGCGAAGGTTGTCCGAAGACCAACCCATCGCTTGCCTGCTTTCTGTCAATGGTGCTCAGGGCAGCCCATTATCCCCCTGTGACGAACCGGGGAATCAGGCTACCACTGCCGGCGGACTTCGAACTGATGGGTATCCGAACCGCCCAGGCTGGCTCCCACCATATCATCGTTCCAGTCGTCAATGAACGCGTACTGGGCTGACCAGCCGTCCCCGACCCAACCAGCTCCTAAAGACAGGGCACCATCGTTCCAGCCGGCGCGGGCCGTCCACGCCTCGTTCAGTGCCACCTCTGCCCCAAAGCGGAAGCCGGAGTCGCCCATCTTTATGCCAACGCCTTCGGTGGTCAACTGCTGCCACTCGATGGCGGCCAGCACCTGCTCCGAGACCTGTCGGGAGACGCCGATGGCAATTTCCTCGGAATCAAATCCCGCAGAGCCGGCAGATAGCAGAGTGCCCGACCAGCTCACGTCTTCGTCATAGGTGTCGTAGACAAAACCCGCCTGGCTCAGTTCGTCAACCTGATACAGACCACCCAGGCGAAAGCCAAAGTCCACGTCGCTCTTCAGGCGTTCGCTGAGCATCGGGCCGGGGACGAAGTAGTTGGCTTCGGTGTCGAACAACGGGGATAGCCCCAGACCCAGCACCCAGCGCTCACCCACCCGCTGGCCATAGTGCACGGCCAGGTCCTGCTCCTCGTAGGTCGCCAGCGCCATCAGGCCGCTGGCGCTGACCCACCCCTGATCACTGTCCAGGTCGAAGTAGGTTACCTGCCAGCCACTCTGGCCAGGTCGTAGGGGCTGGGCATAGGAGACCTGCATCCCCTTCATCTTCAGCCCTCGATCAAAGTCGGTGGCCGAATATCGGGCGAGGCCCTGGCCGGCCTGGAGTGTACCGGCGAAGGCGGGATTGCCAAAGCCAACGTCCTTGATGCAGGTAACAAATCCGCCCATGCCAAATAACCTGGTGGTAGTAGCAGTAGGCAGGGCGAACAGGTGGGGGGTGGCGTACGAGGCAATAAGCTCGCCCTGCGGGAAAGTGGGACTGGCGGCGACCAACAGGGCAAGGGTCGCCAATGCGATTACGTGCAGTCTTAGCTGCATGGCTGCTCTCTCCTTTTCTGCGAGTCTTGGTGTAGTTGATGCTGTATATAGCCGCAGGGCGGGTTTTACACCGCCTGCTGACCGTCTAGCCCAACTTGCTGAATCTTTAATGAACTTCGACGAATGGTGCGATCTCTGGTTCAAATGAGCGGGCAGCCGAGTTTTTGTCCTGCTTTCGTGAAGTATTATAATGAATAATGCCTACAAACGCAACCCCAGTCCCCCTCTGGATGTGCAAAACCAGGCTGGCCAGCCATTGTAACTATCCTGCTGGGATAGACCAGTTGGGAGGTTTGCCGCCCCATTTCGAGAAGACTACTGTCACCAGCGCGGCCCAGGGCAATGCGCAGCGTGCCGCGTACCCGGGAATATCTGACCAGTTAGAGACAACAGAATGATCAGAAAAGAAACAGTTCCAGAAAGCCTTGCCGAATTCGCCACCGACGAAAGCGGCATCGTGCAGGCCCGCGATATCGAGGCCGTCTGTTTCCCCGAATCAGAGCAGGAAATCTGTGAACTGCTCGCAGAGGCCAACGAAACGGGGACACTGGTTACCACTTCAGGCGCGGGCACCGGCCTCAATGGCGGTCGGGTGGCTATCCACGGCGGGCTGGTCCTGGCCACGCAAGAGCTACGTGCTCCGCAGCCCCGTGAGCTGCCCGCCATCCAGGCAGAACAGTTCGGAAAGCAGTATGTCATATACCTTGATCAGGAACGCCAGGAGGCCTACGTACCGGCTGGGGTCTCCACTGAGCTGCTGGATCAGATGCTGCCCGAAGAGTTGCTCTATCCGCCTGATCCCACCGAAAAGTCCGGCTTCATCGGTGCTAACATCGCCTGCAACGCCTCGGGAGCGCGCACCTTTCACTATGGCGCCAGCCGCCGCTGGGTGGTAGGCTTGCGGGTTGTGCTGCCTACTGGTGATATTCTTGATATAAGTCGTGGCGATTGCACTGGCGCTGGCGAATTCCGCTTTGCCAGCCAGTCGGGGAGGCAGTACGCCGTCCCCCTACCCTCCTACCAGATGCCAGCGGGCAAGAACGCCGCCGGCCTCTATGCCCGCCCCGGTATGGACCTGGTGGATCTGTTCGTCGGCAGCGAGGGTATATTGGGCGTCATCAGCGAGGTCCGCCTGAAGCTCACCGAGCGGCCTGATAATATAATTGGTGAAATTGCCTTCTTCGCCAGCGAGGCCGACGCTCTGGGATTCATTGACGATCTGCGCACGGCTGCGGCCGGTACTATGACTGTGCTGTCCATTGAGTATTTCGACAGCAACTCGCTGGATTTCATGGAGCATGAGGTGCTGGCGGGCAAAGACTACGGGGCGGCTGTCTACACCGAGGTAGTGGGCACATTAGATGAGCTTGACCCGCTCATAGTAGCGCTGGAGGCCAATAACTATGCTGCGGACTGGTTTGCTGAGAGTGGCGAAGAAGCCGCCGAGCAAAAAGAGTTTCGCCATTCGCTCCCTGATGAGGTGCACAGCTACCTGCGCCGCCACAATAGCCAGGCCTGGATCACTGACTTTGCCGTCCCGGCTGAGAGGTTTCCCGAGATGCTCCAGGCTTATCACGCAGCCGGCGCGGCCCTGCGGGAGAAATTCCCCCGGGAGGGCGAGCACTACCTGGTATTCGGCCACATCGGCGACTATCACCTGCACGTCGAGTTTATGACTCACAATCAAAAAGAATTGAGGTTTGTTAAGCAGCTATACGCTGACCTGGCCAGGCAGGCTGTTTCTTGGGGTGGAACAGTGAGCGCTGAGCACGGTGTAGGCAAAAAGACCTTCTCCTCCGCAGGTCACACCATTCCCTACCTGGAGCTGATGTATGGTGAGCACGCCGTGATGGAGATTGCCCGCGCCAAGCAGGCACTCGATCCGAATCTGATACTCAACGTCGGGAATATGGTGCCGAAGCAGTATCTGCACGAGCTGAATACATAGCCAGCTCCTCACTGGTTAGCTTGCCATGACTCACCTCGGCCGGCTTTATTTCGGCCAGCAATTCAGTATGGAGGTTGCAATAGGCTGCTCTAATTGACGATTTCTACACCTCTGGGTATAATAGGACCAATCCAGTTAACGACCGCAGCCAGCGGCTGGTTTGCGGTCTTTTTGGCAGATAATAGGGGTAAAGCCGATGTTTAGGACATTGTGCAGGGATATTCAGGCGGCGCGCGAGCGCGACCCGGCGGCACGAAGTAACCTGGAGGTCCTACTGTGCTACAGCGGTGTGCATGCAATTATGGCCCATCGCATCATTCACCGGCTGTGGCAGTGGAAGTTGCGGTTACTGGCTCGCTGGCTTTCCCAGGTTTCCAAGTTTTTCACCAATATTGAGATACATCCAGGCGCGACTATCGGTGAGGGTTTCTTCATAGACCACGGCACTGGCACTGTTATTGGTGAGACCAGCGAGATTGGCGACGGTGTTACCCTCTTTCAGGGCGTGACCCTGGGTGGAACCGGCAAAGAGGCTGGCAAGCGCCATCCCACCCTGGAAGATAACGTCACCGTGGGATCCCACGCCCAGATTCTGGGCTCAATTACTATCGGCGAGTGCTCTGTGGTCGGCGCTGGGGCGGTGGTGGTAGACGATATTCCGCCATACTGCACCGTCGTAGGCAGCAAGGCCTACGTGGCGCGCCGCGACGGTCAGCGCATCTACGATTTCCACCACGAGCGGGCTTTGCATGCCAAGGACCCGGAAATGCAGCAGCTCCTGGACCGCATAAAGCAGTTGGAAGAAGAAGTCTCCACCATCAAGGCTCAATGTGAGATGTATAGGCGACCGCGGGCAACCGGCGGCACCGAAGACAGCCCCGAAGAACAATAATCGTGTGGCAGTAGTCTAAGCAGATAGCGAGCGAATGTCGCAGATGAACAACGAAGGTCGGCGCAAAACACTGAAACGGATCGGTATTGCATTGGGCGCAATTGTAGCACTGATTGTGGCCGCAGTGATATTGCTGGCAGTAAGTGCTCAGCAATTCCAGGCCACTGATGAGATCGCCGCCAACGTGTCCATAGCGGGCATAGACGTCAGCGAGCTTACTGCCACCGAGGCGCAGGCCAGGCTGGAAAGCCGGTTGCTGCCCTCGCTACCGGCCGAAGTGGACCTAATCCATCCCAATGGCACATACGCCACCAGCCGCGAGGAGCTGGGTGTGGCCGCGTTGCCGGACGAGGCTGTCAGGGAGGCTATGCGAGTCGGGCGTACCGGCAGCCTGTTGGGACGGATTCAGACGAGGCTACGTCTGTGGCGCTACGGCCGCGATGTTCCCATCCCCGTCTGGATTGACCAACGCCGACTGTGGCAGACTCTCGAAGAGATTGCTGCCCAGATAGACTGCGAAGCGGTGGATGCTCAAGTCCAGGTAACTGACGATGAACAGGTCGAGAAAGTACCCGGTAAGGTGGGTGTCACCTTGCAGCTCAATGAGAGCCAAGCTGCTGTGCAGACGGCTCTGTCGGATCCGCTACGGCGGGCTGTGGAGCTTGTGGTGGTGGCTCAACCTCCCAGCATAAGCATTGAGGATTTGGAGAATATTGAGGTGGTGCTGGGCAGCTACAGTACCCCATTCAATCCGGGACAGGTCAGTCGGAGCCACAACCTGCGGCTGGCTATCGCGCGCGTCAACAACACGGTAGTGCAGCCTGACGGGGAGTTTTCAGTGAATGAGACTGTGGGGCCACGCTCGGCCAAAGTTGGCTACCGGACAGCTCCGATCTTCCGCAACAACGAGATTGTTCCCGGGATCGGTGGCGGCGTCTGTCAGGTGACCACCACCGTCTACAATGCCGCCCTGCTAGCCAATATGGAGATGACTGAGCGCCGCCCCCACTCTCGACCCGTCGCATACTGCCCGACCGGGCGGGATGCCACTGTGGACTACAACCAAATTGATATGCGGTTCAAAAACTCCCTGAACCATCCTATTCTGGTTCTCGGAGGAGTGAAGGGAAACCGGCTGTGGGCCAAGATCCTGGGCAAAGCTGAAGACGACTACGATGTTAAGCTCATTCGCACCGGTCTACGCCGCAGCGGTTATGCTACGAAGGAAGTGCCCGACCCCGAGTTGGAGGAGGGCAAGCGGGAAATTGAGACTGAGGGGCGTAGCGGCCTGCGTGTCACTCTCATCCGAGAAATATACAGCAAAGCCGGCGAGCTGATTAACCGCCAGACTATGCACAATGACGTCTATCCTGCCCAGACCGAGATAGTGCGCGTCGGCACCAAGCCGACCGAAGCCGAGCTGACTCCCGCTGATGAAAGCAGCTCGCCAGGCCCACTGTTGTCACCAATTGAACCCTGAGTAGTCCGGCTGTCATCGTGCAGTCCAACTGCCAGTTGCTTTCCAACTCCCCCGATTACCGCTATAATTCTCTTGATTCTGCCAGGCACGTAGCCTCATAGATGCCGCGTTGATGAACAATCAGATGCCGGACGATTCCGATAAAGCCAAACCTGAAGCCGAAGCTGCTCAGTCCGAGGAGGCAAGCCCTGCCCGCCAGGGCCTGGCCGCTGCCGCCGCTCTGATGGTGACCGCAGTATTCCTGAGCGCCGTCACCGGACTCATCCGCGTCATGCTGCTGAACTGGCGATTCGGGATTGAGGGCGAGGTAAACGCCTATGTGCAGGCCTTCCGGATACCGGATTTCATCTACTTTCTGATGGCCGGTGGGGCGCTGCGTACTGGTTTCGTGCCGGTGTTCACCGAGTATATAGCCAGGAACAGGGTGGCGCAGGCCTGGAAGACGTTTAGCTCGACACTGTGGCTGCTGGTCATCTTCGGCACTATCCTGACGGGACTGGGCATGCTCTTCGCGCCGCACCTGGCCAGGGTTGTGGCTCCCGGCTGGGTGGACAGCCATCCTGATCTGCTTGACCTGTGCGTATGGATTATGCGGGTGATGTTTCCCGCCCAGATCTTCTTCGTCATCGGCGGGCTGCTGATGGGTACGCTCAATGCTCTGAAGCATTTCCTGTGGCCGGCCGCCGGGCCGATAATCTACAACCTGATGATTATCAGCGCTATCCTGCTGGCGCCGATGCTCTGGGGAGTGTCCACACTGGCTTATGCAGTGTTGCTGGGAGCGCTGCTGGGCAGCCTGCTGGTCCAGATCCCGCCCCTGCGGAGGCTAGGGGGCCGGCTGCTGATGCTGTTTGATCCCGGCGACGAGGGGATGCACCGGGTCATTAAGCTGGCTCTGCCGATCGTCTTCGGGTTGGCCGTAGCCGAGATTAACCTGATCATCACCACGGCCCTGGCGACCAAAGTGGATCCCACTCACGGCCCGATGATCCTGGAAGACGCCAATCGGCTCTGGAAGCTGCCCACCCGGGTGTTCGGAGCAGGCATTGCCATTGCCCTGTTTCCCACGCTGGCCGAGCACTACGCGACAGGCGCTTTGGCTGCCTTTCGGCGCGATTTCTCGTTTGGAATGCGTAATACCCTCTTTTTGGTGGTGCCCTCGGCGGTGGGCATAATGGTGCTGCGCTATCCGATCGTTCGTCTGCTGCTGGAACGGGGCCAGTTCACTGCTGAGGCCACCGAGTTGGTCGCGGATGCCCTATTGTGGTTTGGCCCCGGCATAGTGGGCCTGGCGGCGGTTTACATCCTGGCCCGGACCTTCTACGCGCGCCATGATACGGTAACGCCGGTGTGGGTGGGAGCTATATCCATCAGCATCTGCCTGGCAGCAGCTCTGCCCCTGATGGGGGTAATGCAAGTCTCGGGGCTGGCCCTGGCCACCTCAGTGAGCGCTATTGCCAATGCCACGATGCTTATGTGGATTCTGCACAGGCGGGTAGCAGGACTGGTCGGGCCGCAAATGGTGAGCAGCATGGCCAAGCTGGTGCTCCCCACTGCCGCGCTAGGTCTAATCTGTTGGGGGACAATGGCCGCCTCGCAGCACTACTTGGGTACGGCCAGCCTCGCTGCTCGACTCGTCAATGTGCTGCTGCCGATGAGCCTGGGCACAGTGGTTTTCATTGGTCTGGCCGCGCTGCTGAGGATGGACGAACTGCGCTCGGCCTGGCGCTTGATCAGGCGCCGCTTCAGCGGACGGGGCGCCTCGCAGCCCGCCGAAGATATCCAGGCCAGCGACGGAATGTGACCAAGGAAAGCTAAGCTATGGTTCCAGTGAAGACAGTTTTGGATACCGACATTGGCACCGACGTTGATGACGCGCTGGCGCTGGCCTTGGCGCTGAATAGCTCCGAGATTGAGTTGCTGGCGGTAGCTGTGGTAAGCACTGAGGTGAAACTGCGTGGTAGGCTAGCCGCTAAGATACTGAAGACCTGGGGCCGCGGCGATATACCGGTTGCTGCCGGGCAGGCTGATACCTTCGATGGCCGCGCCGTCTCTGCAAATCCCGTCAACCAGCAGGCCGTGCTGACGGCCGCCGACGCTGCTCCGCCTGGCAACGGCATTGACCTGATGATCGAGGCTATTCAATCCCATCCCGGCGAGGTAACACTGGTCTCAATCGGCCAGTTGACCAACGTGGCAACAGCCTTCGAGCAGGCTCCGGAACTGACCGAACAGGTCCAGCGGCTGGTGATGATGGCGGGTGCGGTGGAGCACGAACGGAAGATTGAATATAATGTCAGGTGCGATCCGGCGGCCGCCGCATATGTATTTGACCTGCCCGTCGAGAAGGTTCTAATCCCGCTGGATGTCACCACACGTTGCCAATATCGTGAGCAGTATCATACCAAACTGGCTGGCGCAGGAACCGCGCGTTCTGCGTTGATTTGGCAGATGTTCCAGGCCTGGCAGGAGACTACCGGCCGCAGCGAGCCAATCCTGCACGACCCACTGGCAGTGGCCGTCTCATTTGTGCCCGAGCTGGTGACGCTGGAGCCGACGTGCCTGACAGTGGCGACAGAGCCCAGCGAGACAGCCGAAATCGGCCAGATCATCCCAGGCGAGGGGCGACCAAACTTGCAGGTGGCAACCAACGTTGACGTCGAGCGGCTTGAGAGCTTGTTCGCTGAACGACTCGCCAGATCAAATGAACGGAGAAGGGGCGAAGACTGATGGATGTAGCACGGTTCGAGCAAAGTCCTGCTGGTCGTCTGGTCAAGGTGCATCGTGCCGGTGATGCGGAGTTCTGGGCCTTTGTCCCCAATCCGTTGCCGCCCGAATTGGACCTGGACCTCGGATTGTCTCGGACCCTTTCAGCCGCGGACCGGGCCGTGGGCGAGCTCGAGGGATTGGCCCGGAGTCTACGTGACCCTCACATCTTCGTCCGCCCGCTAATTCGCTCGGAGGCCGTGGTCTCTTCACGGATCGAGGGTACGCAAGCGGACCTTGCAGACCTGTTTGTCTATGAGGCAGGGCAATTGCCGCTGCGGTCCGATCAACCGCTCACTCCGCAAGACGACGTCCACGAGGTTCTGAACTACGTTCGAGCCATGGAGTACGGGCTGGAGCGACGAGAAACGTTTCCCGTGAGCGGCCGCTTCATTCGGGAGTTGCACGCCATTCTCATGGAGGGTGTCCGCGGCGAGCATCACACACCCGGCGAGTTCCGCACGAGCCCTAACTGGATTGGTCCGCCCGGATGCCCACTGAATGAAGCCAGGTGCATCTTCCCACCACCTGGGGACGAACTGAATAGTAGTCTCAGTGACTTTGAACGGTATCTGCATACCGAACGTATGTACCCGCCGCTCGTTGAGTTAGCGCTGATACACTACCAATTTGAGGCGATTCACCCCTTCTTGGATGGCAACGGGCGCATTGGCCGTCTGCTCCTGGCTTTGCTGCTGGTACACTGGGGCCTGTTGTCACAGCCGCTGCTGTACCTGTCGGAGTACTTCGAGCGCAACCGAGATGATTACTATGACTTGCTTTTCGCGGTAAGCACCAGGGGCGCGTGGCGCGAGTGGGTGGAGTTTTTCCTACTGGGCGTGACCGAACAGGCCCAGATGACGAACCGGCGTGCTCATGCGCTGCTGGACTTGCAGGAGGAGTGGCACGAGCGGCTGAAAGCCACGACTCGGTCAGCAGCTCCGTTCCATCTTGCCGACCATCTGTTGCAGCAACCGTTCCTTACCGTAGGCTACGCTGAACGAATGTTAGGTTTTTCCTACACGGCTGCCCGCAAGAACGTGCACAAGCTGGTTGACGCGGAAATCTTACATCAATGGGGCGAAAGGAAGCGAGAAAAGAGATTCTTTGCCAAGGAAGTTTTACAAATACTGTTGGGCACTGGAGATCTTTCCTAAAACACGCGATGATTCAGCTTATGAAACTTTTTAGGCCCTAAAGTTTCACAAGCTCCTGGTAATGAAACTTAGGTATAATTGTATGCTTTGTCCAGCATTCGCAAGGGCTGCCTCGCAGTTGGTGAACAAACAACCATGACCAATCAAAAATATATCCGAAATTTCTCGATAATTGCCCATATTGACCACGGTAAGTCCACACTGGCCGACCGGATGCTGGAGGCCACCGGGGTGATCAGTGGCAAGGAAATGCGCGAGCAGGTCCTCGATGATATGGACCTCGAGCGCGAGCGCGGTATCACTATCAAGGCCTCCGCCGTGCGGATGCAGTATGAGGGCAAAGACGGCAACAGCTACGAGCTGAATCTTATTGATACGCCCGGCCATGTGGACTTCTCCTACGAGGTATCGCGAGCGCTACACGCTTGCGAAGGGGCGCTGCTATTGGTGGATGTCTCCCAGGGCGTGGAAGCCCAGACCGTGGCCAACGCCTACTTGGCGCTCGACGAAGATCTAAAGCTGATCCCCGTGGTCAGCAAGATTGACCTGACGAATTTTGAGCAAAGCCGGGTGGCCCGGCAGTTGGGGGAAGAGTTCGGCTTTACTGAGCAGCAGATCCACTATGCCAGCGGCAAGACCGGTGCGGGCATCGAGGAGATATTCGAGGCGATTGTTCGGAATATTCCGCCTCCGGCCGGCGACCCGAACGCGGCGCTGAAGGCGCTAATCTTCGACTGCGAGTTCGACTTGCACCTGGGCGTGGTTGCCTACGTGCGCGTCTTTCAGGGCACAGTCGCCGCTGGGGACCGCATCCAGATGATGTCTACCGGCCAGACCTTTGAAGTCAGTGGCGTCGGCGTGTTTGCCCCGCAGCGCCAAGAAGTGGACGAGCTTAGTGCCGGCTCAGTCGGATACTTGACTGCTGGCATAAAGCAGGTGGCCGACAGCCGGGTGGGAGACACCATCACGTCAGCCGATCAGCCGGCCCCCCGGCCGCTGGCGGGCTACCGCAAAGTCCGCCCCATGGTCTTCGCTGGTTTGTATCCCGTTGACAATGCCGACCAGCCGGCGCTCAAGGACGCGGTCGAGAAGTATTCGCTAAACGATGCTGCCTTCAGCTACGAGCCGGAGTCTTCCGCGGCGCTGGGTTTTGGATTCCGTTGCGGCTTTCTGGGCTTGCTGCACATGGAGATCGTCCAGGAGCGGCTGGAGCGCGAATATGCTCTGGAGCTGGTGGCTACCGCCCCCAGCGTCCGCTACCGGATTCTGCGCACTGACGGCGAAGTGATGGAAATAAACAATCCTGCGCTGCTGCCTGAGCCGCAGTATATCAAAGATATTGAAGAACCCATTGTAGCGGCTGCGATAACTGTGCCACAGAAATACATTGGGGGGTGTATGAAGCTGTCCGAGAGCGTGCGTGGCCAGTTCCAGATGATGGACTACGAGCAGGAGGGCGACCGGGCGGTGCTGCATTATCGGTTGCCGCTGGCCGAAATCATTGTTGATTACTATGACAATCTCAAGTCCA
The DNA here is from genome assembly GCA_030602615.1 of bacterium. GTDB lineage: Bacteria > Armatimonadota > Zipacnadia > Zipacnadales > Zipacnadaceae > JALGTD01. The sequence goes on from JAUVZM010000014.1 coordinate 34,975, forward strand.
TGAGCCGGGGATACGCGCTGCTGGACTACGAGCCGGCTGGATACGAGATTGCGGAGCTTGTCAAGGTGGACATATTGGTCAATGACGACCCGGTTGATGCCCTGGCTATTATCGCCCACCGCCAGTTCGCTGAGCGGCGTGGTCGGGCTATCATCGCCAATCTCAAAAAGGAGATTCCTCGCCAGCTCTTTGAAGTCCGCCTGCAGGCCGCCATCGGTAAGCGCGTGGTTGCCTCAATGAGGATTCCTCCACTGCGCAAGGACGTAATCGAAAAGCTGTATGGCGGTGATGTAACACGCAAGCGCAAGCTGCTGGAGAAGCAGAAAGCCGGCAAGAAGCGTATGAAACAGGTCGGCCAAGTTGAGATTCCCCAGGCGGCTTTTATGTCGGTGTTGCGAAGGGACTAAGTCACCTGTGGTTACCCTCTTGCCAAAAGACGGCAGATGCAGTATCATAGTGAAGTAATAGGGCTATGTGGGAAGGCTACTATTTTTTGTTGAAGGTGGGGCTTATGCTATTGAAGAGATTGGTCGCGCTCTGCGCTGTAGCTGGGCTGGTGTGCCTGGCTTGCTCTGTGCTGGTAGCGGATGAGAGTCTCCAGGTCTTTGACGGTACCACCGACGTGCTCGCGCTGGGAGCATGGGGCAGTGGGGAGATAAAACTGGACGACGGGCAGACTTTCGCCGACCATGAAACCCTTGCGGTGACCACTAAAGGCTACCACGAGGGTGGCCGGCTGGACCTAAAGCAGCCAGTTGACTTCACGGCCTTTGGCGCCGATCCCATCCAGACCCAACTCATTATTGTGGCGAAGGCCAAAGAACCCGAGCAGTTATGGCCTTATGGCGGGTATGGACCGGGAGGAATGGGCCGGATGATGCCAGGAGGGCTACCTGGTGGGCCAGGGGCTATGGGCCCGGGTATGGCACGCCCAGGTATGGCCGGCCCAGGTATGGTAGGCCCGGGTATGGCAGGCCCAGGTATGGCAGGCCCAGGTATGATGCCGGGCATAGGAGGGGGGATGATGATGCCGGGCGGGCGAGGGATCGGCACAGCGGCAGTTAGCCAACCGCCCGAGCCGATTGACAGGATTCGGGTGGTATTAGTCACCGACAAGGGGCAGCTTTCGTCAGGGGGCCTGCTGCTGGACCCAAACCTGGCATTTGAGGACGATTGGCTGCGGCTTAGCGCCGTGCTCTCCGACTTCGCTCGCCCCGAGGATTTGCAGGGAGCCACGCTGCAGCGAGTGGTCATCACCGCTAACCATGAGGGGACGGTTTATGTCGGCGACCTAAAGATAATCCAGGAGGACACTCCGCTGGTTGCCAACATTGAAGGAGTTGCGATCCGCACTGTGTCGGCCGGGCAGTCGGCGCAGTTTAGTGCTAAACCCCAGCACGATGGCGTCAGGGCCAGCTATCAGTGGGACTTTGATGACCTGAACGGCCTGGGCGTCGACGCTTACGGGGCAGAGGTCAGCTATCAGTTCCCGGAAGCAGGTTACTACGTGGTGACCCTGCGGGTGACTGACCCCAATGGGCAACTGCAACCGCGGATGGATACGATTAGGGTCAAGGTGGAATAGCCCCTGTGAACACGCGGTGCTCCACTGTAATACCAATCACTGAGCCCCTGCAGGTTGCCCAAGAGCGGCATAAGACGTACGTCATAAAGGGCGGCCAAGTCATTGACCCAGCACACGAAATCGACGGCGACAAGCTCGATATTCTTGTTAAGGACGGCCGAATAGCAGGAATCAGCCCCGGTATGCCAGCCAGAGGGCCAGACGACATTGACGCCACTGGCTTGTTTATAACCCCTGGGCTAGTGGATGTTCACGTCCATCTGAGAGAGCCAGGCCAGGAGCATAAGGAGACCATCGCAACGGGAACTCTTGCGGCCGCTGCCGGGGGGTACACGACCATTGTCTGCGAACCCAACACCCTCCCATATCCTATTGATAGGCCAGCGCGCCTCGCTGACGTGCAAGACAGAATACAGGAAACTAGCGTCGTTCGCGTGTACACGAAGGCCGCCATCACGCAGAAGATGCCGGGGCAGAAGCTTACCGACTTCGCGAATCTCAAGAGAAGGGGCGCAGTCGCGCTGACAGACGACGGGTACCTCGTCCAGGACGAGGCACTCATGAGAGAGGCATGCAAGCAAGCAGGCGGATTGCATATTCTTCTCACGCCGCACTGCGAGGACTCTGACCTGGTGCTACAGGAACAGCCGTCTGCGAAGACGAAGACAAGAGGCGAGCTGGACAGATTCGTCGACCGTGATGTGCAATTGGCCAAACAGGCAGGATGTCATATCCACATCAGCCACGTCAGTCGCGCGGGTACCCTCAACAAGCTCCGCGAATACAAGAGGGGCGACCACCTGGTGACGGCAGAGGCCACGCCGCACCACTTAACGCTTACCAAAGAAGCTGAAAAGGACCGTACCGATACGAACGCCAAGGTCAATCCGCCGCTACGATCCAAGCAAGACGTCGATGCGCTAGTCGCCGGTCTGAAATCAGGAATAATCGACATCGTCGCGACGGATCACGCCCCTCACACCCCTAAGGAGAAAGCCCAGCCCTGGGCCACTGCACCGCACGGCATTATCGGACTCGAGACCGCTTTTGGTGTCGTTCACACGCGCTTGATTCTCGAAGGCCCCCTAACTCTATATGAGCTCGTCGAAAAAATGTCCTTTCGGCCTGCAGAGATTTTCGCCCTGCCAGCTGGTTCGATCACTTTTGGATCGCCAGCCGACTTGACCATCATAGATACTGCATATCCATGGACTGTAGACCCGGAGAAGTTTCTCTCTAAGGGGCGTAACTGTCCATTCGCCGGTTGGGAGCTGTACGGCAAGGTTCTCATGACGCTTGTCAACGGCCGCCGTGCCTACACTGATCCCGCATTTAAGGAGCGCGTGGCTAAGCGCGCCTCCCCTCTTCAGGAAAGCCTGCTTCCACGAGAAAGTACCGCCTAGCCTTCTGCAGTCAGCTAAACCACGCAGCAGAATCGCTCGCAATCCGTGAACTCCATGGGGCGAGGACGGGACCCATTCGATTGAAGACGTGGACCACCGCGGCTGCGCACAACTTGCAAAGCCCCTCGCCTACTGCAATCATCGTGGCCGCGGGCGACCTCAGACCCGGCGGGGTAGCAAACATTACCGTCAAAGCCGGGCAGTTTTTGATGCGGGAAGGAGAACTGCGCGAAGACGCGAAACTCTAAGGTGAAGCTTACGGTTGCTACAATAGGCGCGGACAGGACATAGATGTCGAGCAGAGCTGAGCAGAAAAAAGCTATTCTGGCATTGGAAGACGGAACCTACTTCCTCGGACAGTGCTTTGGTGCTGAGGGCGAGCGCAGCGGGGAAGTGGTCTTCAATACCGGCATGACCGGCTACCAGGAGGTGCTTACTGACCCTTCTTACCGTGGCCAGATCGTTACTATGACCTACACCCAGATCGGCAACTACGGGATCAACCCCGAAGATATGGAATCGGGGCAGCCGTGGGTGGAAGGGTTTGTCGTGCGGGAAAACTCGCCCATCTATAGCAACTGGCGGGCCAAGCAGAGCTTGAGCGACTACTTGCGTGACCATGGCATCATCGGCATCGAGGGCATTGACACCCGAATGTTGACTAAGCACATCCGCGATGCCGGCGCCCAGATTGGAATTATCTCTACTGAAGATCTGGATCCGGAAAGTGTTGTCGAGAAGGTGGGCCAAGCACCCCGGCTGGTCGGCCGTGATCTGGTCAAGGAAGTCACTTGCCAGCAGTCTCGGCGCTGGGGACAGAGCGGCTATGAAGAAGAAGCAATACCGGCCGGACAGCTCAGCCTGGAAATCTCGCCGCCCCCCCGCCGCTGGGTTGCCGAGGAGATGCCTGGCCCCAGCAATAGCCTGCGCGGCTACTGGGAGACATATCGAGTGATAGTTGTTGATTGTGGTGTCAAGCAAAACATTCTGCGTCATCTCTATCGCCAGGGCTGCGAGCCGATAACTGTGCCAGCAACTACCAGCGCCGAAGAGATTCTGGCCAGTCAGCCCGATGGGGTGGTGCTCTCCAACGGACCGGGCGACCCGGAGGCAGTAGACTATGTTATTGACACCGCTCGCAACTTGTTCGGAAAAGTCCCCGTCTTTGGCATCTGCCTGGGTCAGCAGATCATTGCTCTGGCCTTTGGGGGGAAGACCTACAAGCTCAAATTCGGCCACCGGGGCGTCAATCACCCGGTAAAGAACCTGGAGACCGACCAAATAGACATTACCACGCAAAATCATGGCTTCTGCGTAGATATGGACAGTCTGGAGGGCACGGGCCTGGAGCTGACGCACATCAATCTCAATGATATGAGCGCCGAGGGCCTACGCCACCAGGAGTTGCCCGTCTTTTCGGTCCAGTTTCACCCGGAAGCAGGCCCCGGCCCGCACGACGCGAACTATCTATTTGGCGAGTTCGTCCAGATGATGCACCGGTTCAGCGCTAAGGCCGCCGGTTAAGGTGTTGCTCGACAGATGCTACGGGAAGAGGGTACGGGTTATGAGTGGGTATAGAGGGCTGCTGACTCTTATGCTTGCAGGCGTAGCGCTTGCACTGGGCGCGGGTTGTGGCCACCGCGAGGCTGCTCCACTTGATGCGGCCTGGCAGCAGGCGCAAGCCAATCCCAACTCTGCCCAGGCGCAAATAGAGCTGGGAGACGCGTATACCGCTCAAGACCAGTACAACGAGGCTTTCGTCCATTTCGATCGGGCCTGGCAGATTGACTCCAACTCCTTCGATGCTGCTTTCAGGTTAGCACGCACCTGCTTGCGGTTACGTGACCCCCATACCGGGCTGGAGTGGATTGACGCAGCGCTGGAGATCAACCCCCAATCAGCGGAGGCCTGTGAGCTGAAAGGACGCTTGTTAATGACCAAAGGCCAGCCGCGTCCCGCCATCCCCGTCCTGAAGAAAGCTGTGGAACTTGATTCCGAACTGCTTGTAGCCCACCTGAATCTGGTCACGGCGTATAAGTCAACTGGCCAGCCGAAGGCAGCTACGGAGGTAGGCGCCCAGGCTGTGGCTATTGCGCCTGAGGAGGCCCCTGCCCATTTCGCTTATGCTGATGCTTTGGAGATGGCCGGCCAGGACGATCTAGCAGAGCAACACTATCGTCGAGCCATCGAGCTAGACCCAGACCTGGCCGATCCCAAGCTGCGGCTTGCCCTATTGCTGACACGCAACAACAAGTTTCTTACCGAAGCCTATCAACTGGCTAAGGAGGCACAGAAACTGAATCCAGCGGACGGTACCGCTGAGGCTACGGCGGGCTGGATTCTGTTTCTATCCGGAGAGGAGCGCGAAGGCCTAAAAGTGCTTCAGAATGCCGCTCGATCCCATCCCTTTAACCACCGCATCTGGCTCCGATTCGCTGTGGCTCTGAAGCGTGCCGGTTACGAAGAGTCAGCCCAACGTGCTGCCGCAATAGCAATGAGAGTTGGCCCAAAAGCACCCGCCACGATTCCACCAGCCCCCTCCGAGTAAGCTTGGTGCTGCCGCTCACAACTAATGCCGCCAGGAGGCCAGGGAGATGACAAGTCCAGGGGAAGACCACACGGCACAGCTAGCCGCCACCGTGCGGGAGCTGGAACGCCAACTTGCCGCCGCCCATACTATTGCCGTTGGCCTAAGCTCAATTACAGATGTCGAAGAGCTGGTGCAACAGGCCCTCGACATAAGCCTGGAGATAGCTGATGCGGAAGCCGGCTCTGTTCTGCTGTACGATCCTGACATTGGCAAGCTGTGCTTCGAGTATGTAGTCGGCGAAAAGGCTGATGAATTGATGGGAACCGAAATTGAACCAGACCAGGGTATTGCTGGCCTGGTCTTCCAAACGGGAGAAACCCATATCTCGGAGGATGTCACCGCCGAACAGGCCCATCTGCGCGACATCGGAGAAAAGCTGGGCTACGCAACGCAGAATATGGTGGCTGTCCCCTTGAAGTCTTCGGCAGGCAAGCCCTTTGGCGTCATTGAGGTGCTCAACAAGCGACTTGGTCACTTCAACGAGAACGATGTCAATCTGATTGACATAATGGCAGCCCAGATCGCGGTGGCTATAGAGAACGCTCGCTTACAAGAAGAGGCCCGCCTGGCCGAAGTTGTCAAGTATATTGGCAACATCAGCCATGATGTGAAGAATATGATCACTCCGGTGCGGACCGGGGCTGAAACGCTGCAGATAATTGCTGATGAGGACTACGCCCAGCTTGATGAAACACTCGCCGACCTGAAGGGGACGCCGCAGATGGCCGTTTCGGTCCGCCAGGCGATGGACGGGCTGCGCGGGATATATCCGGAGCTAATTGATATGATTCTGGAGGGGACCGAGGTAGTTCAGCAGCGCATGGCCGAAATCTCGGCCGCAGTCAAGGGCATAGTTGCCGAGCCCCATTTCGAACCGACAGACGTTGTGGCTGTCGGTGAGCGGGTGATGAACCTACTGCGGTCACATGCGGAGAGTAAGCAGGTAGCAGTTGGCCTTCAGATGGCAGGCGAGATACCCGAGGCGACGGTTGACGCCAGGCAGATCTATAATGCGATGTATAACCTGATCTACAATGCCATTGATGCCTGCGATCCGGGCGATTCGGTGGCATTACGGTTGGCAACTGCGCCGGCCGACGCACCTGACCAGCCCGCCCAAATTGTTATCGAATGCGCTGACACTGGCTCGGGTATACCCGATGACATCCGTGAGAAGCTATTTACCGAAGACGCGGTGAGCACCAAACCGATGGGCACCGGCCTGGGCACGCGCATCGTCGCTAACGTAGTTGAGGCGCACCATGGGACCATTGAGGTAGAAAGCGAAATCGACGTTGGCACCACCATCCGCCTCCGCATCCCGGTCCAGCCGCCGGAGAAGCCCTGAACCGATAGCCGAGTTGGCGGGCTGCGGGATGCAGTCTTCGCCATCGTTGGTCATCAGCTTCGAGTCTATCCACTCCTGTGTTGACCCATACGAACACAGTATCATTGTTCACCACATTCGAGTCTGTAGTTACTCTGCCCGAGATTCCATAAACCCGAGGGAACTATGCTTGAGCAGCTTGATAAACCTCGACACGCTTTAACTGACAGTCAGGCTTGGGCCAAGGTGAATTGGCCAGCACTGTCGGTTGTGGTCGTTTGGGGAACAGGCACGGTGGCGTTAAAATTCCTGCTGGGCGTCTTTTCACCGGCTGGGTTCCTGTGCCTGCGCAACCTGGTCGGGGGCCTCATTCTGCTCACGGTGGTCGCGCTGCTCCGGCCGGGACTGCGGCGTAGCCTGCGAGTTTCGTTCCTTCCTCTTCTCGGCCTGGGAGTGTTGATGGGTGTACAGATGCTGGGTTTCGTCATCGGCCTGGATTTGACCTACGCCAACGAAGCAATGCTCGTCTTCAGCACCGCGCCAGTTTGGACTGGCGTTATCGTGGCTGTTGCTGGCCTGGAAGTTATGAGTTGGCGCAACTGGGCTGGTTTCTTCATCGCTCTGAGTGGGGTGGCCCTGGTAGTGTTGGGGGCTGGGACAACCTCTTCGAGCGTGGCACCAGCTCGAATTACTGGTGACCTCATAATGCTGGCATCGGCAGTGCTGTACGGCGTCTATATGATCCTCAGCCGTCCACTTATGCAAAGACACGGTACTCTGATCGTCACAGCAGTGGCGATGGTTCTCAGCAATGTCGTCCTGGTGCCGGTGGGACTGGGCGAGCTCATTGCCACGCCCTGGATCCAGCTTACCTCGCTCCACTGGGTGCTGGTGGCCTACAACATCTGCGTTGGGTTAGGATACGGCATGATTATGTGGTATCGCAGCGTCAGGCTTGAAGGGGCGGCGCGAACTATTGTATATCAGTATCTGGTGCCAATCGTGACGCTGGCGGCGGCGGTTGCTTTCCTACATGAGCAGCCGACCCGGTGGCAGCTTGCCGGTATTGCCGTCACGCTGGGGGGGGTATACTTCGCCAGCCAGCGGCGCGACTCGCCGCAGCCCGGGCCAGTCGCACAGAGCTAATGTGGGGACCTGCTGGTGGCTTAGTCGTCAGGACCTGCCGGCCTCACGCCCAGAGCCTGGGCGATCTGTTCCACGGTTACCAAAGGCACATTGTGAGCTTCCAGAAACCGTTGGAGGGTGGCCCCAGCAGCCATATGTCCGTCCGGCGTCATTATCTCACACATTGCCACCACTGGTGCCAGTCCGGCCAGTTGGGATAGACGGACAGCGCCCTCAGTGTGGCCGGCCCGCTCTGCCAGGCCGTCCGGGGCTGCCGCCAGGGGGAAGACATGACCGGGACGGGCAAAATCCTCCGGGCGAGTCTCCGAGTCAGCCAGAGCCTGGATGGTGGCGGCACGATCAAATGCCGAGACCCCCGTGGTCACTGCCGGCGTGTAGTCTACAGGCATAGTAAACCGCGGCATATTCGCGCTACAAAACTGCTGGTCGAGGACGGGAATTTGCAGCTCGCTCAGCCGCTGGGGGGCCATAGCAACGGTAATAAGACCCCGCACATGGGTGAGCATAAAATTTATGCTTTCCCCACTCACATACTGGGCGGCCTGCAGCAGATCAGCTTCATCTTCGCGGTTGGCTGAATCCAGCAGCGCAACAAAGCCGCCTCGGCGGAAATGATCAATCGCTTTATCCAGGGGAGTGACTGCAGTCGGCAAGGTCTGCGATCACCTGGCAATCATTACAAGGGCAAATATGAGGCTCGGTTGCTTCAGCGGCATTATAGGGAGTGATCGGGCCGGTGTCAATGAAGATACTATCTGTCATAGTTGGGAGCAAGTCGGTTGCATACTGCAAGGTGATTGAGTATAATATGGGCAGCCTACGAAGAAAAGGGCGTAACCTTCGGGCCTGTAGCTCAGCGGCAGAGCAGTCGGCTCATAACCGATCGGTCGGTGGTTCGAATCCGCCCAGGCCCACCACCGAGGTGCAAATATCCACCACTTTCCCCAGCGGTAGCACCGTAGCATCTGGTAAGGTGGTTTTGATACTGTTGAGGCTTGCCGTTCACAAGTTGGCCTCGGCTGATGCCAATGTTAGCAACTATTGCCGACCATATTATGTCGCGACGGCACAGGCTGGGGCGACATGTGCTGTTCATCGGTAGTGCCGTTCGCACACCCCCCGCAGACCGCGAAGTCTACCTGCTTCTCGAAGACCTGGCTCGCCAGCAGACAGGTATGTCCTTCCAGCATCTGCCTGTCGAGCGGCGTGGGCCGGCGGCAGTGGCCGAATTTGCCCGCCAGGTACCCGACCAGGCGCAGCGCTGTCGGCTGCTACGGGAGAGACTGAGTGATGTCCGTCCGGCTGAAGGCCACTCGCAACTGGCCCGGCTGATTCAGGACGGCTACTTCCCGACCATATTTACCATGGAGCCCCACGATCTGCTGGAACAGGCCCTCAGCGACCGCCACCTGGAGCCGGAAACTGACTATCATCTGCTGGTTGCTGGCGTTGATGATGCGGAGACGATATCAGTGGCCCTGGAGGACTCCTCGCGGGTGGTAGTGCTAAAATGCGGTGGTGACCTGGCCAGTAAACGCCTGCCCCTAACTCCTGAGGAAATCCGCCAGGGATTGGAGCCGATAGGCGAGGTTATTGATGAGGCTTTCGGAGTGATCTGCATATGTACCGCCTACGACGAGCGTGATGAGCCGTTCCTGGACTTCGTGCCCGACGAAGGAGGTAAGGTCTTCTGGGTTAATCGGCAGGTGCCTACTGCCGATGAACAGATGTATACCCAGCTCAAACTGGAGAGTCCCGCCAGTATGGAGTTTCACAGCTTACAGCCCAAGGTAGTCCGGTGGTTGGGCCATCGCCAGTCACAGCGTCATCTGCTGGTGCGCGAGCCCGGCTCATTCAATGACTTCTTTGCCCGGCTGCGCGACCGCTTCCAGTATCGCAGACACACCAGCCGGGGCCTGCGACGAGATCTTACTGTGCTGCGGGGCGGGCCCTACCGCTTTCTGGATTACTTCGACACCGAGGATTCTGACTTCTTCTTCGGCCGAGACCACGAGATCTCCCAGCTCATAGACCTCATCGGGCAACATCGTTTGACCGTGCTATTTGGGCGATCGGGCATTGGCAAGACCTCGCTTATCAAGGCCGGGGTAATGGCACGACTGTTGGGCCGCCACGAGGAGCACCTGGATAATGCCGGGGTTTGGCTGCCGATCTATGCTCGCTGCGAGGACGAGCCCATAGCCAACATCCGCCAGGCTGTGTTGCAGATAGCGGAAGAACAGAACTGCGATTTGGGCGAGGCCGTCGGTTCAGATGAGCTGATTGATCTGCTGTCAGCAATTGCCACAGCTTCCTCCCAGCGCATTGTGGTATTCCTGGATCAGGCCGAGGAGCTTTTCGTCAAACTGGGCGGCGCCGTCCGCGATAGTTCTATTCAGCAGCTTAAACAGTGTCTGACCGCCGCGGATGAGCGCATCCGGCTAGTATTGAGCATCCGCGAAGACTACCTGGGCGAGCTGTATGAGCTGGAAGATGAGCTTCCGGGTATAATGGAGAACCTGTATCGGCTGCACAAGCTGGACAAGCAGCAAGCCGAACAGGCCATTGTCCAGCCCGCAGAGAACTTTGGCCTGCACGTGGAGCGAAAACTGGTAGACCAACTAGTAGAAGATTTGGCCCGCGAGGGGGTCGAACCTGTCGAGCTTCAGGTCGTCTGCGATCGGTTGTATGAACAGAAATCAGCCGGCTCAGACACCATCACTCAACGCGATTACGAGAAGCTGGGTGGCGCTCCTAAGATATTCAGTGAGTACCTGGACTATGCCCTGAGTCAATTGCCCATGCTCGAACGGCGGGTGGCTCGGGCCATTATCAAGCAGATGGCAGTCTCTTCCGAACTGAAGGCAGCACGCTCGCTGGAGCGAATTGCGCAAGAAGTGGGGCAAAATGCCCGCTTGGTCGAGCGAGTGATGGCTAAGCTAGTGGATTTCCGGCTGTTGCGCGGACTGGGCAAGGACAAACAACGCAACTACGAGCTAATCCACGAGCAGCTTATCCAGCAGGTTGATGAGTGGATGTCGGAGGAGGAACTGAAGCTGCGCGACGTCCAGGATCTGCTCACTCGCGAGCTTAACAACTTCCATAAGTTCGACCTGCTGATGGGCAGTGAAGAGCTACATATCATTAACGACCATCGCGAGGATCTCAGTATTGCCCCTGAGGAGATGGAGCTGATCCTGCGCAGCGTGGTCCATCACGATTTCGAGGTAGAGTATTGGTTTTCTCGCGCTGATGAGTTGGAAGCAGCCCAATACTCCGTACTCAGTTCACTGCTGACCGACGAGAACCGCGAGGTCCGGCTGGTTGCTTACCGGCACATTGAGGATCACCTCGACCAAAGTCTCATACCCGCACTGACAACAGGGCTTGACTACGATCAACCCGAGGTGCGCAATCTGGCTGCCCAGTATCTGCGCAGGATGAAGCGTGAGCTGAGTAACTGGCTGCGCGAGGGGGATGAGCGTCAGCAGATGGCAGCCGCTCGGGGGCTGGGGCACATCGCAGCCGACGATCAGCGCCCGGCACCGGCACTTATTGAAACTCTCAGCGACGAGCACCCCGAACTGACTGCGGAGGTTATCCACTACCTGAGAAAGACAGATAGCCCCCGCAACGTATCGACTCTCATCAATCGCATCACTTCCGAGCCAGATGCGCCCTGGGCAGTTGCCGATGCGCTTGGTCGGCTCTGTTCGGCGGAAGCCGGGCTTGACCGGCTGCAACGAGCCGTGCGCACCAACCCGAAAAGCGCCCGCCTGCAGTACGCCATAGCAGTGGCCCATACCCAGCGCCGCGAGTTCGAGAAAGCTAGGATACGCCTGGAGCGCGCCGAGCAGCTCACCTCTGGTCCTGCCGCTGCCAGATATTTGGCTGATGCCCGCGAAGCTATGCAGGCGGCTCAGCGGCAGAGCGCCGCGCCCACCGACCAGTGGGCCATGTTCGCGGGTGGCCCGGCCCATCACGGCTTCAGCAAACAGGCCATCACCCCGCCTCTGCGCGAG
>JAUVZM010000004.1 GCA_030602615.1 bacterium
GGGTCGCCCCGACGCTGGTGAGCTCTTACCTCACCATTTCACCCTTGCCTGTGCCCGGACGGGCCATCGGCGGTGTAGTTTCTGTGCCACTTTCCGCGGGTCACCCCGCCTGGCATTTCGCCAGCACTGTGCCCTATGGAGTTCGGACTTTCCTCACCGGCTACAAGAGCCGGCGCGACCACCCGACCCACTCTCCAGTTATACTATACCCGATGGCGCCTGCATAGTAAAGCAGTTCAGCTTCGTGCAGACTCCCTGAAGCGGTCCGGGGCTAGTTGATCCCCAGAGCGGCGACGAGGTCGAGGTTCATGCGGTAGGTGGGAGATAGCGGGCTATTGTAGGCCAGGATGGGCACGGCGCTCTCGTGGCGTGAGCCGTGGGAGCGGACCTCGACCTGAGCCTGGCCAGTCTCGAATTGCCCAAAGACCGTGTCCTGATCACCCAACACAAAGAGGTCGCCGATACGCTCAGCGAGCAGGTCGAACTGCGCGGCGGCCTCGGCGCGGGCATGGACCGACTCGATGCCCGGCTCCGCCTCCAAGGCACTCACCGCATCTCCGAGAAGACGGTGGTCGTCCAGGTAGACGTAGGCAGCACCACCCAGGTTCTGGTGGTGGGCGACGTAGCGGTCTTTGATGATGGGGATAGCGCGCGCGGCGATGCCCGTTGCCCCCAGAAGCTTCTCCAGGTCCAGCCCGCGGCTCTTCGCCGACATCCCGTGGTCGGCCGTGAGGTAGACTTCGCGCGCGGGATTCTCCGCGACAATCTCACCAAGTATCGCGTCCAGGCCGTGAATGTGGCGCTGGGACTCTTCTGCATCGGGCGGATACTTGTGCATCATACCGTCGGTGGTCGAGCAGTAGGCGATGTCGGGGTCCTGTTCGCGCAGCACGACCCGCAGCGCGCGGAAGAGCCAGTGATTGATGCTGGGCGAGTAGATATCCTCGGGCGGGCCGACCTTCTCGATCATATCCGCGTCGGGGCTTTCGGCGGCCAGGGAGTAGTCCGCACCGGCATCGAGCAGCCGGAGCAGCTTCTGCTTGGCGGTGAGCAAGGCGGTGGACATACCCCGGCGCTGGGCGCGCTGGAGCACGGTTGGGCAGAGCAGGAAGTCGGGCGACTCCATATAGTGCTCCTGCCCGGTAGCGCGGTCCAGCCAGTAGTTGGCGGTAATGCCGTGCACGCGCGGCAGCGCGCCGGTGATGAGAGAGACGTTGTTGACGTTGGTCACCGAGGGGATGACGGACTGGCCGATGACGAAGCCGCCCGCAACGGCCATGCGGTCGAGATTGGGCGTAGGCGTCAACTCCAGATACTCCGGCCCCAGCCCGTCAACGCAGATTATCAGGATATTGCGGGGCACTTGGCAGCTCTCCTGGCCTTTCGCCAGCACTCTGCCCTACGGAGCTCGGACTTTCCTCACCGGCTGCAGGAGCCGGTGCGACCACCCGACCCACTCTCCACTTGTATTATACCCCATAGGCGAATCAGTGTAAATGAACGAGCACCTGCGCAGGCCTACGCCTCGGGTTCCTCAGTGCTTATCCACTGTGACAAATCCCACACTCTCGGCTCGCCGTCGGCGCTCAAAGCAACCTGCAATTCCTCCGAGAGTTCGATGCTGACCATAGGGCGCTTTGTGGCAGTATCTTCATCCCAGCGCAAGTCCTCAGGGTCAGATATCTCCAATGGTTTGCTCACCGACAAGTCACCAATCTGCTCCGGGATGAAGCTCACCGCCTCTTCGGGCTTCAGTGCATCTGTGACATAGACTGCCACTTCCCCAAGCCGGCCCGAGTACCGAGGCGATCCGGCGATGGCTTCACGGTACCATGGCTGGAAATCAGGCGACTGCTCCACTGCCTCATAGAGGGCTCCGCCAACAAGGCAAACAAGGCAAGCCGGGCCTTCATAGATTTCCTCAAGCATGAGGCGCATCTCAGAGATGTCTCGCGGGGACAAGTCAGAATACCCCAAGTCTGATCTGGTGAACTCACTGATCGTTCTCAAGAGACAATAGTCCTCGCACGCGGCGAATCCCCGACTCATCGCACGACCAAGGGTTCCTATATCTGTCAGGCTCGCGATTTCTACGAAGAGTTCGCGCAGTGTGCGTGTAGTCCTACGCACCGTGACCGGTTGACCATCGCCTGCCGAGGTGACCCAATTCAGCAAATTCGCGACTCTATGTACTTCTGTGAATCGTTGCTCAACGCCCTGCTCGAATTCAGCGACCAACTGCGGCGACAACGGGGCCTCGTGGATAGTCGCCTGCTCGTCACGGTCGCGCTGCATTTCAAACTCGATGAGTTTTTTCTCCAACCCGTCAAGCAAAGATGAAAGGTCATCGCCTCCGAGTAGTGGCTCCAACGGCTCACTCCACGTCTGCAGTATCCCTTGCCTGCTTGGGTCAACAGTTGAACTCATCCACGCTGCGGACTTGCGATACTCCATCGTTTCATAGCCCAAGGTAACTTTCTCTGCTGCCTCCAGGTAACACCGCAGGAGGGTGTATAGCGCCACGCCCAAGTGGGGAGTAGGATCGAATCCGCCCGGCCCTACCCGACCAGGCGTTTCCAGCGGGCGTTCAATGGGAAAGAAGCGCTCTGACAACGCCTTAGTGAACTCGTCGTGCTTCACATTGAATCTCTCCATAGCCTCCTCTATGAAGGTGCCAGGGGGGATCTGCCAAGATGTGACGATGTCGGCTAGCAGTTCTCCAACTATTGGCAGAAACTCAGGAATCAGGTCTTGGGCATGTTCGTTTTGCAGACTCCACGCACCTAGGCTCATAACTGCACTGACCAGGGAGAGCGCGACCTGCTGTGCTACCCCTTCGTCGTCAGGCTGTCGCGCTAAGAAGACCTCACGCCATAACTGCAGAAATATTGGGCAGGCCTCCTGCCCTTCACCAACCTCCACAGCGTGCCACGCAGCCTTCAATGCACAGAGTAAGGCCGTGTCCAAGAGCGGCTTCTCATCAGAACTTATGGTTGGACGCTTTTTTCCTGAGCCAACCCGCATGCTCAGCTCTCCAATAAGGTCGTCGCGAAACCAGTCCAGCCAGTATTCCTTGCCAACCGCCTGCCGCTCTTCGGCAACCCAATAAACAACATAGAGAGCATCTTTCCACGCTTGATCGTTGCGCGCCCGATAGGCTTCCCACGCGAGCATCCATACTTGTATCAGGAGGTCACTCACCTGAGAACGCCTGCGGGAATCATCGGCTTGCTGAGACCAAACTCCGGCAGCCGCCACGTCGGCTAGCGCGCGCCTTGCATGCCAGCAGACCTCGCTCTCGTGGCCGGTTTCGCCCTTTTCCCACTTGCCCTGCTCCATAGCTGCGCTGCGTATGTTAGTAAGGCCTCGCGCCGCTATCTTAATCGTCTGCTCAGTCCACTGGGTATGTCCAGCCGGCATCAGCCCGATATCACGAAGCGCTTTAATAACCACGAGTACGTACTCATCACGAGCTTCACTGTGCTCCGCAGCGATGATTTGCTGGGCCTGCCGAGTGCACTGCTCCACGAACCGGCTTGGCTCCAGGGAGAGGACTGCGTTAACGACATAATACGTAAGCATGATCAGGGCAGCAAAGGCCAATGCAGCCACGATAAGCGGAGTGTTACCTACAACCCCCCACCAATCGGGTGTCGCCAGGAAGAAGAGCGATGCGACTACTACGCCCAAGTTCATGCCTAAAGCTACCTGCAGCATTAGCTGAGTAACCAACAATCTGGCAAAGCCCCACGAGTAGTTTGGCCCCAAGAGTTGAGATGCAATAAACAGGGCAGTCAGAGCGAGGGTCATGTATGCGGCCAAGCTTTGAGCGACGGCGCTGTACAGATACAGGGGCGCACCCGGCGAGTAGCCAAAGAGAGGCCCTGTGGCACGGAGGGAAAAGGAGAGGCCTATGCTCACAACTATTATGAGCACACAGCTAGCTACAATCCCCACAATCGGATGAAGCCCCGCCTTTACGTCCCAGGCCCAGGGCCAACTTCTCGCCAACCATTGATCCCGTCGCTTTGCCCAATCGCACATTTTGCCTATCATTTTGCTCTTCCTCCTACTATGGAGTTCGCTGCCTTACCTTCCTTGTCCTGCCCCCTCCCCCCCCGCCAACCACGGGTCACATTTCCGTTAACTCAAACAAATCTTCCCAAATCTCTCTTCCCCGTTGCGTGGCGCTCAGCGGCCCTCTGCCCCACCTTGCTTGCTGCGGACAGTAGGGTGATGAAACAAACCCGCGCTGAGCGTGATTGTAATTATAGAAGCAGGCAATCAACCCGGGTGAAGACAATGAGTCCGACAAATGGCGACGGCCATTTCAACGTGATCCAAAAAGCCCAGATCCTGGTTATGCTCTCACTCTATGAAGATCCCGAGCAGGCCAGTGAGCATCTTGATGGGCAGGGCATTCAAATCTCCCCCCAGAGCCTCGCTCGTCTCAGGACTACCAATGCCCCCCACATCCAGTATATCAAAGACTCGGGTATTGCGCGACAGTTGGTCGGACCGGGTGCTCGTCATCTCAACCGCGTCCAGCAGATGGACGAGGTGGGCGAGTGGTTTAAGCAGCTTATCACCACGGTGACCGACCCCGAAACGCTGGATACCGGCAAGGCGGCGATGCTCCACCGCTATCGCGAGCTGATGGAGACACTCATCCAGTCGGACAGTCCGGAGGGAGGTACAGACCAGGACGAAGAGCTTGAACCACAGCACCAGCAAGAGGTCCACCGCGGCCTGAGCCTGTTGGAGCTTATCAGTAATGGACGAGAGCCAGACGAAACTTTTGAGCAGCTTCTACTCGACGCCACCCGCCGCGTGGCGGCCGCATCTGGCCAGACTTTCCCGTCATCTGGGCCAGGTAAGTTCCCGGTGGAATGAACAGATACAGCAATATGAGCAGCCGCCCGCGCCCATCAGCGAGTTCATCACCAGTCCGCTCTATCTGAATCTGAAAGACCAGGTCTATCCCGGAGTCCTCCAGACAGTCCAGGCCATCTTCAGCGACAACTATAACGAAGCGGTGCTGTGCTGGGGCATCGGCGCGGGCAAGTCATTTCTCTCATCAATATCAATCGCCTATATGCTGCACCGCACGCTGTGCCTGCGCGACCCGCAGGCGCATTTCGGCCTGGCGCCGGGCAGCACAATTGCCTTTATGAATATGGCGCCCAGCGCCCAGCAGGCCCAGCGCGTGGTCTTTACCGAGATTCGCAACCGCATCCGCAACTCACCGTGGTTCCACAGCGAGTTCGCGCAGTGCGAGGCGCTGAAGACGGAGCTGCGCTTTCCCAAAGACATCGTAGTCGTGCCCGGCTGCTCGGCGGAGACTTTTCCGCTGGGCTACAACATCCTGGGGGCGGTGGTGGACGAGGCCGCCTGGTTCGTTGAGACGGAAGAGGGCAAGGACTACGCTGAGGAGATTTACAATGCCCTGCAGCGGCGCATCCGCAGCCGCTTTCTGGATCGGGGCTTGCTGATTCTGATCTCCTCGCCGCGCCACACCGAAGATTTCATTGAGACTAAGCTGCGCGAGGCCGAAACCAATCCGAAGATATACGCCTCGCGCCGCCCGGTCTGGGAGGTCAAGCCCAAGCATATCTACTGTGGCGAGACCTTTGACTTCCAGGAAATGAAAGTGCCGGTCGAGTATCAGGCGGATTTTGAGCGTAATCCCCAGCGGGCGCTGCGCGACATCGCCGCTCGCCCCACCGACGCCCTCGAGGCCTTCTTTACCGACCCGCAAGTCATCGAAGCAGCCTGCGATGCAACTATAAGCCCGGCACTGGATGACAGTGGCCGCTGGCGGGCCGACTTCCAGGCGCCTGATCGGCTGCCCCGCTTTGTGCATATTGACCTGGGCCTGACTCGCGACGCCTGTGGCCTTGCTATGGCCCACTGCCAGCCGGCACCAGATAATCCCGACGAGCCAACGGCCATCGTTGACCTGGCCTGGCGGCTATCCGCTCCACCGGGCGGCGCAGTAGACCTCAGCCGGGTGCGCCAGCTTGTCATAGACATGCGGCGGCGCGGTTTCAATATCGCCCAGGTCAGCTATGACGGATTCCAGTCGGTTGACTCGCGCCAGATCCTGCAGCGTCAGGGCTTCCGCACAAAGCTGGTCTCAGTGGACCGCGACCTGGCCGCCTACGAGACACTCAAGGAACTGATCAATACTGGCCGGCTGCGTATGCCTGACTACGAGCCGCTGAAGCGCGAACTGCGCAGCCTGGAAATCATCCGCGGGCGTAAGGTAGACCACCCTCCGCGTGGCTCCAAAGACGTAGCCGACGCCGTAGCCGGCGCAGTCAGCGAAGCCGTCCGCGCCTGGGGCGGCGGGGAGATAACCGGGCATGTGGTGTAGGTTACAGACGGCGCCTGACAGACCAGATTCGACCAACTTGGCAAAGGAGAACTTCAAGCATGTCAGAGGCGTTGATGAAGGCTTATGTGGTCGGCGATCAAGCCAGGCCCGGCCAAAGCAAACAGCTCCCACAATCAGCGTGGCATGAGGATTACGTCAACGGGCAGGCCGTCGAGCCGCCCTATGATCTGGACGCGCTGGCCGAGCTGTACGAGACCAATGCCACCCACAAGGCCTGCGTGGATGCCAAGGTGGTCAACTGCGTGGGGCTGGGCTACCGCTTTGTACCGGCTACTGATCGCGAAAGTAATGCAGCCACAGCCAATCGCGCCCTGCTTGAGCACCTGCTGGCCACCTGTAATCCGGAGATGACCTTCACCGAGGTGATGCGGGCGATCTGGACCGATGTGGAGTGCCTGGGCAACAGCTATATGGAAGTGACCCGCAACAGCCTGGGCAATATTGACGGCTTCTACCACGTCCCGGCTACGACCATTCGCATAAAGCCCGACGACGAGGGTTTCGTCCAACTGCGCGGCACCCAGAAGCGCCATTTTCGGTCGCTGGGGGCGGAAGTCCTGACCGATCCGGTCAGTGACGAGTCGCAAAACGAGCTTATTCATTTCAAGAAATACACTCCCCAGTCAGGTATCTATGGAATCCCGGACATCGTCGCCGCACTGGCGGCCGCTGCCGGTGACCGGGCCGCCCGCGAGTACAACATTGACTTTTTCGAACACAATGCCGTCCCGCGGATGGCGATAATTATCGAAGGCGGGCAGCTCTCCCAGGAGCTGCTGGCCCAGATTCAGAACTATATGCAGACCGAGATCAAGGGGAGTGGACACAAGACGCTGGTGCTGGATGTACCCGGCGCCGATACCAGGGTGCGCATCGAGCCGCTGACCGTCGGCCAGCACGACGAGGCCGCCTTCCTGGATTACCGCAAGGCTAATCGCGACGAAATCCTGATGGTCCACCGCGTCCCGCCCAGCAAGATCACCATCGTAGAGAATGCCAATCTGGCTAACTCCCGCGACCAGGATAAGACCTTCCGCGAACAGGTCATCCGCCCCGAGCAGCGGCGGATTGAATATCAGATTAATCGGATGATTCGCGAACAGATGGGCATCGGCGACTGGGAGTTCCGCTTCCGCCAGGCCGATCTGGGCGAGGAGCGCGAAGAGGCCGAGATTGCCCGCATCTACGCTGACCTGGGCGTCTGGACGGTAGATGAGATCCGCCAGCAGCAAGGGCTGGAGCCACTGGTCGAGTCCGAGGCGTCTGACGAGGCTCCGTGAAGGTCCTGATAGCTGGCAACACCGGGATAGGCGGCGCTGAGCGCCAGATGGAAGCGACCGCTGCCGCCCTGACCGACCGGGGCGTCCAAGTCAGTATTACTGACGCTGCCCGCCCTGATTGTTGCGACTGTGACCTGCTGCACGTATTCAATGCGCCCGATCCGGAGTTGACCCTGTGCCGCATCAGAGCAGGCAAAGACCAGAGTGTGCCCGTTGCGCTCTCGACCATTTACTGGAACGGATACGAGCTGCACATGCAGTGGGCCGAACGGGGCTGGCGCACCGCCCGGGAACAGGACGGCGACTGGCGCCAACGAAGGCAAAGACTGAAACCAGTCTTAGTCGGTGCCGATATGTGGCTGCCTAATTCAAATGCCGAGTACGGGATGCTGGTCGCGGATTTTGAGGTGAGTCGTCCGTACCGAATGATTCCCAATGCGGTGGAGGCGAATTTGGCGCAACTACCCGAAACAAAGACGCCCGAATCAGATATCCTGATGGTCGGCCGCTGGGAGCTGCGCAAGAATCAATTGGGACTGTTAGAGTCGCTCGCCGACACTGATTATCGGATTCTGATAATCGGCGGCGAGAATAGCTATGACCGGGAGCACAATCAGGCCGCCCGCCGGTTGGCAGAAAAACGCGGGAACGTGCAGATGCTGCCAGCGACAAGCGACCGCGGCTTTCTCGCGAGTCTGCTGAAAGACACGAAAGTGCTGGCCCAGCCCAGCTTCTACGAGACGCCCGGGCTGGCCGCCCTGGAAGCCGCCGCCTGCGGGACGGCGGTAGTAGTCTCCGAACGCGGCTGCACCCGCGAATACTTCGGCGACGAGGCTTACTACTGCGACCCAACCGACCCGCACAGCATCCGGGAGGCAATCGAAGCCGCCCTGGCCAGCGGCCCGTCAGAATTGCTCAAAGAGCGCATCGGACGAGAGTTTACGTGGCGACGAGCGGCCGAGCGTACCGAGTCGGCGTATAGACAACTGCTGAGCCGGCGCTGAGTTCCCTGCAATGCCAGGCATCACAAGGGTCGGCCAGATTCAACTCAATAATCTTCAGGTCGCGGCAATTGCTGCGGCCTTTTTTGTTGCCAAGGAGGTAGTCAAGTGAGTGAGGTAGCCGAGGATAACAGATTCGCGGTAACGCTGCCGCTGACCAAGGCGTGGACCGACGAGCACGGGCAGATGTGGGTCGAAGGGGTGGCCTCTTCGACCAGCCTGGACCGGCAGCGGGAGCGGATGACCAAAAATGCCATTGCGAAGATGCAGCAGTTCGCTGGCATTGATCTGCTGCCCAGCCACGGGGCCGGGCCGCTGGAGGAGCTGGGCACGGTCAAAGAGTGCTGGGTGGATAACGATAGCTTCCGCGTCAGGGTACAGTTGGAGGAGATGAGCCCGCGGGCGGTGCGGCTGTTCAAGCGGCTGGCCGAAGGCCGCCAGTATGGATTGAGCGTCGGAGGCCGCGTGACCGAGGCCTACTGGGACTTTGACCAGGAGGCGGGCGGGCGGGTCAAATACATTGACGATGTGGTGCTGGATCACGTGGCGATATGCCGTCCCCAGCAGGCCGCCAACCCCGATACTTACCTGGCGGTCTTGGCCAAGGCTGCCGAGCCAGTCACTGCAGAGGGCCCGCCCCCGGATGAAGAGTGCAGCGATGATATGCTGCTGCGACTGGGCCGGGCAGCGCTGGAGGCCTGCCGGCGGCTGTGGCCGTTTGGCAAGTCAATGGCGGAGCCGGAAGATAGTCCGGCGGAACAGCCGACCGAGAACATTGACTTGCTGCAGGCGGAAATCGCAGATCTGCGCAAGCAGCTCGAAAAGATTGACACCAACCCCACCGCACCTGGCGTTGAGCCGGATACAGGCTCAAGTGAGAAACCTCAGCCCGGGCGGCGGCAATCGTTGGTCGCTGAGAAGCGATCGACCGCAGACAACCATAACTTCTGGAAAGGAGTTCTTTAGATGGGCAACGACGAGATGTTGGAAAAGGCAATTGACACGTCCGATCTGGCGGACGGCGGCTTGCTGAACACTCAGCAGGCTAACAAGTACATCCAGATGACAATAGACAGCTCGGTGATGCTGCAAGAGGCGCGCGTGGTACGAATGCGCGGGCCAGTGCAGGAGCTGGATAAGATCGCCACCACCGGGCGAGTCAGCCAACTCAAGACCGAGGGCGTTGCACCCGAGACGCTGGCCGAGCCAGCCTTTGCGAAGGTTAACCTCAGCTCGGTAGAGATCATCACGCCCTTTGAGATCACCTTCGAGGCGCTGGAAGACAGCATCGAGCGCGGCAACTTCGAGGATACCGTGATCTCGGTGATGGCCAAGCAGACCGCTACCGACCTGGAGGAGCTCGCGGTGCTGGGTGATACCGGCTCTGGCGATACCTACCTCGCTGGCCTGGACGGCTGGCGCGTGTCGGCCGACGACGGCCATATTGTGGACTTTGAAGGCGCTACGCTCGACCGCAGCGGTCTGGCAGCGATGTACCGGGCGCTGCCCGATACCTACAAGCGCAATCACAGCGATCTGCGCTTCTACTTCGCCCCAGCAGCCGTGCAGGACTGGAACGACACCTTTGCCGATCGGCCCACCGCCGCCGGCGATGAAGCCCTCACCGGGGGAGTTGCTCCTCCGTATATGGGCGTTCCTGTTGTGTCGGTTCCGGTGATCCCCACTGACCTGGAGGGCATCTCCGGATATGCCAGCGGCCCTAAGCTCAGCTTCGGACTGCTGACGCTGCGCGACAACCTGATCTTCGGCATTCAACGCCAGATCAGGATTGATAAGGACAAGGATATCCTGCGAGGAGTTAATATCTACGTCATCTCCACGCGGATCGCCGTAGCGTATGAGGAGACCGACGCCGCGGTCGTCGGCATCAACCTCGGGTTGACCGCATAACACCGAACCAACTGGGGAGAGGTCAGCAAGTAGACCTCTCCCCTACCCACCACTGACAGGCGGGACGCCTGTCCTACCGGAGCACAATAACAAGCATGATTGTCACTCTGCGCCGGGGCCGCACGCTGTGTCTGCCGGCCTCCGGCGTGCTCTTGCAGCGCGGCCAGCCCCGCAGGCTGGCAACGACGGCCGAGTACGTATATCTCTCGGCAGCGCACAGCCACCGCGTGGAGCTGCAGCCGCCCCCCCGGCTGCTGGAACTGGTCCAAGATGGACAATACCGCCACGCCGCACCCTGGCAGCTTGATGAGCTGACCGACCAGGGCTGGCGGATTAGACCCTTGCCAGAAGCGCTCGACGCCGCCGACAGGGTGCTGGTCATTCGCAACATGGGCCTGGGCGATGTGCTGATGCTCACTCCCGCCCTGCAAGCGTTGCACCAGCAATGGCAGGTATCGGTGGAGGTAGCCACCTACGCCCGCTACGTGCCACTGTTGTGGGGTCTGCCGGGGATCGCAGCGGCTCATGTACTGGGCACCGATTATCGGGCAGAGCGCTTTGATGCTGCAATTGATCTGAACTGGGCGGTGGAAAGTGGCGAAGAGGCGCAGAGGCGTCCCCGACAGGATATCTTCGCCAGATTGCTACATGTCAGATTGAACCAGCGCCGGCCAATTTACCGGGTAGCTGACAGCGAACGGCACTGGGCCCGGCAGCGACTGGCGCAGTGGCATCCGCCGATGGTCGGTATACAGGTGCACGCCAGTTGTCGCCAGCGCAGCTATCCGGCCGCCCGCATCGCGACTCTGACTGAGCTGCTGCAGGCCGAAGGCTACACTGTGGCCTTCCTGGGCGAGCAGTGGGAAGACTCGACACCGCCGCAAGTGCTAGACCTGACCGGCTGCCTGAGCCTGCGGCAGGCCGCGGCCCTGATCGAGCAGATGGCAGCGATGATCTGCCCGGACAGCGGGCTGCTGCACCTGGCAGTAGCCGTGGGGACAGCGACGGTCGGACTGTTCGGCCCCATTCCGCCGCAGTTGCGCACAGCGGGCTACCCTCATTGCCAAGCAGTAACGGCTGCGGGGGCCTGCCCGCATCAGCCGTGCTTCGACAGCGGGGCCGCCGGCTGCCGCAAACCCTATTGTATGCAGGCTATTGAACCACAGTCAGTGATTGAGGCCATGCACACTGTGCTGCCCAGCGGCAGCTAGTATGCCTGGTAGCCACTACTGACGGACACACGCATAGGAATTTCACAGGAGAGTGCAAGGTAATATGCACAAGCGGTATCTATGGATAGACGTGAGGGGCGCGGGTCTATACTGGCCGGCCCCCGGAAACGTGGATATATCTGCTACCGGTAAGGGCACTCTGGCCTACTGGACTCGCACGCCCAATAACGGGGAATGGCTCTCTGATCCATTGCAGTCCTTATGGCGCGTACGGGTAAATGATAGCAACTACGTCAGTTCCCGGGGAAGGGCCATTCAGGTGGCCAGTGGCGGAACGCTGTACTACGCGGGTTCCATCAACAACACTATCCCCGCAGAGGACCGCAAAAAGCCGGAGTTTCACGTGCTGACCTGGGACTTCGTCAGTGGGGAGATTCGCGCATATTACAATAATGCTGTCGCCACCCACGACCCCGTGACCGGGGTGCCCGCGCCTGGCGGCAGCGCAAGCGCCATCTATCTGGGTCCTGATTACGTGGCCGACTGGCCCAGCGCACCGTGGTGGATAAGGTACGTCGCCAATCAGGAGTATTACCTGCTGGGCATCTGGGACGATGTGATGAGCGAAGCCCAGATTTCGGCGCTTTATCAGCAGGGCCATCAAACCCACATCTTCCAGCCGGAAGAGGGCAGCGGCAACCTGACTTTCCTGCTGAAATTTGACAGCGGGCTGGACGCAGATATTGCCGAGGGCGAAGGCAATTGGGCCCAGGACGAGACGGCCAGCGCCGACCGTTTCTGCCTACAAGATACGGGGATTCGCACCCTGGGCACTACCATATATCCCTTCGGCACTCCGCGACACGACGGCAGTGACGACGACCGGGTGCCCTTGAATTCGGTATGTCCCATTAGGATCCAGGACCAAGGTAATCGTGACCATACCACTGATACCAATGAGACCAATTACAGCAAACTGCGCCTGGAGGGGCTGGACCTAAAACGGGGCGGGGCAGATTTCCCCGAGACTCCCAAGCCAGGGACATATCGCCAGTGGATTCATGTTCCTGACAATGGTACCACGCCGGCCGGCTACGAGATGGGCATTGGGCCACTGGCCTACGTCCATCATCCCTTCCCGGGCGAGGGCGTCTATGACTGGGGTAGTGGGCGGACATTTTCGGTAGTCGCTGATGGAGGTAACTCAGCCACCAGCTTTAAGACCAATCTACCTGACCTGGCCGACGACTACTGGAACGGTGCCCTGCTGACCTTTATCAGTGGAAACTGCGCTGGCCGGCAGCTCTACGTCACAGATTGGGACAACACTACCAAGTTCATCACTGTAGAGACGAACCTACCGGCAACCCCCAGCGCCGGCAACGTAGCGGTGGTTAACCCCTTCTCGCGAATTGTGGGCCAGAACACGGGACAAAGCCTCCCGCAGTACTGGATGGAAGCCAGCTTGTGGGCCCAGCACGGAGCCAATGACTATCATTTTGTCCTGCTTGAGTGGCAGCAGGCCGTGGCGGACGGCCGGTCAACTCTTCGCTACGAGAAGGGACGTACCGTGGTAATGCCAGGCGTGTCGTGTGTAGCCTCCGGACGCGGATCAGTCTACGGCAGCTATAATTGGGACGATGGCTACTACGACCAGCCCGGCGGCACTAATCTGGAGATTTGGCTGGAGAAGATAGAGATCGGTGGCCCCCAGACCTACCAGATACTGCAACGTGACGGCCGCAATATTGGACCAGCTCTAGCGGATAACTTTATGGTGCTGACCCGCAGCCACGGCGGTACCCCCGGCGACTCTGTCAAAGTCTGGCGGCAGCAGAACCTGACATTCAGTAAACAGCGCCCCACCAAGATCACTGACTACAACGCAGTCACCGCTGACCTTTATGAGCCGGGGACCTGGCGAGAAGACAGTATCAGTGAGTTCACCAGCTTGCCGACGCCGGTAAGCTACGATGCGGAAAATGAAGTGGTAACCTGCGCCCTGCAGGCCACCGATGGTAGTGAAGTCACCCACCTGGGATATATCCAGGGCGCGTGGGACGAGGAGAGCGGGCGCATCAGTTGGACGGATGAACAGCCGCCGGCCGGCAAGTCTAATCCGTTTTTGGATACTTCGACACTGCGCTGTGAGCGCGAGTCGGACTCTCGCCTGGTCTACAGTTATGTCAGACGCGTCATCCCGTCAATTGATGGGACCTGGTCGCTTATATATAGATCAAACACTGATACTGCTGATGAGACAGGGATGTATGCCCTGCATGGCGCCGCGGATCGCTGGTCCTTCGACCATGGCTCGCAGTTCGCCGGCGAGATCATCACTAAGGGGGGCAAGGGCACTGAGATTCTTCAACCGTTGGGTAACGGCTACTCCCCGTGGGGCAACGCCCATATGTACGGGCCTGTACTGCACAATCCTTACGCCCAGGCCACCGAAAAGCAGTATGTGGCCTTCATAAGCGCCAAGACCATATTGCACAACGGCACGATCTGGAACGACAGCCGTCGGCCAATCGTGGGCTTCGCCGGCGCCGACATCAAATCACTGGCTCCCCAGCCCTATAATCGCGAGATATCACCGCTGCCCGCTCCCGACGCCCACGGCTTAAACGGCGGAATACTTGGTCAAGAAGACTGCATTGGTCTACTGATCGAAGGGACCGGAGACGGCGGGTTCACCCACGGCATCGGGCTGTTCACCTCCGAAGACGGCATCCATTTCCAGAAAATGTGGCCGTCCGATGCGTCGCTGGATGCCTTCATCCCCCAGGGCGAGCTGCCCGGCGAGGGCACCCGCCTAAGCCCGGGGCCGACTTTCCGCCTGGGCGACAAGCGGATCTACTACTATATGGTGAACTGGAGTGGCACCTGTAACTTTGCCTGGTGCCGCTACAACGGCGAGACCTGGTACAACATCACCGACGGCGAGACCAGTGCCTACCTGGAGACACCCATACTGGAAAAGCCTGAGAGCGGCTGGGGTGAGCTATATCTCAATCTGGAGCTCAACGCCGGCGACGGGCGGGTCGAAGTATGGGATCCGGCAACCGAGCAACCGCTATCCAGCTATGGCAAACTGGACTGTGACGCGCCGGGTTCAGGAATAGAACAACTCACCACGTGGCAGACAGCCTCGCTCAGCGAGCTGACTGCTGACCACTTGCGTTTGCGTATCCATCTGACCCGGCCTGAGAGCGCCGATGAATCGCCCCAGCTATTTGCCTGGGAGATCAAGCCCAAGGTCGTTCAGTATCCGTCAGCCAGTGAGTTGCAAGTCGAAGGCGAGACCAATCCCGCCAATGTGGTGGATCCCACCCCAACCTTCTCGTGGACTTATCAGCATCCGAAGAGCAGCCCCCAAAGTGCGTACCAGATAATCGTCGCCAGCAGCCAACAGCAACTGGACAGCGGCGTCGGCGACCTGTGGGACAGCGGCGTGGTGCTTAGTAGCGAGACAACCGCCACCTATCAGGGACAGGCGCTGGCCGACTATCAGACCTATTTCTGGAAGGTGCGGGTGCGCAGCGCTGAAGGAGTGTGGTCCGAAGAATGGTAGCCTACGCAGTATTTAGCACGGGTAGTATCAGTTCCTACTGTACCATCGAGCAGGTGCGGGCGCTGCTGGCCGGCTATGACCTGTCACGGATCGGCGAGACTCAGGATGTGGATGACCGTATCCAGGCATTGCAGCCGGTCAGTGCGCAAGCAGTTGACCGCATCGCCGGGCACGACTTCTGGTGGCACGCCGACGAACAGCTCACCGTGGACGGCCCGGGCACTGACCGACTAGCCCTGGCGCCGCTGGGAATTGTGCCGCTGGCTCAGGTCTACGAGATCAGCATTTCCGGTCAGCAGGTGCCGGCCGACGATTACGTGGTCTATCCACAAATTGGGGAAATCCGGCTGAAGCCCTCGGCCAGTATCGGCGCTAGTTTTCCTTCGGGCCTGCAGAATATCGAGCTGGTGGTGGACTGGGGCTACGGACAGGTGCCGGCGGAGGTAAGTATGGCCCAGGCCAAGCTCATCGCTGCCCAGATTCTGGCCGAGGCCGCCGGCGAGACTAGCCAGACTGCCGCGGTGCGCATCGGCGACTATTCGGTGCGCTATGCCCGCGAGGGCAAGTACGGCGCAGTCATCGAACGGCTGGCCGAGGAGGCCCACGAGGCCCTCCGCCCCTACCGCAACATCGGGATGGCCGTCGTCTAAGCAAGACAATTCATAAACGGATTTTGCGGAAAACCCGCTTTTTGAAAAAAGCCGGTTTTCCGCACCTTTCCGGCAAAAACTTCAAAAGTAGAACAGTACGGCAGATAGCACACTGCTGTTCCGCGCAGGCGCCGAATAGCTTCCATCAAGACGCCCCTTGCAACCGGTATTGAAACGACGACACATCTTTGTATTTCTGTTTATGAATAATCCGCGCCAACCAATGCTCCGCAGCGACCAGGGAGCCCAGATATGACCGATCGCAGCTTTGAAGAATTGTTAAATGCTACTGCCAACCTCAGCCGGCCGCAGATTGCGGTGGAGAGCGACCTACAGGTGGCTAACCCCACCTACCAGTTGCTTGAGGCGGAGGTGGCTATGCGCCTGCGCCCGACCAGCGCTGACCTTGACCGCTCGCTGCTGGGGCGCTTCCCCCAGGCCACGGCGCTCGCCTATATGGCGCCCACCGACCTGGCCGCTAACGACCGGCTGGCCCAGGTGACTGCCGTCACGGTGCTGACTGAAGCGGCGCCAGCAGAAAGTACTTCCCTGGTGGTCGCCTCCGCCTACGGCTTCGCTGACGGCAGCCGCGTACACCTGCGAGGCGAATCCGACTGGGAGCCAGCGCTGGTAGATCACATAGACGGTGATGCCCTGCATCTGGCGGCGGCCTTGAGCGCGGGATTTTCGGCCGGCGATACGGTGGAGGCGGTGACCAGCTATACCGTCCTGGGCGTGCTGGATGAAGCCGGCGCCGGCCACCATATCAAAGTCGCCCTGCAGCGACGTGAGCTGTAGGCAGATGCCTCTATGCCGGTAGGAGGGACATTCCTGTCCCGACCGGCAAGCCAATTCGTACATTTTCGCGGCAGGAATGCCGCTCCTACCCGCAGGTGTCTGGATAATGACTGCGCCGACAGACAAGGAATGAACAATGGAGAACCTGCTGCATTACAACGAGATTGCCCGGGCCATTCGCCTGCTGTGCCAGAGCAGTGTCCTGCTCAGCGAAGACACCAATGGGACCAACCAAATATCGGTGGGCAGCAACCGGCTGTTCTCGATCGGCGACCAGGTCGAGCTGGTTGACGACGAGACACCGGCAGAGACCTATGAAGTCAGCGGGTTGTCGGGGCTCACCAAGATTCAGCTCGACAGCGCGGTAAGCGGCCAGTTCACTGTGGCCAATAATGCAATGATCCGACTGGCCGAGCCGATACTGGATGATCTGCACTGGGTAGGCCAGGGCCGGCCCCTGGTCATGCCCCAGCCGGCTGAGCTGGAGGTGCCCGCCATCGTCGTCGAGCCGGCCATCCTCGACCAGCCGATGGGTGAAGGTACTAACAAGAGCGTCCGGCAGGACTATCACTTCCGCATCTACTATCTGGAGCGTCCCGCTGCCGGCAGCCGGCGCAATGAAGCATTTCTGGAGCGGGTCAGCGAGCTGTTCAGCCTGCTGAGCCGTGATATCTACCTGGGCGGGACCTGCTGGTACGCCCAGATTATTCGGCTCGATCCCGACCCGCCGGTGCAACAGCACCTGGCCGAACAGGGCCTGAGCGTTGATGTGGCCGAGATCGAGCTGCTGGCCCGGTATCTGCAGATCATTCCTGATTAGCAGCACCCGTAGACAAACAAGCTGTACGGAACTTTCGACTATCACCAGCGGACGAAGCCGTCCGCATCAATAAGGTGGTGCCCAGTATGCCAGTTGCACTTTCACACCAAGGAGCCTTCGGCTTTGCCCTGCAGTCCAGCAAAGGCAGCTTTGTCCAGCCTGATACCTGGCTGCCGCTCATCGAGCAGGGCCGCGGCGAAGCCGATACCCTCCAGTTTCAGCACAACTACGTGCCCCTGGACTTTGCCGATGTCAACGCCTACCAGAGTAAGTACTTCTCGGCGGGCCAGTGGGCCGAAGGCCGCCTGCGTTTCCCGCTGATTCCCGGCGCAGTGGCCAATCTCTTTTCGTGGATTCAGGACCGCGACAGCTACAACCAGGCCCCGTGGGCCTCGGCGGTGATTGACTGCATCCAGGAGATCAAAAAGCTCACCGACCTGAAAGTAGTACGGGCCACCTTTGACCTCATCAAGGGTGAGCCGGTCATCTGCACGCTGGATGTGGCCGGTTTGAGGATGGAATCGGGGACTGTGCCCACACCGAACATGCCCACGGCCGCGCCCTATATCTTCCAGGAGGCGACAGTCGAGCTGGCTACCGGCGGCGGTGGCCTGGCCGAGGATATCAACTGCGAGAAGATGCACATCGTGGTGGATACCGCCCTGGAGGACATTGACGAGGGCCTGCGCCTGGCGGCTACTGCCGAGCCAGTGCAGCTCTACAACCTGGCCGGCGTGCGCTGCTGGGGGGCCTTCAGCCGCGACTTTGTGGACAATGCGGTATATGCTGACTTTGCCAGCGGAGTGGAGGCCGCTCTAACCGTGACGCTGCAGCGCGATGCGGCCACCGCCGAGCTGGAACTGCCCCGCATTCTGCATACCGCTGACGACCTGGGCCTGCCCGGCTCGCATCGCCAGCGCATCGTCGAGAAGGTTGACTTCCTGGCTCTGGGCAGCACCGACGGCGTCACCCCACCGATAACCTTGACCTAACTATCTCACGCCGACAGCTCTCCGGGAGGCATACCGTGAGTGAACGAGATAAACTTGCTGCCTGGATAATCAGCGCTGCCGGTCGGGACTGTACTCATCGCTTCGAGGCGCCCGTTGAGGTGCCCGGCTGGGATAAACCGCCCTGGGTGGAACTGCGGCCGCTGACTGAACGGGAGCACCTGGAGCGCGAGAGCCTGGGCGTCCGGGACGAATACCACCTGGACGACAACGGCTATGTGGATAGCATCGAGCGGCGCTACGACCTGGCGGCGATGACCGGCTACGACTACGACCGCTGCCTGGTGGCTTTCTGCCTGCCTCGCGAGAATAGTGATGGTGAGATAGTTCCCTGGTGTAAGCCCGACGATTTGCGCGCTGAGGAGCTGCTGGACAGCTTGTCACCGGCCCTGGCTGAATGGCTTAACCACCTAATCGAGCAGGTCAACATGCGCGATCCTGCCGGCCAGCGGGTGCTACAGGCAGTAAAAAAAACTTGATAACTGCCGCCCGTAGGCTGGTCCAGGGCCTGACCGTCTCTGTGACCGACTTCCTGGCTGCGCCGCCAGAGCCTGCCGCGACAGACCAGCTTCGCGAGGGCCACGATTTTCGCGACCAGAGCCAACTGGGCAAGCTGCTGTCGCGCCTGCAAACAAGCTCACCGCACGGCGATAAGCCTGCGAATTCAACCTGCCTGCTGGCTGCTAAACTGACGGCAGCGGTGCTGGATGAACTACAAATGTTTGAGTATACCGGCTTGCTGCCGGGCGGAGGCTGGTCACAGCAGCCAGCCTGGCGCACCGAGCTGTGGCGGGCCTACTGGCAGGCGCAGCTATCCGCACAGCACTGGAGCCAACTGCAACCCGAGTGATTATGCGCAATGAATGAGCCTTTCCAATATATGCAGCCAGGCGCCGCTGGCCCGAGCCGAGGCTTGCCAGCCAGCCGCCGCTTTCCCCGTCTGCCGTGGTGGCTGGGCCAAATCTTGCCCGCACCGCGCTCCGGCGCGGCGCCGCCCGGCAGGCGAGGTGCTCCTCTCCCCCGCGCCCTGGCGCTGGTCGCTCCGCAAGCTGACCGATCCCCTCCCGTCGCCAGCTTGCCCGACCGGCCGCCAGGCCGGGGAGAAGCACGGCGGATGCTGGAGGCGAGAGGCGGGAAGCGGGAAAGGCACCGCGGCAAGGTGCTCAATACTCAGTTCGACGCCAGGAGATACGGGGCCCCACTGCCCACGGCTTCCACGCCCCTGGCTAACAGCATCATGCCGCTGTCACCTGTGCTACCAGCCTCGCGGGCCTGGCGCAGTATCCAGGTCGGCCAGCCAACGCTACCCAATGAGCCAGCAGGGCCGGTCGCGGCGCTGGACGCTGAAGCAGAGTTCAAAAGCCAACCGGGCAGTCGCAGTACCACCATTGTCCCGTCGCAGCCTCCGCGTGGGGAAGTCGAGCTGGAGAGTGATGGGCACCGCGAATACAGTATTGAGTTAGCTCGATAGCAGCAGATTTATTATCAGTCGCTATCCCCCATCGGTAGGAGGGACATTCCTGTCCCGACCGGCACGGCCAATTCGCAAACCGTCGCGGCAGGAATGCCGCTCCTACCAGCCAGTTATTGCAAAGGCCAAATAATGGCACTTGTCAATCCGGGTCTGGCTGACCGGCTCGAGTCAGCCACAAATGCAGTGCGGGGCAAAGAGGCGGCGGCGCGTGACAACCCCTACCCGCTGGGGCTGTATAAAGCGCTGGTCAGCTATGCGCTGCTGATGATCATCGCGCTGCTGTGGCGACCGGACGGCACTAACGCGCTGGACTACGATGACGCCCAGCGCACCAGCGACGAGAACTTCTTCAAGCAAAAGGCGGTTCGCTTTCTGGCGTGGTACCTGAACCTACTCCGTCAGGAGCCGGTACGCACCTGGCCGCAGGTGGAGACACTGGCCCAGTGCCTGGACGATTTGACGACAGGCGAAGAGACTGACTGGCCACTGCGGAGTATTGAGCTGGGCGGGCGGCGTGGGATAGCGGTTGATCGCACACTGGTCGCGGGCGGGTCAGCCGAGTTTGAGACTCCCGACGGCATAATCTCGGCGGATGTCTATCGCGCCCGTCAACCGGACGTGGCGCTGAATGGCGTGTGGCTGTATCTGATGGAGGAACTCAGCGACAGCGGGCAGCTTCAGGGCCGCTATGCGCTGATGGTGGCGGACGAATATTGGGGCCAGCGCATCCAGCCGGCCGAGTTTATCGCCGCCCCCTTCGAGGAAGAGTTCGTGATGGCCTACTGGCTGGAGGGCGAGATTCGCCACGACGGCGTGCCCCAGGAGGGTGCCAATGTCAGCCTGGAGGTGACGCTGCAGACCAGCGAAGATGGCCTGATAAGATACTGGGACAGCGAAGAGTACAACGAGCTGGTCTACTCGCCTTCGTTGGAGACCTATGTGTGTGGAGCCACGGTTCGGGCACCTATCCAAACGGCGCCCGACGGGCGCTGGAGCTTCATTGCCCCCAAAGGCCACGGGGCTATCTATCAGCGCGACGGCGACTGGCGCGACGAGTCGCCAGAAACTCGCCAGCAGCCGCTGAGCCGCTATGTTGAAGAGATAATGGTAGCCTACTGCGGGCGGAAGGTGGCGGTGGCCGAAGGCAGCCCGGCGCTTATTGATATTTGCAGCGGTAAGCTGACCATCACCGCTACTCCCGACGCTTGGCTGCGCGTGGGTACGCTGGACGACGCCGGCCAGAGCTATCAGGTGCCGCCGTCGGGGACAGTGGAGATAACCGGCCTGCCGGCAGGCGAGCACAACATCGTCCAGTTCAAGCGCACCGTCGGCGGCGACTGGGACGCCTGCTGGGGCTGCCCGCGAGTGATAGCACAGGTTATACCCGCAGAGACAACCGCCGTGCAGATGCCACCGCTGGAGTACTACTCCTCGGCGGGAGCTCTGATGTGCGGGCGAGTGTACCTGCGACCAGGCGTTCCCGCGGCGGGAATTGACATCACCATTGTTGATACCGAGTTTGGCGAGATCGTGGGGGTGGCAGCCGCTACCGATGATACCGGCTACTGGTCGGTGGAGAGTCCACCGGAGGGCCTGGGCGGCGACCTGTATATCCTGGACGAGCAGTGGGGCAGCTTGCCCATTATTGGTTTCCCCTATACAGACGTGGTGCTGGGCGCTCGCGCCTACGCCGGCTGGATGGAGGACTTCAAACCGGAATGCTGGCGGACGGGAAGCTATGGTCACCATAACTTCCAGTACATTGACAAGCAGATTCACATTGAGGACAACGATACCGGGCGCAAATATCCCACCGAGGAAGCGCCCTACGGGGGGTATCTCACCAAAGAGATTCTGTCCAAGTACAAGTATATCGCGGACGTCCTGGAGCTGCTGATCTACGGCGCGCAACTCAAAAGCTATGCAATCGTCGCTGGCGAGGAGGTGCTGGACCCCGACTTTCACCTGCGCTCGCAGTCGTTCGAGGAGGCACCCACGCTGGCCGGCGCGTTCCGCGCTACCGGCTACTATCCGGAGACCAAGTTTCTGTTCGGCGGCAAAGTTAAGGCTAACCTAGTCAAGCACAGCGACCAGCGATTGGATGAGGACCAACCAGAGGCGGCGCGTGTCGGGCTGGAGTTTGGTGCGCTAAAACCGTATGTGGAACTGCGCCAGATTGAACAGGAGGCGACTGGCTTCGGCGACCTAATCTGCCCGTACTGTGGGGGGCCGGCTCAGCGCGACCGCGGACAGACGGTGCCGCGGGGTTTCTGCCTGCAGTGCGCCTATTACTTCAGCCTGCCGCAGGCGATGGACTGCCGCAGCTACCTGCGCAGCCCCACCCTGGTCAGCAGCAGCGAACGGCTGGGCCACCGCGTGCTAACCGGCGCTACCCAGCGCGACATCCAGCAGGCAGTTGACTATCACTGGCGGCCTGACCTGTACGATGAGACCGAGGCATTCTTGACGCAATCCGGCCCCGGTCAGGCTACCAATGCACCGCGCTGGTTCGCCAAGCACCTTAACGAGGTCGGCGACGGCAAGGGGCTGGGGCAGTTTGATGGCGACCAGACGCCCTCGTTTATTCCCGGGCACGATTTGGACTACTTCGGCGCGCTGCCCTACAGCAATCGCGACCTGGGCCTGGCCCAGTTTAAGCTGGCCTTCGCCAGCGGCTACCAGGTGCCCAGCGACTTCACCGTTGAGATTGACTGCCAGCGGGCCGACGACGAGATTGAGACTATCACGGTGACCATCCCGCAAGGCACCCGTGGCCCCTCAGTGCTGGATCCGTTCGGCGAGGTTATCCCGCTGCGGCCGGTGCCCAAGCTCCTGGCCGAAGCCAAGGACAGCCCCTACCCCGAGTGCGGCTTCTATGAGGCAGTCACCGACATTCGCCTGATTGAGCCGGAAGAGGCGCCGGGCTGCCGCTTTACCATCATCGCCGACGTTCCGTTCCTGGCTCACCCGCAGGGCGTGCTGGTAGATAGCAAGCAGGCCAGCTTGGTAGCGCTGCAGATAGGTGGGGTCTACGGGCGGCCCCATATATTCGAAGATGCCGTCGGCCAACTGTTCCTGTTCGATGTGCGCGAGGGCAACATTCGCATGCGCCGCAAGGGCGGTCTGACCAGTCCCTGGGAGGCGCCGCGCTGGGTGACCAGTGAGGGCAACAGTGACTATCCCTGGGCGGATAAGGACAGCCGCGGGCGCATCATTCTCAGCTATCAACAGGGTCCCAGCCAGGTCAAGCTACTGCACTCATCCGACGACGGGCACACCTGGGAGGAGGTCTAGACGATGCCAGCCACGCTATCATATCCGATGGCCTTTGAGCACAATGGGCTTCTCTACCTGATTGGTTACCGCGGCGGCGCCCAGTATCTGCGGCGCAGCGCCGATGGCGGGGCCAGTTGGCTCCAATTTCCCGACGGTGAGGAAGAAAAGCTGGTGGCAGCCCGCTCCGACGCCGATCGGGTGGCTTTCGTTAAGATGGACACACAGGGCTGCCGGCTGGTGGTGGGCGTGCCCAACTATCCTGATATTGACATCTATATCTCAGCCGACGATGGCCAGAGCTGGGAGCTGGAGGCGTCGCTATAATGGCACAGCGCGTATATCCGGTTGCCAAAGTGGACCTATACGAGCCGGGCCGCGAGTATCGGGTCACCTACGACGGCTTCGCCCAGCATGATGTCATCGGCGACCTGATACATTCCAATCGCATAACGGTCCAGGCCACCGATCTGGGCGCACTGGGCCGTCCCGGCCTGCAGGTGCCCTCGGCGATGCTGGTGGACCACGCCAAGGTTAATGCGGTCATTGCCCGACCGTTTCTGGATACCAGCCAGTCCATCGGGCTGGGGCACTTCACCACGCAGGGCGGAGCCTGGGTGGCGCTACCCGACCACGGCCTGCAGGGCGAGGTTCAGCTTTTCCAATACGATGGGACAGCGAACGAAGTAACCGGGGCGCTGAGCAACTTCACCCTGCCGACCAATCCGGTGTTTGCCATTTCACTGTATCGCAGCGACCCGCCGCCGGATCACAACTGGAACCAGGCGCCGCCGTGTACCGAGATTCACTTTGGGGTGGCGGAGACCGACGAGTGGGCTTTGTGCATTCCCTACGGCGCACCGATGTTTATAATGCGCCGGCAGGGCGGGGTGTGGTACAAGGCGGCCAACTCGGAGCGGTCGGTGCGAGTTCCCACGCTGGAGGGCTTCAGCGCTGGCCAGCGGCTACTGCTGTGGATGGGAGTGTGGCGGGGCAAGTTCGTCTTCTCCACGGATGCCTTCGCCGAGGATATTTGGGTATATGAGATCCCCGGATGGGAGCTGCGCGCGCGCTGCGGAAAGATATCCATCTTGCACAACGCCGGGCAGTATATGTTCTCATTTTTCCCTATTGCTATGCCGACGGCGGTGCTGGACAGCGAGGCGATTGAGGCCGGGTACGACACCCAGGACAGCAGCGGCGAGCTGGGGCTTAACTACCGCCACGTGGCGGTTATTAACGACTCAGGTGATCCGCTGCGGGAGGTGGAAGTAGAAGATACCACCGACTCGCGCGAGGACCTGACCAATACTCAGCGGGCGTGGCGAGCCACCCTTGCGCCATACGTGCACAGCCAGGACAATGTGGGCATTGATCCCGACAGCGGCCTGCCGGTCGGCTTCCAGACGATGATCTCGCCGCAACTGTTCAGCGTGACGATCGGGCAGTATCCGCAGGTGGATGAATTGGAGCCGCTGGACAAGCTGGATATCGCCCCGTACGTGGAGAGTACCGCCGGCGACCATTCCGATCGGCTGCGCGGGGTGCGCTACGACCTGGCGCTGGACAATCAACTGGGGCAGTATGCCGACATAGAAGAATACCGCAAGATTTCAATTGACCTGGGCTGGCAGCTCTCCGACGACTCGCAGCAGCTTACGCGGACTGTAACCGGCTATCTGGTGGCGCCACCGCCCACCGTCTACGGGGGTGGAGAGGCGGAACTGGAGGCGACCATCCTCGATGACATTGTCCGGTTACGCGATGAGAAGTGCGACGGACGAGTGCCGATCTTTGATAACTGGCTGGTTACCGACGTCTTTCACTGGGTGCTGGACCGCTGCGGGATACCGCGCAGTGCCCAATCACTGGAGGATACCGGCCAGCGCCTGTCTATGGGCGAGCCGGAAGAGCCACTGTGGGCAGTAGAAGCGGGCCGTTCGTGGCTGGAGTTGCTAGAGGAAGTGGCGCGCTACGACCACGAAGCAGCTATCTTCTTCGACGAACAGGGCAACTTCGTCAAAGCCTGCCCGCACTGCCGCCAGCACCGCACGGCTGAGGATGTTACCGAGCACGATGGCACCCCGGACGGGGCCTGTGACAGCACCGTCTCCTGGTATCTGTACACGCGGGCCTCAGCCGCTCCCGATCCGACCGGGCCGGGCGAGATTCTGGCGGTGCGCAAGCCGCGACTGAGTCTGTCGGCCCGTGACTATGTGAATTACGTGGCGGTGTGCGGCGTAGGAGAAGATGGGCGGCCTATCCGCTCGGTCGTCTACGATCCCGCCTCGCTGTATGACCCCAGCTCAGATGAGTTCGTGGGCTGGCGGAAGATGGAAGTCCAGGCCCTGCCCAACTACACCACTCAGGCCGAAGTCAATCGCCTGGCCCAGGAGATCTTCAGCAAACGCTCACGGCGGCCGGAATTTATTAACGTACTGACGCCGCTGGAGCCGCGTATGAAGATTGGGCAGGTGCTGGTAGTACGTGGTGCCGAGCAGGTTAGCGCCACTGACCAGGCCTACCGCATCGTCGCCCTGCACCACACCGCGCGGCGCGAGAAGCGCCGACTTGCCGTAACCAGCATCAAGGCCCGCTGGCTGGCCGCAGAGGAGAGCTAAGCTGGATAATTCATGAACGGATTCTGCGGGAAACCCGCTTTTTGAAAAAAGCCGGTTTCCCGCACCCTTCCGGCAAAAACTTCAATAGTGGAACAGGTGTCGCGGCAAGAATGCCGCTCCTACCGGACGAGGAGGGACATCCGCGGACCTCACTAGCACCAACACGTTGGTAGGAGGGACATTCTTGTCCCGATTGATACGCCAATTCGTGTATCGTCGGGGCAGGACCCGCCTTCGCCAAGGCTACGGCGGACGTGATGCCGCTCCTACCGGTTTTGTAACAGTCCCAAACAATAGGAGCTGAGTTGATGACAGATGTCGCCGCCATACGCGAACAGATTGATCGCCAGATCCGCCCGGGCCAGTCGGGTAGCGCCACTGTGCCCAACCGAACACCCGGTTCCGGGGTGATTGGCACTACCCGCACCACCGTCGCCAATCGCTACGACTGGGACGAGGCCAGCAACCACCACTACGCCCTCTACGGTCGCAGCCGCTACGCACAGGGCAGATATATCGGTATCATCTAGCTCCAGAATTCATAAACGGATTTTGTGGAGAACCCGCTTTTTGAAAAAAGCCGGTTCTCCGCACCTCTCCGGCAAAAACTTCTAAAAGTGGAACAGTACCATAACATACTACTATCCCCACGGGCAGCGAATGGTCTCGATTAAGACGCCTCCCGAAGCGGCTTTGAGACCACAACACATCTTTACATTCCGGTTTATGCATAATTCGGACCAGCCTAACGGGACGGGTACTGGATGACAAACTCGCCGCAAGTAGTAGAGCGGTTCCGATACAACGGAGGTTAAGTCATGGCCACGCAGACTGAACATTACGGGCTGGCAGCGGGCGTCGTCAGCGATGATTTCGTCCAGCCCGATCACCAAAATAGAGTCGCCGAGACGCTCGACCGCGTGGTGGGCAATGTGGTGAAACAGCTCATCAGCGCGGGGGTCTACAGCAGTTGGCTGATACAAGAAGATAAGACCGTATCCGCAGGAGAGGGACTGGTGCAGGGCTGCTGGTGTGGCACCTCCAGCGACCAGGCCATCACCGGCCTGCAGGACGACGCCGTCAACTATGTCTTTGCCGTGGCCAACGACCAGTCGCCGGATAAGGGCACGGTGGATTTCAGCGCGCAACTGACCGCCGAGGGGCCCAGCGGCGCAGTCTACCTGGGCATCATCGAGCTGGATAGCGGCAGCGAGGTGGTGGCGATTGACAATACCGTCGGAGCCGACCGCGGCTGCTTTCCCCTGCTGAGCGAGACGGTCAACGGCAGCGGTGAGATTGAGGCAGTACCCGGCGGCGGGCAGGTCAGCTTTGAGATAGACCACGGGGAGACAGCCAGCTTCCTGGTGCCGGGAGCGATAGAGTTTGAAGCTGCCGGCGATGACTTTGAGATTGAACTGAGCAAGACATACCAGAAGGCGCAGTTTGAGGTGGTAGCCACCAACTCCAGCAGCTATCCGCGCGATCTGGTCTACACCTGGCAGCGCTGGGGCATCGCCGAGTGAACGCTGTCCAGGATCAGGTGGCCCTGCGACACCAGTTTCAAGTCAAAGGCGGGCCGCCAGTAGTCCAGTCGCTCACCGCCAAACTGCCGCCTCCGCCCGAGCCGATATGCACTCCCGTACAACTAACTTCGGCCAGCAAGCTGATCGTGCGACGCGATGCCGGTCTGGGCGACTGCCTGATGATTCTGCCCACGCTGGTCGCAATTCGCCAGCGTTTTTCGCAGTTGGAGGTAGTCTTCCAAGCTCCGGCGGCGTACACCACCTTGTTGGAGAGCTTCGCGGAGGTGGATGAAGCAATCGCACTGGATGAATCGCCGGCGCGACAAACCAGCCCCGAAACGCTCCTCGTTGATCTCAGCAACTATATGGAGCGCCATCCCCAGGCCTGGCAGCAGCCCCGCATTGACCTGGTGGGGACGGCCTTTGGTGTTACCCCTACGCCCTGCGGGGCAGCTTACCAGCCCGCGCCGCAACTGTTGCGTCAGGCGGAAAAGTGGCTGGCTACTCACGATTGCCGCGCGCCGACGCGTATCGCCGTGGCCCTGCGCGGCATCTACGGGCATCGCAGTTGGCTGGTCCCGTACGTCTTTGAGCTGGCCCAGCGGTTGGCAACCAAAGGCCAGGATGTGTTGATATTTGACGCTGATGCGCACGCGCCCCAGTGTCCGCGACCAAGAGATTCACGCCAGACAGGCAGTGTGGCCAGCGCCTACGGGCTGGAGCTGCCGCTGGCAGCGGCGCTGCTGGCCGGCTGCGACGCGGCAGTGGTGCCCGACACTGGCCTGCTGCATCTGGCGGCATGCGTGGGACTGCCGTTCGTGGCGATCTTTGGCCCAGTGCCGCCCCAGTTGCGCCTCAACTACTACGAGAATTACCGCTGCCTGACCGCTGAGAAAAAAGTCGCCTGCGTGCCCTGCTGCGAGGGGCCCCAGCATATCAGGTGCAGCTACGAGTGCCTCTGGGAGATTACCCCGAGTATGGTGGAAACTGCCCTGTACCAGTTGTTCAGCCAGGCGAATCCCAGCTATTCTGCAAAAGTCACAAACGGATTTTGCGGGAAACCCGCTTTTTGAAAAAAGCCGGTTTTCCGTACCTTTCCGGCAAAAACTTTGGCAACAATATACTTGACGCACGAAGGAGGGCATGATATGCAGACAGGATTGCCCTCAAGTTTCATCGGGTCATGCCAATAATTACTGAGATAGCTCCCTTACTTGAATGTAGGGGTTTGCGCTGCTTTAGTTTGTCCAGAGCGCAGCTTGGGTAAAACCGTATTAGACGGTAGCCTTGCAACAAGACCCTACTGACGGGTGTTGACATTCAGATGACCTTTATGATATAATAAACGTAGCTAGGGAGGACCACCCGCCGGTAATAACGAGGGCCGGTGTGATGCCTGCAGTCTTGTCTGCCACAAAGGGAGGGTTCTGTACCACCTGAAGCAACTGGCTGGTGTGTCCTGTGAGAGCAGGGCAGACCAGTTTTGTTGTCTTTAGAAAAGGTGATTCAGCATGGTGCAGCTAATTACGGGCTTGGACTTTTGGAGTATAGTGCTTTGGGTGGTAGTGGGCGGTATAGTAGTGGCGTTTATCATCTACGTCATACGCGACGTATATTCCCACATCACGCATTCGACGGGTTTCAGTGCGTGGGCGTTAAACACGAACGACCGCGCAGCAGAAGATTTCCGGGAATTAGTGAACCTTGCCAAGGAGCACCTGCATGTGGTGGCTGGTGGCGACCCCGGGTTCTGGGGTCGGAGCGACGTCATACACGCAATAGAGCGGACAAGCAAAAGACTCGGGGTGTCTTCAGTGGTCTTTGTTGTGCCGCCCGAGCTACCCGAACCGTCGGATGAGTCGGCGCACCCTCTGCGAGAGCTTCAGCAACGCAACGTCATAATCCTAAGGCACGCCGACAAGAGTCCTTCCCGCCACTTCAGAATTGTGGACGGGTTACATTTTACGCTTGAAGGGCCGCACAATGTCGGCATAGAGGAGCGATGGTATCGCACGGCACGAGATACCCGCTATGCTGGGGCGGTATTAGAGAAAGAGTTTCGTGCAGCATGACCATATCCAACCCTAAGTCGAAGCAGACAGTCGGATGAATCTAAGCACAGTGCACGACGCAGCGCGGTGTATTTCTGGGAATGCACCGCCGTTTATTGTGCTGGCTCTATGTTTCGCACTAATATATGGTTTAGCCCAGATCGTTCAGTTCTTGACTGTCCATGGCGGATTGGGCCGAGGCCATATGTGGGCAGTGTGGATAGTAGCCGTGGGGGCGTTTGTGACGACGCTGTTGTCCCTTATCATAGCGCGTTGGGGGCAATATTGCCGCGCTGAGGTGCACACGGCGGTACTGGCATTGCTGTTTATGCTGTCGTTCATGATGCTCATTATTTTTTCGCACGTTGTCAAATACAGCAGAGAAGTAACCGACTTGGATACGCCACCGCCAGCTCCCTAGACTCCTGCCCCGCGAGGCTCGGGAACTTCTGCTAAGCCATGACGTTTCACTCAGCGCATAGAAACTTTGTCTGAGTACTTGACACACCACGGCTAAGGGTTCGTGTGCGCTTGCTTTTTGTAAGCGTAGACGTAATCCGCGTCCTCGTCGCCGCCGCCAGGGCCACCGTCAGTCCCGAGAGTGTCCACAAAGTACGCCTCGACACGACGGGCCGCAGCTGAATTATAGGCCTGCTTGTAGATCCACGCGTCACTCTTTTCATCTACAGCATGCCCCTCAAAAAGCCGCGTGCGCGGGTCCGCAGTGATTCCGACATACCAGTCTATGTACTCACCTCCATGTTTCGCCATGTAGTCCTTGATGTCGGTCTTAATCTGATCTTCACTCGAAGCCATCGTCAAACACCTCATCTCCTCAGCACAGCTAAGTGGCAGACACCTGCCTAGTACAATTGTTCGATAATCATACCACTTATGCCAACCCTTGTCAAGTACAGACCGCACCAATAATCGGCGCCAGCAGGGCCGTACGTGGGCCGTGCTTAAGTGAGCACGTATCCAGCCAAATGAGTGATAATGGAGATATCCTACTACCAGCTAATTCAGTTCCTCGTCAATTCGCCGGGTAGC
The DNA here is from genome assembly GCA_030602615.1 of bacterium. GTDB lineage: Bacteria > Armatimonadota > Zipacnadia > Zipacnadales > Zipacnadaceae > JALGTD01. The sequence continues at coordinate 30,606 of JAUVZM010000004.1, forward strand.
GGATGGCTGAGCTACACACTGGCCGGCTTGCTGGGCGCCCTGGTGAATCTGGCTCTGGAGGGCCGTCCGCTGATCCTGCCGCGCATGAGCGACGGTGCGCTGCATCTGGGCTTCGTCGGGAACCTGATTATCTGCATCACCGTAGCCTTCATCATTGACGGCAGCTTCCCAATGGCCTTCTTCGCGGCTCTCATCGGGACTTGTATCCTCCGCAAGCTGAAGACGAAGCTGGAACAAGCCTTCGCTAAGGAGATAGATAGGCTACACCTGGAGGAATAACAGATGACAGCTACCGCCCTCATAGTCGGCGTCGCTGACGTCGGCTTTTTTGTTTGTGCACTACTTACCTGGTGGACTCTGTACCGGCAGGGCAGCAACCGTCCCGGTCAGATGGTGCTGTGGCTGCTCGTGGCCGCGCGCGGAGGGGAGCTGGCCCACCGCCTGCCGCTGGGACTGGTTCCCGCCAGTCGCTGGAGTTGGCTCGTGACCACAGCATTCAGCTTCCTGCTGGTCTACGCCATCTACCAGATGGGCAGGCTGCTGGCCACAGTCCGCGACCACCAGGCGATCAATCACCAGCGTCAGCCTCTGGAACTGCTGCAACTGGCCAGTCAACCGGGGCGACCCCGCCGCCGCAAGCTGTAAGCGCTCCCAGTAGCCCCGATTATTCATAAACGGATTTTGCGGAAAACCCGCTTTTTGGAAAAAGCCGGTTTTCCGCACCTTTCCGGCAAAAACTTTCAAAATAGAGTAACCCAGTTGATAGCTACACCATATGGCTTTTATCTTCGGGAATAATGCAGACTAGAAATCCCAAAATCGAAACAACATAACCGAATGGGGAGGTTATTAAGATGCTTGAGGCACTGTCTTTTTCACTGAAGAATCTGCTGCTGCCGGGCGTGGTGACCCTCATCACCGGCTTCTTGTGCAGTCTGGTGCGCCTGTACATTCAGCAAGTCAAAGACGAGCGGCTACGCCAGTTCCTGCAGCGACTGGTCGAGGCCGCCGAGCAGATCTACGGCTCCGGGCAGGGCGCGGCCAAGTATGAATATGTTGTCCGCCAGGCCCAGCGCCAGGGCCATCAGCCAACCCGTGCCGACATCGAGGCAGCCGTCTTTCGTACCAACGCCGAGCCGAAAGGAGCTGTATAAGAATGTTTAAGTATCTCGCTATAACTGTGCTCATCCTCGTGCTGTGCTCTAGCTGTTGGGCAGACAGTATCCTGCGCGAGGCATCAGACGCCGTTACCGAGACCGTCGAGCTGTCGCTGCTGAGCGGCACCATCGGTTGGGGTGCCGGCGCGTATTGGCCGCTGTACGAGATCGAACAGATCGAGACCACCGTCGGCCCGTTCGTGGCTTTCGGCAGTCAGATGGTAGCCGCGGGCGTAGGTGCCAAGCTGGCCGTGGAGATTCCCATGCTGGATAACTACATTGACTTCGTAGCCGCCGGCGGCGCCTACCACGATGATGATCTCACCTTTGAACTGTGGGTCGGTAAGTGCATTCCTCTACAACGCGGCAAGTAATACGGGTCACGTCAATAACCAACAGGTTGGTAGGAGGGACATTCTTGTCCCGATTGATACGCCAATTCGTACATCGTCGCGGCAGGAATGCCGCTCCTACCATCGAGATGGAGCTAAGCCGCGAAGGCGGATCGACAGAACAGATATCCCCCAGGAAGAGACACTACCACAGGCGGTGAGACAATGCCCAGGGAACGACAGGTGACCCTCCCGGAGTGCGTGCAGCATATCCGGCAAGTGCCGATGGAGCGACGCATCTCTGAGGTCATCATCCACCATACCTGGCGACCCACTGCTGCCGATTACCACGGCCTGAGTACTGTGCGCGGAGTGCGGCGCTATCATATGCAGCAGCGGGGTTGGTCCGATAACGGTTATCACATTATGATCGGGCCCAGCGGCGATATCTTTTTGTGCCGGCCGATGAGCCGTGCCGGCGCGCACTGCCGCGGCCACAACCAGCATTCAATCGGACTGGCCTATATCGCCGACTTCGACACCGAAAACCCCGCCGACTGCCCCGCCGTAGCCGTCGGCCAGCAGGTCGTCGCGGCCCTGCTGGAGCGCTTCGAGCTTACCCCCGAACAGATCCACTTCCATCGCGAATATGCCAACAAGACCTGCCCCGGGACGCGCCTGCACCTCGATGAGTACCGCCACCAGGCGGAACTGCTGATGTGCGACCACACTGATAGCATCAAGGTGGTGCTGCTGCCGGGCAGCCAGACTATCCCCTGCCGCCCCCACCTGGAAGACGGCACCACTCGCGTGGACCTGCGCCCCCTGGCCACCGCCCTGGACTGCGAAGTCTACGACCACCTCGCCGACCAAGGGAAGGTGTATGTGCGGCGGAGGGTGCAAACCCCCAACAACCCAGAGACACTTCACCACTGAACACCACCTCATGAGACTCTCCTTGCCACACTGAATTGGACCTGCTATAATTCGCCTCGTCTTAAGAGGCGGGCTGAGCAGATATGATTAAGAATATTCTGGTTGGCTACGACCATTCGCGTCCGGCGCAGGTGGCTCTGGCGCAGGCTATTGACCTGGCCGAGGCTACCTCCGGGCGCGTGCGATTGGTGGTGGTCAGGACTGAGGAGGGGCCTGCCCCCCAGCCGGAGTTGGCCGCCGATCCCGGCATCGCGGATATGGTCAATGTCGGACTGGATGATGAGGAGATGGAAACCGAATCAGCAGGCGCACCACCGTTTGTGGAGCAGGCCCGCACCAAGCTGGCTGCTGCCGGCACTACTGGCAGCATTCAGGTGGCCAACAGCGGCCAACCGGCGGCTTGCCTGCGTGAGGAGGCTGACCTGGCTAACCTGCTGGTGGTGGGCCGGGGCAGAGCGCACAGTGGCGGGCAAGTCGGTCGTACCACGCGCAACCTGCTGAAAGGTCATCTGCCCTGCCCACTGCTGATCTGCACGAACCAGTATCTGCCCATCACCTCGATGCTGCTGATCTATTGGCCGGGCCCGCCCGGCGGCCGGGCTGTTTCGCTGGCCGCCGAGCTAGCGGCGACGCTAAACATTGATCTGGATACTGTCGTGACCGCTCCGGGACATCGAGCTCCTCGCCAGGAGCGCGCTCGAGTTGCATCAGCGCTATTGGGTTACCACACCGAAGGCGAAGTCGTAGCCACCACCGAAGCCTCCGAACAGGCCGTGCTTACGGCGGGCTTGCAGTACAATCCCTCTCTTCTAGTAATCCCCGAACCCTCTCTGCTCCGGTGGCCGTGGCAACTGGCTCCGCTGTACTCCTCGGCGTTGGAACTTCCTGATACTTTGCTACTCATAGTCCCCTGAATCCGATCCTCCTCCAATTGACACATCCCTATTCCCCTCGTATACTTCCCTTGATACAAATTAGCCTGCGGGAGGTGTGATGAGTGTTCAACCTCGCGTTGCGTTCGGCGCTGACACTGATTCGCATTGTGGTGATGGCCGCCGGGTTGCCGCTGGCGGCCTGATAGGCAAGATTCATAAACGGATTTTGTGGGAAACCCGCTTTTTGAAAAAAGCCGGTTTCCCACACCCTTCCGGCAAAAACTTTTACACTTGAACAATACAGGAATGGAGGTATGGAAATGGAATGGCTTATCGTGCTGATTTCCCTGCTGGTCTTGGCAACAAGCCTGTGGGCTATGTTCGACGCCTATATGCTGAGCAATCGGGCTGAGGCTCTTCTCGGTCACGAAAACCACATCGGCAAGCAGCACCCGCTGTTTTGGCTTTTCGCATGTTTGTTGCTTTGGATCGTATTCTTTCCACTGTATGTAGTTGCACGTTCCAGTTTTGCGTCAGCTTTGCAAGAAGCTGAAAGTGCTGAGCAGCCGGAACCTCCAAGTGAATAAGTGTGGATTACAATATAGGCCGGTAGGGACACAGATGACCAAACGAACCTGGATAATTGTAGCAGTGGCCTTGGTGGCGCACCTCGCCTACGCGGATACACTGGTGGGCGTCTACGTCAACGGCACGAAGCAGGACTTTTCGCCTCCCGCGCGGGTGCGGGAGGGGACGACCTATGCGCCGTTGCGGGCGGCGGCCGAGGCGGTAGGCGCCGACGTGAAGTGGATTGAATCCGAGCAGATTGCTATCATATGCCAGGGCGACGCCTGCGCTATCATTCGCAAGCAGCAGGGAATTATCGTCAGCGGGCGGCTGCTGATTCCGGTGCGGCTGATGGCCGAAGCGCTGGAGGCATCTGTGAGTTGGGATGCACAAAACAAACGGGTACTAATCAAGACGAGACCCCGCCAAGCAGCCGCACCACTAATCAATCTGGCACGCACCAATCTAGCATCAGTAAGCGGGTCATCAGTGAATGGAATGCGCAGCCTGGACAACCCGTATTATGGTATTCTGAACGCCTTCGATAATGGCACCCACTACGTCGAGGGTATTAACTACAGTTATTGGCTGACTTCCTCGCAGCCATCGCATTGGCTGGAGGTACGCTTTGACGTTCCCGTCACGGTCGTCAATATACACGTTGAAGCGAACTCACCCTACAGTACTCAACTGTTATTGGCCACCGGTGGTGAACTATCTTATGCCCAGAGGCAGGACCAACTGACTTTCCATCGAACAGCAGGTGGCTTGGCAGGTATACAGGCAGTGACGGGCATCAGGTTGAACTTTCGGACAGAAAGGCTGCTGAAGGTGCACGAGGTGCGAGTTATTGGTTTCCCACCCCCCAGCGTTCGGTGTAGGGAATGCGTTCCGGGACTTTTCGCCACACCTCAATACGCCACTCTGCGCGCCCAACAAGAGTTTGCGAGTTGGATGATGGAACTGCGAAGGGACCCCGACTGTCGCCTGGCAAGAACAGACGAGGGATTTGAGATCACCTTCTTTCGCGGCAAGATTGATTTGTGTAAGGTCTTCGTGCCAGACAAAGGCAAGCCCAAGCTGGAAGTGCTAGCTGACTTCGCTCCGCTTGCTACAACACCATAGGCAGTTAACACCTCCCACAGCTTACAAGAGTGAGAGGCACGATAACCGCGTTGCACAGGAGGACATGGCGGAAACAGTATTCACCACACAATTCAAGCGCAGAGCGTGGGTGACGGCGGGCCTGTTGCTATTAGCTGCCGGGACGGTGCCGTTTGCGGCGGGTTTGGTGATAATTACCTATCTGCTGTCCAGCCCCACCGGAACCAGCGCCGGCCTGGTTACCGCTCTGGCTCTGATAGTGGGATTGCTGCTGCCGTGGGTCAGCTACCAGCGGCTGGCGCTGTTTGGCAACGGCTACTTACGCCGCAGCCTGACCCGGAAGTGGGAGCAAGCCGGCCACTCGTCGCCAGCAACAACATTTGTCGGGTTTTCTCCCGGCAGCGACCTGCGCATGTGGGAAGGCGAGACCGACCAGGATGTCGGATTTCTGGAACTGGCGGCAGGCGCGCTGATCTATCGCGGAGATAGCTTCTCGTGGAGCCTGCGGCGCGAGAGTATTAGCTCAATTGACCTGCTGGAGGAGCCAGGCACGCCCCAGCGAATAGTCGTCCACTGGCGTAAGCCCGGCCAGCCGGGACGTGCCTTCACGCTGGCCTCGCGAGAGGCCAACACACTCAGCGGCGCCCAGCAGGCCACGCAGACCCTCCACGGTACGTTGGGGCAGTGGTACGACGCCGCTTCGTCGGCGGGCCCGATTCCCACGCTGGGCTCGCCGCCTACCAGCCTGGCGGGTAGCATCCCAGTTGAAAAGCTGCCAACGGGCGCCTGCCTGAGTATTCTATCGGTGGTAGTGATTACCGTGTTGATGGCCTGGTACATGGCCCAGCAACTCATCGGCCGCGGATTCTACTACCACGCGGTTCTGTGGGCAGGACTCATTGTGGTTGCCGCGATGATATTCGTCTCATATTTCCTGAGCTATCTGCAGGCTGCCGAAGCTCGCACCTCGCAGCCGAATACGACATAGCTGGCAAAAAGGCATAAGCGGATTTTGTGGGAAACCCGCTTTTTGAAAAAAGCCGGTTTCCCACACCCTTCCGGCAAAAACTTTTACACTTGAACAGTAAACAGTAGAACAATACATTCTCGGCCCCGCAGAAGGGCGAATATTCTGGATTGAGACCCCCCTGCAACCGACTTTGAGACCATAACACATGTTTGTATTTCGGTTTATGAATAATGGACAAAACCGATGCTGCCCCGGCGGTGCAAGCGGCAGCAGGAGGCACTCATCGTGAATAGCTGCAGACCATACCGGCGAAAGTGGACGCTAGTCGTTGCTCTAACCGCGTTGACCCTGGTATGCGGATGCCAGAGCCGACTGATTAGCAAAGATCAGGAGATCCAGCTAGGGCAAGATGCTGGCGACGACTTTGAGCGCAAATACGGGCGGGACCGAGACCCCAATCGTAGCGCCCTAGTCAAATCCATCGGTGCGAACATTGAGCGAGCTGCCGAGCCGCCCGACTATCCCTACGACTTCCGGATAGTCGCCAGCAACCAGCCCAACGCTGCCGCCTTCCCGGGAGGGCGGATATACATATTCCGCGGTATGATCAAGGAACTCGACGGGAACCGCGACCAGATCGCGTGGATTCTGGGGCATGAAACCGCCCACGTCGCCCGCCAGCACGCGGTGCGCCGCATCGAGCGACAACTCGGCTATGATGCCATCATTGCCCTGATATTTAAGAAGGAGAGCGCGGCGCGCATTGCTTCGACGGTCGGCAGCCTGGTGCTGCTGGACTACGGGCGCGACAACGAATTCGAAGCCGACCGTATGGGTATGCTTTATGCCCATAATGCCGGCTACGATCCGACCGCGGCGGTTGCTGTGCTGAAGCTATTCCAGGAGATCCAGAGGCGCGAGCCTAACGACTTTGAGATAATGTTTGCCACTCACCCCGGCAATAAAGACCGCATCAACCACGCCAGGGGTTACATTGAGAAGATGGGCTGGAATGGGGCCTATTACACGCCGTGAATGGCCGGCAACACCCATATATTGGTAGGAGGGACATCCTTGTCCCGACCGACAAGCCAATTCGTACATCGTCGCGGCAGGAATGCCGCTCCTACCGGAAGGGAAGGTAATGAGCCGGGCGCGGCAACACCCATATATTGGTAGGAGGGACATTCCTGTCCCGACCGACAAGCCAATTTGGACATCGTCGCGGCAGGAATGCCGCTCCTACCATGACCTGAGCAAAGGGAGCAAGCACAGTGTATGACACGGGTAAGCCCGGGCAGAGGTCGTTGAGAGATGGCCGCATATCTCTCACGGGGCATACTTACTTCGTAACTAGCAACGCAGCAAATACCGGCGTGTGCTTGGCCGAGCCGAAATGTGCCAAAATAGTAATCAGTTCATTGGAATGGTTACGAGACAGAGGCCGAATTGAGTTGCATGCCTATGCGGTGATGCCCGATCACGTGCATTTGGTTTTGACACTCGGTGAGCAGGTGACACTGGCGCAGATAATGCAAGCGCTGAAGGGGTATACAGCGCAGCGCATCAATGAGCTGGCAGGAAGGAAGGGGCGTGTGTGGGAGAAGGGATATTACGAGCACGCCATACGCGACCAAGAAGACATGAGTCGCCGGATAAAATATACAGTAGAGAACCCGGAACGAGCCGGGTTAGTTGAGCAATATGAGGACTGGCCGTATTCATCGGCGCATGAGAGTCGGAGGGAAGGTGTAGATCCGTGGTAGTCGCGGCAGGGATGCCGCTCCTACCGGAAGTGTGGCCCTCTCACGGACACCTATGGCTGACAAGGCTGGTATACTACAACTAGTCCCGCGGGGCGATGCGGATGCCGCCGATCAGGTGCGCATTCTGGTCGAGGGGCTGGATCGCCGCCGGTACCAGCCACTGGTGGCGGGAGAGCTGACCCCACAGATGCGCGAGCGACTCTCCCGCCAGGACATACCCTGGGTATACCTGGAGATTCCACAGGGCTTCTCACTGGGCGCGTATCTGGCTGCGGCCGGTCAACTGCGCCGGCTTATCCAGGCCCGTGACATCGCCCTGATTCACTGCCATAATATGGAGGCTACTGCCGTAGCCGTGCTGGCCTGCCAAAGCTGGGGAGTGAGCCGCCCCTTACCCCTGGTTTCCACCCTGCACGCCCCTCGCGAGGGCCTGGCACCCGCCTACCACAGTTGGGCACGAAGAGTAGGCACGCGCTGGCTGCTGAGCCGCTGCCACGGGTTAATCGTCCCCTCCCAGCACGACCGCGAGCAGGCGACCAGACTGGCACCGCACCTCCAGTCGCGGTTGCACGTGGTCTATCCCAGCCTGGAACGGTCACCCAGTAGGTCCCTGGAAGCGGGCATCAAGCGTCGCCAGGTTGGCCTGCATCGGGATGCCGCAATTATCGGGCTGCTCAGCCGTCTGGTGCAGGGCCAGGGCATCGAAAACTTCCTGGAGGCCGCCGCTGTCATCAACGAGGAGCTGCCTAACATTGAGTTTGTCATAATCGGGGAGGGCCCCGACCGCCAGCAGCTTGAAGAACTGGCCCACGAGCTGGGCCTCAGCGGCAGTTGCATCTTTCTGGGCACCCGCCGCGATATCCGCCAGGTTATTGCAGCTCTCAACATAATCGTACTGCTCAGTGACGCCGATCGGGCTGCACTGCGCGGGCTGCAGGCACTGGCGGGAGGACTGCGAGTGATTGCGGCACCTACGCCCGCGCTGCGCGAAATCTTTGGCCCGATGCCGGGTGCTGAGCTGATGGAGACAGCCGACAGCGTGCAGCTCGCTGAAGCCATCCGTCGGCAGTTGCATACAGCCGCTCATCTCGAAGAGTCTGATATGGCCCTCGAAGGCCGGCCCAGCATCACCTACCGCGATTTCCTGGTCTCCCGGACAGTCTACGACCTGGAACGGGCGTGGAGCTCAGGCACATCCGCCTCCGACCAGGATGTCGCAATTGCTCAAGCACTTGAGGAGCGCTTCGGCCCGCAGCGACTGGTCGCCGAAGTTGAGTCCATCTACCAGAAGCTGGGAATCTAAAGATTTCCCGGCCTGTGGCCAAGAATTCTGGTAGGGGCAGCGGCTCGGCGAGAGGATGTAAACGATGACTCCGGGATACTTGCTACGGCCTCATCAAGCCCTCCAGGACTTGACTTGCAGGGCAGATTGTGCTTTAATTATGGGGATTCTAGAGGTAGATATCAGACAGGCCAAGTATGATAGTCGGGCCTGGGTGGAATACAACGGAATACAACTTAGCGTGCAACATACCTTTAAGCTGACATGCTGGCACTGAGCGTGGGGAGAGACGGATACGGAGGGTGCCACGGGGGAAACTTCGGCAACCCTGTTTGGACACATTCCTGATCCGCCTCCCGTAGTGAGTGCAAGCGTACCATTCGTGAAGGGGGTGATGCGCAGAACCGGACGTAGCTATGCTGGCCCGCAGGGGCCAGTAATCGCAGCAAAGACGGACACTTCAGTCTCACTACAAGAGGGAGGGTAGTTTACGAAAATGAGAATCTACGCGACGTTGTTGTGTGTTGTACTACTGCTGGGCATAGCCTCGGCAGGACATTGTCAATGGTGGTGGATGGGGGTCATGAACGACATGACCACGGCCCGCTGGGCGGGCATGGGTGGCACGGGCATCGCTGCGGCTAATGACGCCGCAGCCATTGACTTCAACCCGGCCAACTTGCCTAACATGCAGTTCGACAGCGTGGACATGGGCGGGCCCCTCACCTGGGGTGGCACCGCCACCTACGGCGGGGGCATGGATGATGACCTGAGCCTGAAGGTCGGCGCCGTCGGCGAGGGAGGCAAGTGGGGTGCCGGCTTGGGCTACGAGCGTCCCAGCGGCAGTGGCTGGCACAGCAACATCTACGGCCTGGGCTACGGCGCCGTCTGTGGCCCGCGCTGGAGCTGGGGCGTATCGGCTACGCGTGATGAGTGGGACAGCCGGAGCGAGACCTGGGTCAACGCAGGTGCGCTGTACGCCATACCCCAGCCGCAAGGGGCCCCGATCAAAGTCGGCCTGATCATAAGCAACATCCTGGAGGACAACAATGATCCCCGGATGTACAACCTGGGCGTGGCTGTCCCGATCGGCGAGAAGATCTTGCTGGCCGCCGATTACTGGGACCTCACCGACGAAGACTGGTGGAAGCACTGGAACTGCGGAGTTGAGGTAGCCGTCGCCCCGGAATGGTGTGTGCGCGTGGGCCGATTTGACGAGGACTTCACGACCGTGGGTGCCGGCTTTCGGCAGGGCAGGTTGAGTCTGGACGCTGCCTACATTGACTTCCCTTGGGAGGAGCAGTGGCTGGTCTCGGGCAGCATCCCCTTCTAGCCGGGCTGTATTGTCAGGTGCAGAACCAAACGTAGCCATGCTGGCCCGCAGGGGCCAGTAATCGCAGCAAAGACGGACACTTCAGTCTCACTACAAGAGGGAGGGTAGTTTACGAAAATGAGAATCTACGCGACGCTGTTGTGTGTTGTACTACTGCTGGGCATAGCCTCGGCAGGACATTGCCAGTGGTGGTGGCAGGGGGTTATGAACCTCAATACCACGGCCCGCTGGGCCGGAATGGGCGCCACCGGCATCGCCGCTGCCAACGATGCAGCGGCCATTGACTTCAACCCGGCCAACTTGCCCCACATGCAGTTCGACAGCGTGGACATGGGTGGGCCCCTCACCTGGGGTGGCACCGCCACCTACGGCTGGGGAGACCGTGATGACCTCGGTCTGAAGATCGGCGCCGTCGGCGAGGGAGGCAAGTGGGGTGCCGGCTTGGGCTACGAGCGTCCCAGCGACAGCGGCTGGCACGATAACATCTACGGCCTGGGCTATGGCGCCGTCTGTGGCCCGCGCTGGAGCTGGGGAGTATCGGCAACACGCGACGAGTGGGATAGCCAGAGCTACACCTGGTACAACGCGGGTGTGCTTTACACCATACCCCAGCCGCAAGGGGCCCCGATCAAAGTCGGCCTGATCATGAGCAACATCCTGGAGGACGACAATGACCCCCGCTTCTATAATCTCGGCGTGGCTGTGCCGGTCGGTGGGAGGCTCCTGCTGGCCGCTGACTACTGGGACATCCACGACGAATGGTGGAAGCACTGGAACTTCGGCGTCGAGTTCGCCGTCGCCCCGGAGTGGTGTGTGCGCGGCGGCCGATTGGACAAGGAGTGGACGATGGGCGTTGGCTACCGCAAGGCCAGGCTCAGTCTGGACGCTGCCTGCATTATGCAGGACTACGACGATCAGTGGCTGGTCTCGGGTAGCATCCCCTTCTAGCCAGGTCGTGTTGTTAAGCCAGAACTCTGGGGCCCCGCAGCGAGCGGGGCCCTCTTTTCTTGCCCTAATCGTAGTGCGCCCCAGCCACCACATCCGGTCTCTCAGTCTGGTAGGAGCGGCCCTACGAAGGCGACGGTTGGCAGACCGGGCAGAAGTAGGTGCTGCGGGCGGCGTGGGTGGTGCGGACAATTACTCCGAGGCAGTCGCGACGGCGACAGGTCTTCCCCTCTCGTCCGTACACCCGCAGCCGCTTCTGGAACTCCCCGGGCACGCCCTGGCCGGTAACATAGTCGGAGACGGTAGTCCCCCGCCACTTGATCGCCTCGTTCAGGACCCGGCGGATGGTGCGCAGCAGCTTGCGAACGGCCGGCGCGTCCAGTGCATTGGCCGGCGTGTCCGGATGAAGGTGGCAGCGGTGGAGAATCTCGCTGGCGTAGATATTGCCCACCCCCGCGAGGTGGCTCTGATCCAGCAGCCACTGCTTGAGGGCAATAGAATGGGGCTGCAACATCTCCCCTATCGCCGGCCCGCTGAGTTCGTCACTGAGCGCGTCAATACCCATATTTCGCAGCATTCGGGCTTCATCAAGCCGGTCACAGTCAGCAATCTCCAGGCGGCCCAGGCGGCGGGGATTTATAAAGAGCAGCCGGCGGTTGTCATTGAGATGAAAGGTAGCGCGGACGTGGGCGGGCAGCGGCTCGGCGGCGGCCAGCGGGCATAGTCGCCCGCTCATCCGCAAGTGCACCAGCAGGCAAACCTCCCCCGACAGCTCAACGATGAGCACCTTGCCGTGCCGGCCTACCCCCAGAATCTCCCGTCCGGCAAGCCGCCGGGCAAAGTGCTCACTTGATGTGTCCACCAGGATCATCTCGTCGGGCGCGTCCACCGATTGAATAGTGCAGCCGACGATGGCCGCGTCCAAATCGCGGCGGATGACTTCGACTTCGGGTAGCTCGGGCATGGGTTATCTCAGAAGATTGGCCAACGGCTCTCGCGGGGCACCCGCTTTTTGAAAAAAGCCGGTTCCCCGCACCCCTCCGGCAAAAACTTTCAAATTAGTAAGGCAGCCGAGAGGCGTTATACTTGCGCAGAATCTTCAAATTATCCCCAAAGTATAACTTCTTTTGCCAGTCGGCCTGCATAGTCTCACCTTACTCTATTGCTTCTTGCCTGATCAAGTACACCTCGTCCCCCGCCCTTACTTCTTCCTCTACTTTTAAGCCAAACGTAGTATTGGCCCTGACTTCTTCTACGTCCGCGTTATCGACTTGCAATGATTCTACGCTTTGTCTGAAGAGGAACTGGTCTCGATAGAATGCCACCTCGTCACCACGTCTCACGTCGACTCGTACAGTTGTCTCGGCGACGCCTTTCCGGTCATAGTAGTGAGTCACTTTGCCAGCCAGCACAGAACCTGCAGGCAGGAACTGAATGAGCCCAACCTGGCGCAGCGACCACTGCAAATCGCCCGCCGTGAGTTTGCGCTCACGCAACATAAGCATTGCACGGCGTACATCCCACGTGGTAGCCAACCCCGTGCCGTCTCGTCTTGCGTCCTTTATTTGTTGCTTTCTGAAGGGCACTGGTTCACGAGTCGATGGCTCTAAGTTTCGCTGGTGATTGACGATGAATATGCCGCCGATGTCAATTCTTCTCATGACACTCTGACGTCGCTTAACGTACCTTAGAATCTGCTGACAATCACTGTCTTTCGGGCCTCCCAACAACCCCTTGGTTTCCACGAGGGTGAGCTCCCGCTCCTCCTTCAACTGTATATCCTCCTCTTTGTCCTCGCCCTTCTCATCGCACACCTCTACATCCTCATACCCAATACCCCTCAGAACCTCCGCTAGGTTCTCCACCAGTTCATCCCCCGAAGCAGTGCATATTTTGTCCAGATGCGCGACAGATTCCCTCCTTTGCTCTATCTGTTCGTCCAGTTCCTTTAATCGTTTGGTGTGTTGCTCTTCGAGCCGTTGGCGGTCTTCGTAAAGGTCTTTAATCTCCGGCATCTGGTACTTCGGGTCGTTTCTCCAGCTCTCTGCCTCAAAGTCAGGAAACAATTTAGGGACAAGTTCAGGTAATGTCGCGGTCAACAGGTAGCTACAAACCGGTGTCAGCCTCTCAAACTGGGGAAGGACTACTAGGAAGCCGTCCCCCCAAAGATCGGCGAAGCCGACACAGTCTCCGTCGCGGTTGGTAGCAAGCGGACGGCCCACCTGGTCTCTTGGGAAAGCTCGCCGGTAGTAAGCATCAGAAAGAAAATCCGACAAGAAATCCCCGAACTTGGTCCCGAGCGCGCCTTCGGCGGGGAAGACCTCTTCACCGAAAACCGTCTTGTGTGTGCCGTATAACGTTGGCAGCCAGTCATAATTGTTGATGCTTGCTGCATCTGTATCACGAATTCCCCCGTCTCGTACGTTACCCATGTAGTACTTCTCGCTATCAAAGGCGCCCGCAAACACGACTACCACCCCTCCATTATTGACAACCCGTACAAATTCAGCCGTCTTGTGCTTCGCCATAAGATACCGTGGATTGAAGTAGTTTTGGCCATCGGGCGCATATATGCACGAATGTTCGGCAGGTTCGCGGTCAGGCAGTGGTGGTGCCTCACCAGCCTCCTCTACATATCGTCCACCAAGGTCTACTAGTACAATGTCGCTTTCCCCAAGGCCTCCCAAACGTCCGTTCATGGTGCAGATGATGTTGCCTTGGCGCTCACATTCATACGGTTGCCCGAACGTTCCCTTCTTGACGTTAAAGCCCTGCGACTTGAGCTCCTCCGCACACTCGCTAGGCATGTCAATCAGAAATACCCTCGGTCTAGCGTGAACTTCCTGCTGTTCATTCCCGGGTGGCACTTCCTCTGCCTTGCGCTGTCGCCAAAACATCTAGCTGCACCTCTCTATCACCAATCTCCGCCCCCAGTCTACGCCTGTCCGCCGGTTGCTGTCAATCGCCCCGTCTCCGCCCTTTTGTCCGGCATAGCTTTAGCGAAGGCGGATGCCCTGTCCCCTCCCGTAAGGGCGCGGCAAGCAGCGCCCCTACGGTGATTTCTCGTCCGACTCGTCCGGTGGCGTGAACGGCATGGGGCGGCCGCCGGATTGGGCCTCTTCCTGGAGGTCGCGCATTTTGCGGCTGTACTTGAGGCCGGCGCGGATGCGGGCCAGGCGGCGGATGAAGATGAGAATCACCAGCACCCCGGAGATGCCGTAATAAACGTACTTGTAGAAGTCAGGGAACCAGCCCAGAAAGGCCACCGGCCAGAAGCCGATGATGATGCCGATCATAATGACGCCTTCAATAAGCTCGTCGCGGCTCATCAGCGGCCGCCTCCGCTGGGCTCAAGCTGGCGCAGAGAGACAAGGGCCTCGTAGATGCTCATACGCAGCGCATCGTCCAGGGGTAGCTCGTCGAGAGGTTCGGTCCAGTTGCTCAGCTCCTGGTTGGCTTCCTCGTCGAGCTGGGTCAGGTCGTCAGCCAGTTGCCGGGTCTGCGGGGAGCCGTGGGTCTGGCGGAACTGGGTGAGGCGTTGGTGCAGCTCATCGGCAGCCTGTTGCCGCTGTTCAATAGCCTCGCGATTGACGCGTAGCTCGCGGCTGCGCAGACGCTCCAGCCAGGTATTGCGGGGCAGTTCGTGCAGATAACCACGGGCGACCAGCGCTTCCTCGATGTAGTTGCACAGATCGCCGTAGACGCCTTCGCGCTTCCAGAAGCTGATCTCAGCGCGCGCCACCCGCAAGATGTGCTCGAGCAGCTCATCCAGCGAGATCCACAGATCCTCAGTATCTTCTTCATCCGTGCCGATTCCACGCTGCTTGTAGATGATATTAAAACTCACATTGAGGCAGTCCAGCAGCGGCGAGGAAGTGAGCACGTCGCTGCGCCGGACCTGCAGCTCCCAGGCCTTGTGAGGAAAGGGCGGAATCATAGTCGCGTCGCGTGCGACTATGCGGAACTGCAGGCGCTCCTGCTGATACTGCTCAACCAAAGTGGCGTAGATGAGGCGGTTGGCCTGATCGCGCAGGCTGACCGGCTCGCCGGAAAGCGGCGCGGTGCCAGTGGTATGCGCAGAGCCTTCAGCGCTGACCGTCCCCACGAACTGCTCGGCGAACAGGAAAACTGTCTCGTCAGGCGCCAGGGGGCCACGCGGGGTCGGCAGCTCAATAATCTCCTCAACAGGTTCGCCGCGCAGGGCACCCGTGGTTAGCGATTGCCAGATTTTGTGACCGTACCACAGGACAAATATCCCGACCAGGCCCAGAATTACGGCGATTGCGATGGCCATCTATTCTCCGCCACTCTCCGCATAGGCATAAGCGGTGTGATTATGGATTGACTCGTAACTCTTACATTCTACCGAAAACCAGGTGATAGTGGCAAGCGCGCGCAGCGCCAGGACCGTATCACGCACGACATCCTCGACAAACTTGGGATTGTCATAAGCAGCTTCGGTGACCAACTTTTCATCGCTGCGCTTGAGCATTGGGAAAACCTCGTAGCTGCCCTGCTGCTCCAGCAGCGGGACGAGGTCCTCCAGCCAGATGATGAAGTCGCCACGGCTGCGCAACCGCACAGTAAGCTGGGCGCGCTGGCTGTGAGCGCCGTAGTCGGAGATTTCCTTGGAGCAGGGGCAGAGCGTCATTATGGGCACGGTCGCGCCCAGGGTGAAACGGTAATCATCGTCGCTGATCTGGCCGGCGAACAGGCAGTCATAGTCCAGTGACGATCTCAGCCCGCTGGCCGGGGAGTCCTTCTCCAGGAAATACTTGAAGGTCAACTGTAACTGGGCAGCCTGCGCGTCAAATGCACTGCGAATCTCCTCCAGCATCTGGCGGATCTCGTCGGTAGCCACCGGCTGGCGGCTCCACTCCGAGAGGATCTCCACAAAACGGCTCATATGGGTACCCCGCTCGTGGTGCGGGAGCTGGACACTGACGTCGAACTCGCCGAGGACCCGCGCCATCCCGCCGTCTTTTTCGCGGATCATCACCGGCAGGTGGATGTCGCGCACGCCTACCCGATCAATGGTAATGCCACGATTGTCTCGCTCCGCGGCTACGTCATCCATAAACTTGACACATCCAATACACAAGAGACAGCACAGAAGTCGGCTGAGATACTTCAGGGGACAGTTCCCCAGCGGCGCCCCAATGACCTCCTGCTCTGCCAGTCGGGAATGAGTCCGGGGGGCACAAAACTGGTCGGAGGGAGGTAATCCACCGAGTCGCGGCAGGAATGCCGCTCCTACCGGTGAGGAAGGGTAACGAGGGACGGGTCAGGCGGTGGCGCGCTTGGCGCGTTTGGCTTGCTTGGTGCGGTACATGGCCTGGTCGGCCTGGGCGAGGACCTCCTCGACAGCAACATCCGTGCCCGGCTCATAGCAGGCCACGCCCATGCTGAAGCCGAGATCCGCCGGCAGATCGGGGGGTAGTGCGCCATCCCTGGCCCGTTGGTCCAGCCAGTCGGCGAAGGCCTGCTGGAAGCGCTCGACAGCGACGTGGGCCTGCTCAGTGCCGGTCTCGGGCATCACCACCAGGAACTCGTCGCCGCCGTAGCGGATGACGACATCGGCGGCGCGGCTGGTCTGGTCCAGCGCGTGGGCCACGCCCTGCAGAATCTGGTCGCCGACCAGATGGCCGCAGTTGTCATTGACCGCCTTCAGGTCGTCAATATCGCCCATTATGAAGCTGACGTGGTGGCCGTAGCGGTCGGCACGCTTGATCTCCTGGATGATGGTTTCGTTAAAGTAGCGGCGGTTGTAGACGCCAGTGAGGGTGTCGCGGACCAGTTGGTGGTTAAGCTCCTGCCACAGCTTCTTAGTTTCGGTGATGTCACGGGCGAAGCTGACAATGAATTCATTCTCGCGCAGCTCAACTAAGGTCGCGGCAACTTCCAGGTCAACCAGCGTACCGTCCTTGTGCCGGATAGCAGACTCAAAGCGGTGCGAGCCGGCTTGCATCACCTGCTGCATAACCTCGCCCACATCTTCAGCGGTCATCTGTGCGACCAGGTCACCAATCTTCATAGCCAGCAGCTCGTCCTGTGAATATCCCGCTATCTCACAAAAGGCCTCATTGCACTCGATAATACTGCCATCGGGCCCCATTATCATAACGCCGTCCATAGATGTGCGCAGGATGGTCTCGTTGCGCTGATGGGCAGCTTGCAGCTCTTGTTCGGCGCGCTTGCGGGCGGTGATGTCAACGAAGCGGCCCTGGAGGACTTGACGTCCGGCAATGTCGGTGAGAACGGCGCTGATGTAGACGGGAACGGTGCTGTCGTCCTTGCGGATTACTTCGGCCTCAAACTCAGCAGCGCGGCCCTGCTCTATGTGGCGGGCGAACATCTGCTTGTACTGTTCGACCTTGTCCGGCGGGTGGAGTTGGGTCTGGTGCATCTGCAGGAGCTCTGAGTGGGTATGTCCGGTAAGATTCGCCGCGGCCTCGTTAGCGTCCAACAACATGCCGGTCTGCGGGTCAGCCAGGAAGATAGCATCAACAGCGGTGTCGAATAGCACACGGAATCGTTCTTCGCTCTCGCGGAGCTCCTCTTCGGTCTGCTTGCGCTCGATGATGTGGCCGAGGCGTTCGGCAACGGTCTCGATCAGCCTGCGCTCCTCTTTGCTGAAGGGTCCTTCGTCGGCCTCCGGGCGCTCCTCGTGATAACAGACTCTGATCGCTCCGCTGACCTCGCCGTGCATGCGGATATCGGCGGACTGGCACCACTGGCTTTGCTGAGAATCCGGCGAGGCATACTCGCGGTCGTCCACGATAATGCGGGCGGAGGCAATGTCGGGGTACTGCCAACTGCCCGGCAGGATATTGACGACGTCCTGAAGCAACTCGTCAAGGTCGGCCTCGGGCGATGATTCTACTATGCTGCTGATGCCATACAAGCAGTTAAGCTCTTTGTTGCGCTCGCGCAGGACTGTTTCGGCCTGCGTGCGCCTGATGGTAGCGACGTAGGCATAGACACCAAACGGAATGACAAGGATGGCAACCAATGAACGCACCCAGAGTGCATGCGCATCGGGGGCGAATAACTGCTGGGCGAAGCTGCCGTCGTGAAGGATGAAGGCGTGTACGGCGGCCTCAATAATCCAGTAGAGGACGGCCAGTGCGATTCCCACCACTATGAAGTGACGGTCCTGATGTTTGCTGCTATTCTTCATCTGGTGGCGGCCTCCAGTTGGCAGCTCAGGTTCACGCCGATAATTGTGCCCATAGCAGGCAAAGGCTGAAAGCTGCCTAGGCTGCTTTGAGCTTCCTGTCCTGGATGATGTCAATGAAGAGCCCGGCCGCCTCCGGATCAAATTGGCCGCCAGCGCCGGTGTGCAGCTCATCCAAGACCACCGACTCAGCTAGCGCCGGGCGGTAGGGGCGGTCGGAGCACATCGCGTCATAGGAATCTACGACCGCCATAATCCGGGCTTCGGGGCGAATCTCCTCGCCAGCCAGGCCCTCGGGGTAACCATCCCCGTCCCAGCGCTCGTGGTGCTGGTGGATGATCCGGGCCACTTCGATCAGGCGGGGGATGGCCCCCTCCCACAGCTCACGGCCCAGCAGCGGGTGCATATAGATAACCCGCCACTCAAAGTCGTCCAGCGGGCCAGGCTTGTTGAGAATGGCGCTGATGATGCCGATCTTGCCGATATCGTGGAAGTCGGCGGCAATCTGCAGGGTGCGGAGCTGGTCATCGTCCAGCCCCAGCACCTCGCCCAAAATGCGGGCATACTGGCGCACCCGCTGGCAGTGGCCGACGGTGTAATTATCCTTCTGCTCTACGGTGGCATTGAGCAGTTGCAGACTCCACAGCCGCGACGGTGGCGCGCCCGCCAGGACGCCACCAAGCCCGTTGCTCCACCGGGCGCCTGACCCGTTAGAGTCGTCCGGCCAACCGGTTGTTGGATTCACTGTATCTATCTCCCTCGCGTTCTTCCTTATTACACAATCCACCTCATCATTAGTGATATTGGCCGCGGGGGAGGGGAACTTGAATAACCACGACGGTTAGGGAGGTAAGTTAAAGCCGATGAGGAAGGTGCCACCCTAACTTGGTAGGAGGGACATTCTTGTCCCGACCGGCACGTCAATTCGGACATCGTCGCGGCAGGAATGCCGCTCCTACCAGGAGGGTTTGGAATTGATAACTCTGTTTGAGCCGCATAGCGTTCAGGGAGGGATCTCCTAATGGCAACGCCACGACTGGGGATTATTGGGCTGGGGACCTTTGGCATCAATCACCTGCGCTGTTTCCGGCAGTTGGGCTACACCGGCACCGCCCAGTTGGTGGCCGGCTGTGAAGTAAACGAGAGCCTGCTGGAAGAGCGTCAGGAAGAGTTCGACTTTGCGCCGTATACCGATTACGCCGAGATGCTGGACAAAGAGCAGCTTGACGGGGTCACTGTGGTCACGCCCGACCACCTGCACCACGATATCGTGGTGGCTGCCGCCCAGGCGGGGGTCAATGTGCTGTGCGAAAAGCCGCTGGATGTCACTGCCAAGGGCTGCGTGGAGATGATTGAGGCCTGCCAGAAGGCGGGCGTGCTGCTGCAGGTGGATTTTCACAAGCGCTACGACGAATACCATCGGCGGATGCGCCAGAAGATTGCCGCCGGCGACCTGGGCGCGATTGAGTACGGCTACGTGCATATGGAAGACCGCGTTGAAGTGCCCCGCGACTGGTTCCCGGGCTGGGCCAAGAGCAGCTCACCGGCATGGTTTCTGGGCATCCACTTCTACGACCTGGCCCGCTGGCTGCTGGACGCCGACGGGCAGGCGGTCTGGGCGACTGGTCGCCAGGATAAGCTGGCCGAGCTGGGCATCGGGGGCTGGGATTCGATATCGGCCAAGGTCGTCTTCGACAACGGCACGACGGTGGCTTTTGATACCGCCTGGATTCTGCCCGACGGCTTCCCGGCCATCGTCAACCAGGGCATCCGGCTGGTGGGCACGGAGGGGCTGCTGGAATGTGACTCGCAGGATCGGGGGACGATGACCGTATGCAGCGGCGATGAACCGGCCAATCAGACGCATAACGAGAGCTTCCTGCGCGTGCGCAGCGATGTCCAGGGCCGCGAGGTGTGGGAGGGCTACGGGATGACCAGCATCGAGCATTTCGTGAGCAATGTGGATATGCTGCTGGAGGGCGGCACGCTCCAGGATCTGGGCGACTATCCGGACGGCAACGATGGGCTGCAGGCTACCAAAATCGCCACCGCCGTCCACGAGAGCCTGGAGACGGGAAACGTAGTGCAGATATAGGGGGACGGATAGTGGATAGTGGTTAGTGGACAGTGGACAGTGGACAGTGGACAGTGAACGACGAACAGCCCCACGCTTCCTCAGACGATGCCGGCCAGACCAGGCAGCAGGAGAACGAGAGGATGACCGAACTGAGGGACGACAAGCTGGTGATAATCACCGGTTCAGTGGGGATGCTGGGGTCGGCGCTGATGGAGCTGGCGCCGGCGGCGGTGCGCGCGGTCGGCGTGGACATCGCTGACGGTGACCTGAGTACTGATGCGGGAATCACCAGTGCGCTAGGGCCGTCTGAACCTGACGTGGTGATTCATTGCGCGGGTTATACTGATGTGGACGGCGCCACCAGTGAGCCGGAGCTGGCCCAGCGACATAATGCGCTGGCGACTGAAAAGGTGGCAGGCTTTTGTGCCGAGCGCGGCGCCAGGCTGATCTATATCAGCACTGATTATGTCTTCGACGGGACCAGGGGCAGCCCGTACACCGAAGAGGATACGCCCAAGCCGATAAACGCCTACGGGCGGTCGAAGCTGGCCGGTGAGCAGGCCACGCAGCAGATCGCTGCCGACTGTCTGATTGTGCGGACGCAGTGGCTGTTCGGGCCGGGAGGGCGCAATTTCGTCGCGGGCATCGTTGACCACGCCCGTCAGGGCGGCGAGGTGTGGGGGGTAGTTGACGAGATTGGCTCGCCGACCTACACTCGGGATATGGCAACGGCGTTGTGGCAACTGGTCGAGAGGCCAGTCAGCGGCATTGTGCACCTGACCAACAGCGGCTACTGCTCGCGGGCGGAGCTGGCGCGGGGGGCGCTGGATGCCGCCGGCCTGGCCGAAGTACCAATTAGCGAGATTTCCTGTGCAGATTGGGATAGTCCCACCCAGCGGCCGGCGTTCTCGGTGCTTGACAATCGGCGGTGGCGGGAGTTAGGATTAACTCCACTGCGGGCATGGCAGGAAGCGATGGCCGAGTACGTCAAGCTGTATCTGCTTGAAACCTGCACAGACAGGTTGACCGAATTCCAAGACATGTAAACGGAGGAAACTAAGGGGAGGATGGAATAGGAGGACTACCTTATGCCTCGCAGATCCTTCGAAGTTCCCGTGGAACCCGGGGTTCTTATATGGGCGAGAGAGACCATAGGGTTGTCTCCTGCGGATGTGGCGAAGCGCCTCAATGTATCCGAAGACTTGGTGAATAGATGGGAATGCGGAGAGAGAAAACCTACCGTCAAGACTTTGGAGAAGCTGGCCGTTGCTTACAAACGTCCACTTGCCGCTTTCTTCTTGCCCGCAGCACCTGTAGAACTCCCTTTGCCATCAGACTATCGTCGTTTCCCCTCAGACACAAAAGAACCGTTGTCACCAAAGACCCGTCTAGCGATACGACGGGCGCGACGCCTGCAGTCCATCGCGGCGGAGCTAGCAGCAACGCTGAATCGGAGGGGCACGATGACGATGGGGGGACTTGAGGCATCGGAGGATCCAGAAACTGCAGCCAACAAGGTTCGAGAGGGACTACGGGTTGGCATCGAGACCCAGCTTGCATGGAGGGACGCACGTCATGCGCTCAATAGCTGGAGAGACGTAGTGGAAGAGTCTGGCGTGTTGGTGTCGCAAACGGCAATATCGAGAGAAAGAATTAGAGCGTTTTGTCTCGCCGAACCGCAACCTCCCATTATCGTGTTGAACTCTCGACATTCAGTGACAGGGAGAATCTTCTCCCTCTTCCACGAGTATGCTCATATCCTTCTGGGTAGTGGTGGGATATGCACTATGGAGGAGGCAGACGAACAAACAGAAATATTCTGCAATCATTTCGCGGGAGCATTCCTCGTGACTGAGCGAGATTTCCGAGAGCATTCATTGACGGGCAACCTAGTAAGCTCACCGTCTTTTCCGCACGACTTCGACGACGCTCTATACCAGCTTGCCAAGGCATTCAAAGTGAGCAGAGAAGTGATATTGCGTAGAATGCTGATACTCGGTCTAGTCGAAAAAAGCGTCTACGAGCGAAAGAGAAGAGAATGGGAAGCAAGGGAATGGCAACAAGAAGGGGCTGGAGGGCGTGGACGCGATATGGCAAGAGAATGCATTGGCAAGAATGGTGCTCGCTTTGTTTCACTTGTCCTGGAGGCGCACAGGAGAGACAGAATCACCTACAGCGACGTTGCAGACTATCTGGGTGTTCGAACTAAGCATTTTGGTGAGATTGAGCAACTCATTGCCCAGAAAGCTTGAGTCGAATGAAGCTACCTTTCCCCGGCCGGTGCTGCATAGACACGTCTGCCCTGATTGACTTGAGCATGCAGTACCCTGTTGATGTCTTTCCATCACTGTGGGCCGACCTTGAGAGCCTTAAGTCCAATGACCGGTTGACTGCACCGCGTCAAGTTTTTGAGGAACTTCGGCGCAAAAGCGACGCACTCTTGGAATGGGCAAGAGCTAACAAAGACATGTTCGCAGAGGTGACCGAAGAGCAGAGAGGCCTGGTGAGTGGTATTCTCTCCAAGTTTCCTGAGCTCATAGACGTCAAGAAAGAAACTGCAGAGGCTGATCCTTTTGTGATTGCCCTGGCGATTAGTGACAGTTGTGCTGTTGTGACGTCGGAACGGCCTGGCACCCCTAGCAGACCCAAGATTCCAGATGTGTGCGACCACTACGAGGTAGAATGCCTGTCTCTGGTTGAGTTCTTTCGACAGGAGGATTGGGAGTACTAGCTTTCTCTCTATACCCGCGGTGGGCAGCGCTGGGCTTTGCTCCGCTGCGACCGTGGCAGGAGGCAGTAGGCCATTATCTCCGCACTTATCTAACCGACTAAGCAGGAGGCCATAGACAGGCAGCATTTGCCGTGATAGGAGGCAATGCCATTTATGGATTATGACATAGCTGATATCAAGCTTAAAGAAGCAGGAGCGACGCGCATCGAGTGGGCGGGGCGGCAGATGCCGGTGCTGAGGCTGATTCGCGAGCGCTTCGCGGCCGACCAGCTGCTGACCGGGGAGCGCATCGGCTGCTGCTTGCATGTCACCTCCGAGACAGCCAACCTGATGCGGACGCTGCAAGCGGGTGGCGCGGAGGTCGCCCTGTGTGCCAGCAACCCGCTGAGCACCCAGGACGAGGTGGCGGCCAGTATGGTCGCCGACTACGAAGTGGCAGTCTATGCCCGGCACAGCGAGGACCGCGACACCTACTACCAGCACATCAATCAAGTTCTGGATATCAATCCGACGATCACTATTGACGACGGAGCGGATTTGATCTCGACGCTGCACTCCCAGCGCCAGGAACAGATCGAAGGCATCAAGGCGGGTATGGAAGAGACGACAACCGGGGTAATCCGGCTGCGGGCGATGGCTGCCGACGGAGCTTTGCGCTACCCGCTCATTGCCGTCAATGATGCCAACACCAAGCACCTGTTTGATAACTACTACGGCACCGGCCAGAGCACAATTGACGGGATTCTGCGGGCGACCAACATATTGATCGCTGGTAAGAACTTGGTAGTCTGCGGCTACGGTGACTGCGGTCGGGGCGTCGCGATGCGGGCGGCAGGGATGGGGGCCAAGGTAATCATCTGCGAGGTGGAGCCACTGCGGGCGCTGCGCGCGGCTATGGACGGATACCAGGTCATGCCCATCGGCGAAGCGGCGCAAATCGGCGACATTTTTGTCACCGTTACTGGCGACAAGTCGGTGATTCGCCGCGAGCACTTTGCGGTGATGAAAGACGGCGCGGTGCTGGCCAACTCGGGTCACTTTGACGTGGAGATTGACTTGACCGACCTGCGCGATATCAGCACAAGTGTTCGCACCATTCGGCCCAATCTGGAGGCATATCACCTGGAGGATGGCCGCCAGCTATTCGTAATTGGGCAGGGGCGGCTGGCCAACCTGGCCGCCGCCGAAGGGCACCCGGCCTCGGTGATGGATATGAGCTTCAGCAATCAGGCGCTCTGTGCTGAATATGTGGCGGGGCTAGGTGAGCCGCTGCCGGTGGCTGTTCATACGGTCCCCCAGCACATTGATGAGCAAATTGCCGCCCTGAAGCTTAAAACAATGGGCATATCCATAGACAGCCTGACCCCCCAGCAGGAAGAGTACCTGTCCAGTTGGGAGATGGGAACGTAGAACAGCAGCACAACGGCAGCCCAACAGCAGCACAATAACCGAACCGGCATCCGCCTTCGCCTCCTCCTCCGCGAAAGCTACGGCGGACGAGGCCGCAAAGACTTTTGAGAGTAGACGGGCGAGGAACAGCTTTGCGGGGGAACCCCGTTATGAAGAAAGTGGCTTCCCCCACACCCCCACCGCAAAGACGTTTAGTAGCGCGCAGACCCCCGGGGTCGTCCCTACGACCCGGGGGTTCTGCGCTTCAATGTAAGGGGAGAGGGTGCAGGAACGTCAGCATAGAGACAGGATAAGAACAGGTCCAGAGATAGCATAAGAACAGGTCCAGAAACAGGATAACAACAGGCCAGCAGCAAACAACCCGCGAGTCCCTTGACACGGCGTAGCTATTGTGCTATAATAAGAATGTGAGAAAATCTCACATGGGGTGCCCGCAATGGACGTTGGTCGTCAAGTAAAGAGAGCACGTGAGGAACTGGGATACACCCAGGAGGAGCTCGCAAGAGCTGTGCGACTGGGGAGGGAAGCCATTATTCACGTCGAAGACGGCTCTCGAACAGTAAAAGTCGGAGAGCTTTGGAACATCGCGCATGAATTGATGCGGCCTCTGACATACTTCTTGCTGGACGAAGAACCTGAGCAACTGGCCGTGGTGGCACACAGAGGAGGGGAAGGCACGACAAGAGGGGTGAAGAAGGCAGAGCTCTGGCTACGTCAAAGGCTGGCTGATTTCGCTGAGTTGCACTACTTGTTCAACGTAGGTGGATATGAAACTGCGAAGACGGTGATGCTGCGCAGTGGTGATGCCTGGCAGGAATCGGTTCGCGCAGCACTTGAGCAACGCAAATTGATGGGCCTTGGCCACGAGCCAATCCGCGATTTATGTGACGTCATCGAAGACGGGATGGGGGTGCCCATATTTGGCTGGCGGGTGAATGATGATGAGGATTTCTGCGGCATGCTGCTGTTTGACCGCAGCACTCAATCAGCAGCAATATTGGTAAACTCGGGTCTTCGGTACGCAAGTCGGCGTCGCTTTACCATTGCACACGAATTTGGCCATTATATATGGAAGACCTCTCGACAAGAATTTTCACCAGATGTGCTGTTCTACTCGCAGGTAGGAGGTGCGAACAGTTCACAGGAGGAGCGGTTTGCAAATAACTTCGCCGCCCACTTTATGGCTCCAGACGAGGGCATTCGACAGGTCGTGGCGCAAGGGCAACTCGACCCGTGCGATCCCGAGTCTGTGATGCGAGTGGGAGCGGAGTTTGGCCTCAGTTTTCAGACTACCACATACAGGCTGCAGAATATGGAACTCATCGGGGTTGATGATGCTGAGAGGCTAAGAGAGACGACTAGGCCCACCTTGTTGCGGGCGTTTCGGTCAGAGCGGGAGCCGTTCGCCACTGTGTCTTCTCTGTTCCATAGAATGGTCATCGAGGCGTATTTTGGGGGTTCACTATCTGCCGGACGATGTGCAGAGATGGTGGATATGACGACCGCAGAATTCACCGAGTCTCTTGATGAAGCGAACAAGGATGCGCGTGCGAGCAAATGGGTTACATCCGGCTAGTGGACTCGAGCATTTGGATTGCGTTCCATCATCTTGGAAGATTGGATATACTGCTAAAACTGCCGGGGATCAAGATCGTGCCGCAGGTGTTATACGAACTCAGGCGAGGGACAGACGACTTGGCGCAGAGAGTTGCGCACCTAGAGGATGGCACTGTTGAACAGTTGGAGGTCGACTGCGAGGTGCGTGATACAATGCTCGCCATAGGTCAGTTCCATTACGGCATTGGAACAGCTGATGCCGTCCAAGTTGTTTACGCCAAGCTCTGCAAAGAAGTCATTCTCTATATGCGAGATACAGATGCAGAGAGAGTTGGCGTGAAATTCGGCACCTTCGTTAGGCAACATGGCGCCCTTGTAGAGGATATGCGCGAGTTGGGCATACTATCCCCAGCGGAGGAGAAGACACTGCGGCGGGATCTAGACAATTACTTCCCATTGCAGAGCAAATGACGTACTGGGCGGGCTAACTTGGCCCGTGAGGCTGTGAGAGCGGCAGCGGCAATGGGGGATAGGCGGATTTGTGGGTGATTGTTGTTGGGGAAGCAGATAATCGGTGAATACATAAGATTGGAGGTGTTCCTAAATGAGACGCAAGGAAAAGGTCACAAAAGTCATCGATGGCGATACGTTCGAAACGGACAGCCGCAAGAACTCTGTGCGCTTGGCCAACGTGGATACACCAGAGAAGGGGCAGCGGGGTGCTGCCGGAGCACGGGAAAAGCTGAAAAAGCTCATAGCGGGGGAAGATGTTGGCATTGAGACGGTAGCGCGTGACAAGTACGGCCGCAGCGTCGCTAGGGTGTACCTCGGGCGTGAGTCCGTGAACAAGAAGATGCAAGCCAAAGGCAAGAAATAGCGGTTAACTGAGGCGGGGGGCGGCGATAGGGGCAGGACAGGGGCGGGGCATCCGCCGTCGCTAAAGCTATGGCGGACAATACATAAGCAACATGACGGGAGCGGGAAACGGTGGCTGGAGGGCTGCCGTTCGTGGTGTCTGGGCGCAAGTTAGCAGGATAGGAAGGGGGTGGGGAGCGTGGTGGGACCAAACAATAAGCGCACTATAGGCGTCTAATGTAATAGGCTTGTATAACTAAGAAAAGCGAGGTGAGTCAAATGTCAGGTACTATGGGATTCAGAAGTGTAGGACTGATCGTAGCCATAGCGCTGGCCGGTACGGTCTATACCGCCAGGCCTGCCCACGCCGGGGGGGACCTGGGTAAAGTGCTGGCCGGCGCAGTAGTAGGCTACCTGGTCTACAAAGCGCTGGATGACGATGACTCAGGCCCGCGGCACCACCAACGGCGCTACAAGCCCGCGCCGCCGCGGCATCACCCCGGCCGATTTGTCTGTAAGAGATGGGGTCACCACAGGTGGGGCCAGAGGTGTGACCACCGGGGCTGCGAGCGCGACCGGGGCCGAGACCACGACTGGGACCGGGATCGCGACCGGGGCCGAGACCGCGGGTACGGCTGGGGCAATGGGCGTGAGCAGGGCGGGAGAGGTGGCCGGGACTACGGTGGGCGCAGGGGCGGCGGCCATCGCTGAGGGGTAGGCCGGGCCCGAAGCTATCAGTCGAGAAGAGCGACAATGTAGTCAAGGAGGACAATCTCGTAGGCGGCAGTGTCAGGATGAGCGGCCAGAGCGGGATTGTCCTCCCGTAGTTGCTGGCGGGTGGGATGAGTGGCTATTTCTGTTCGATGAGGATTATGGTGATGTTGGCTTCGTCTTTGCTCTGCTGGACGGCAACGGAAGTCATATCGGGGGGCTCGGCTATACCTTGTCCCGGAGAAAGCCGCTCAGAGAGATGACTTCATACCCGTGATCCTCGTGCAGGTATCGTGCAACAGTCGAGCGCCCCGCTCCGTAATGTCCCATGATAGCTATAACCCAATTCGCTAGCATTGTCTTGTCATACTGCCCCATCTGCAAGTCGTGGCATTTCCTCCCGGTCCAACAAATAGGGCCAGAATCCCTTCCCTCCTCTAACATGCGAAATATGAGAATGCCCCGTCACGGCATTCCCCCCGCAACAGGCTCTAGGCGAGGGCACCCTCGCCCCCGACTCTGTTGATATCATTTGATTGCATACAGGTCCAGAGCACCGAGCGGTTGAGTCATTACACCGTCGGCCCACAGCGGATGGGTCAGGGCGGTTGGAGGATTGAGCTGGTCAGTAAACAAGTAGAAGGGCAACGACTTGCCCTCGATGCGTAAGTGATCCAGCGAGACCGCCAGTTCGTATAATGCCCCGCCATTCACGCTGCGATGTATGCGTACATAAGCCATCTTCTCCGGGACATTGTCCAACAAGGTGTAGGCTTCACGGCTGGACAGCATAAACGGCGAATCCTCCCGCTTGACCTCGACAAACGCCAGTTCCGACCCCAGTGATTCTTGAATTTGCCCGATCAGCTCATCCGACGCCCCTACCACGATCTTGGGAGCAATATACTCACGCCCCAGCTCCAGCTCGACCTCGACAGCCCGCAGCAACTCCGCTTCGGTAGCCACGCGAAAATTGCCCAACACAAACTCCTCAAAGCTCATCGCTTTGCCGATTTCCGCCAGGACGTTAGGCTCGCTGGTGCAGAAGAAATTAGCACACTTGACTGGCTTCCAGCGACCCGCCAGGCAGCCGTCGGCATGAAATAGACACCACGGCGGGGCAATGCGCCGACCGGTGAGACGAAAGCTGGCCCCGGTCTGGCTGGCCACTTCGATGAGCATCTGTGTTCCTCCGGGCAATGCCTGAATCACCCGCAGGGCATTAGCGCGGATGCCGGAAAAACGCTGCAGGTAGCTGAAGGTCTTCCGGTCTATTTCAAAGTCTGACTCGAGAAAATCGCAAAACTGCTGCCACGCCTCCAGGTGGGCACCCAGTTTCTCCCGCTCCTCTTTGTACTTATACTTAGTAGGCAACTGCGCAGCGACGTGTTCCAGAGCAGTCAAGTCAGTGCGCAGCTCAGCCGCATGGCGTTTGAGCCCCTCGCGCAGGATTTGCTCGCGGCCCTCCTCGAGCAGTGTTCCCTTGTGCAGGCGCAGCAGATCACGGCTGCCCATCATCGTTCCCTGATGGCAGCAGCTATTTCCACAGGCACCGCAGACCCGGTCAATAATCCCATCCAGCTTCTGCGAGGCTGCCCTAACAGCCTCCACAAGCGTCTTCAACGAGTCACTCATCAGGCTCCTGCACTTCCCAGTGATCCAGCTTCAGCTCGCCGCCCAGGCCAGGCTCGTCACCCAGGCTGATGAAACCGTCAGTGAACTGGGCGGAGGTGACAAACAGATCTCCCCGGCCTGCGACGAAGTCAGCAGGCAGGCCCAGCGGCATAGCCACCGGACAGCTCGCCGACAGATGAGCTGCCGCCAGAGTAGTCAGCGGTGAGACCCCCCCAGCAAATGCCACCCGCATACCCTCCAGTCGGGCCAGATCAGCTACCCGGCGCGCGACTGTAATACCGCAGCACCGCGGATCTACTACCACCACATCCACAGCCTGCGCTCGGACAAGCTCGTAGAACTGCTTGATTCCGCACAGGTCACGGCCAGCCGCAAGCGGCAGGTCGGTGCCGGCCCGCAACTTCGCATACGCTTTGCCCTGGGCGCTGGGCAGCAGGTTCTCACACCAGAACAGCTCCAGCCTCTCCAGTTGTTCGGCCGCCTGCTGGGCGGATTCGAGGTCCGAGCAGCTTTCCACTACTTGCAACATCAGCCGACGATTGGTACCAATCTCTTCGCGAATTCGCTCAACAGCCCGCAGGCTCTCAGGATTGACCTGCTTAATAGTGATACCGACACCCCCGACAGCCTGCTCGGCGCAATTGGCAAGCCAACCCAGCAGTTGCTGCGCGTCGCCCATCACCGGGGGGGCCAACATGTAAGTATCTACCGACGAGAAGTAAGCTCCTCCCAATAACTGATACAGCGGCACTGCATAAGCCTGGGCCGCCAACTCCCACAACGCCATGTCCACAGCACTCAGGGCGCCGGCATATTCGCTCAGCGGCCACTTCTGGGCCTGGAGTGTGCCCGCCATCTGCTCCCAAAGTTGACCTCGGGTGCGCACTGGCCTGTCAGCGAGCAGCGGCTCGAATAGACCAGCGGCTTCCGCCAGATGATCAACAGACGGGACCAGCGCCTCTGCCAGGCCGACAGCGCCGGTATCCGTTGAGATGCGCATCAGGTGAGTGATCTGGTGGACATCTGCAGCGGATGGGCGGACTGAAAGCCAACTCAGGCTAGCTATTTTCACGAAATTAGAACCTCAGGCGGGCGTACCGTAGCAGCTCTGATGCCCAGTGAACGAATCCTACATCGCTGGGTGGAATACTTCACTGCTCTTCCAGCCGGTAGCCAATGCCGGGGACCGTAGTCAGCCGGGCTGGTTGCTGAGGGTCGTCCTCGAGCTTGGCGCGCAGTCGCCCGACATGTACATCGAGGCTGCGGCTGCTGGCGCTAAGCTCTCCGGCCCATACCTGCTCTATGATCTCTTCGCGCGGGATGGCCCGCCCGGCATTTCGCACCAAATAGGTCAGCAGAGCAAACTCACGCGGAGTCAGTTCTACGGCCTCATCGTCCAGTGTGACCGTATACCTTGCCAGATCGACCCGTAACGGGCCGACAGTCAATTCGCCCGACCCCACGACGGGGCGACTGTATTTGGTAGTCCGGCGGATCTGCGCTCGCAGGTGAGTGACTATCTCGCGGGGCGAAAGCTCCATTGGCAAGCACTCATCGCCACCCCAGTCAAGTATGTCAACAACCAGGTCAACGTCCGGCTGGTCAGCCAGAACCACTATTGGTAGATCAGTCTCTTCGGCCAGTGCCCGAAAAGATTCCTCCTGAGAATCCGGCACCCTATCCCACACGATTAGCAAAGCATCCCAGGATTCGTCGAGGGAGGACATCAACTTGTCCAGCGACCGAACCCGGGTGAAACCAACGGCTCCTCCCGGCATACCAGCCGACTGGAGGGATTCAATGAGGTTTTCATCTCCGAGGACTAGTACCTGTTGAGGCATCGCAGTTAGTCTCCAGATGCGACCTGTATATCTCAGGTTTCCTGGCGTTCGATGAAATCAAGCACGTCGGAAAGCCGAAAGCGGCGCTGATTACCCGGTGTTCGGAAGCACTTGAGCACGCCGCGCTTGGTATAGCGCCGGACAGTCGTTGGACATACGCCGATCAGAGTGGCTGTTTCCCTTAGCGTCAGAGTCGGATCAAGCAGGCGTTCGATGAGCTCTTCGCGGGTTTGCTTGGCGCCGGAGGCACCCTCAATTGTTTGGGCTTGCTGACGAGTCTGCCCAACATCCAGAGGCAGCCGCTGTTGGCGGGAGATAAGGGCCTGAAGGCGCCTGGCCTGCGCCTCGTCAGCTCGCTGTGCCACCTCGTCAGCAACCCTCTGCACTTCGGAGCGATCGTCGCGTTCGGCAGCCTCGGCCTCTCCCCCCCCCTCTTCCTGCCGCTTCTCGACCTTTTCTAGCTGCTCGTCGCGATACTTGATCCATTCGTGCATCAGCATAGCTACCCGACTCTCCCTAACCCGCAAAATTCATAAACGGATTTTGCGGAAAACCCGCTTTTTGAAAAAAGCCGGTTTTCCGCACCTTTCCCGCCTGCGCTATACAAGCGTAGCTACGGCGGACAAGCCAGCAAAAACTTTAAGAGTGGAACAGTACGGCAGATAGGATACTGTTATGCCCCATAGGGGTCGAATAGTCTTCCTTAAGATGCCCAACTCTCACCTATTGCCTTCCAGCACCAGCACCAGGTATAGCCAGGCGTTCCTGGTTGACCTGAGTGCGGCGCTGTTGTGCCGCATCCAGCAAGCTGGCCTCTCCGGTATCCAGGTATATTTGTGCAGTTATCAGCGCCTCATAAGCGACAGCGTAGAACAACTCGCGCTGGGAGTGAACCTCCCGGCGGCCTTCCGGTGGCTGGACTTGCTGAAGAAACTGCTTGATTTGCTCTACCTGACCGGCACTATCGTCCAGCACCAGATAAGCATCTTCGCGTGCCACCGGGCCGCCTTCAATAAAAGCATCAAAGAGCTGCCAACCATTGCTTAGTGCCTGAATAACAGTACCATCGGCGGTGGCAAAAATCCTGTCGTAGCCCTCCCGAGCCAGTGACCCAGAGTCGCCCAGCAGCTCCTCAGCCCGCACATAGCAGTCGAAAGCCTCCTTGTATTGGCCGACCTGCTTGTAGATGTCGCCCAAGCTGCGGTGCGCCAGCGCCTGCGCCTCTTTATCGCCCTGGACCAGAATACGCCCGTAGACCAACTCAGCAGGTTGTAACATGCCGCGCTGCTTGAGAGCTGCGCCCAGTGCTTGCAGCAGAGTCATATCCTGCGGATTACTTTCCACAGCCTGCTGGAGCTTACGCAAAGCTCGCATTGGCTGACCATGGCGCGCATACAGCCGCGCCAGCTGCAGGTAAGCAGCCGCGCAGCAACTGTCAGCAGCAATAGCCTGCTCGTAGTATTGTTCTGCCTGCTGCCAGAGCCCGCGTCGCTCTTCAATGCTGGCCAGCACCAGCCGTGGTAGACACAACGAATTGTCCGCAGCCACGGCCGCCAGCAGCATATTGCGCTGGTCATCCACCTGCTGCATCTGCGCGAATATCTCGGCTTTCAGCAGCAGCACTTC
The DNA here is from genome assembly GCA_030602615.1 of bacterium. Taxonomy (GTDB): domain Bacteria; phylum Armatimonadota; class Zipacnadia; order Zipacnadales; family Zipacnadaceae; genus JALGTD01. The sequence continues at coordinate 63,493 of JAUVZM010000004.1, forward strand.
AACCCGGTCGGCCCCAGCCTGGGCAGCGCCCTCCGCCAGTCTTAGAGCCTTCTCAGGTTGGCCATCAGCCAGCGCAGCGCGAGCCGGCGCCAGAATGTCAACTTCCGTCGCAGCATCCCCCGGCGCTGCGGCAGGCGACTCAGCCACCACAGTGGAGCCGGGTTCTTCAGCTCCCCCGGCAGACCCCACGCAGGCCCACAACACCACCACCCCGATTATCGCCAGCCACAAACGTCCTTTTATGGCTGCTATCTGCCTATTTTCTCTTCGCATACTTTGATGGACTGCCTGATTGACTTGATTGCTGTCTCCCCGACTGCTTTCGCGGAGGGATCCTGTTCAATCTCCTGATTATAGCGCTGCTCCGCTGTCTGATACCTGGTAATGGCTTCCTGGTAGCTGCCCTCGCGCCGCAGGCCATCAGCTTCGCGGCGCAAAGCCTCAGCCGACTGGCGCGCAGCACTGCTCCCTGGTGACTGCCCCACCGATATGCTTATTTGGCCGGTCGGTTGCTGGTCGTATGGCTGCGCCGGTAGGGAAGACTGTCCAGAAGGACTTGAATCTGTCGGAGGGCCAGTGCCGCTTGGCACAAACTCGGGAACGTCGTACTCGAGAAACTCCGGAGGGCCCTCCGGGCCGTAAAACAGCGCTGGCGGTAAGTTGGCCACACGGGTATCGGGAGGCAGAGGCACGGACCGGCCCGGTCTGTACCCAGTCGCTGATGAATCAGACGTACCGCCCTCCTGGGGCCCCACCGGAACCGGTGCGAAGGGATTCTGCCTGGGCTCCAGTGAGAGCTTTCCGCCCAGACTGCGGTAATCTCGGATCACCGCTGCACAGTACTCACGGTAGGCCTCGTCCCACAGCTTCCTTACGCCAGCATCCCCGGACTTAGTCTGGTCCGCCTCGCGGAAGGCCGCCATGGCCTCATCGTAGCGCTCCGCTGCCATTAACTGCTTTCCCCGGGCGACACATACGTCAAAAGCTTGGTCATGGCTTGCCTGGGCCAGACGCGTATTATGCGCCCTGAGCGCAAAGACAGCAATGGCGACTCCCATCAACAGCAGCAAAGAGGCGACCAGTGCGACAGTCGCCCAGCGATTCAATAGCTTCAGGCGCCGGTCCTGCTCGTCCTCCGGCTCCGCCGGCTCTTCAGCCAGACGCTCCCGCAGCGCCAGGACCTTTTCTTTGTCGGCTTTGCGTTCGGGGTCGAGCGCTACAACTTGCTCGTAGGCCTGGAGCGCCAGGTGCAGATTGCCATTCTCCTCTTCAGCCATCCCCAGCAGTTCGTAGCCGGCGAGGTTCTGCGGATCGTGCTCAATCACCTGGTGACACAAGCGGGCCACTTCCCGGCTTTTCCCAGCCATCAGCAGATTGGTGGCCTCCCGCAGCACCTTGGCCGACCAGTCCGAGTCGGCGGCAGCAAAGCACGTGGTCTCTTCCAGTTCTGTATCATCCGGCCTGCTGTCCGCCTCAGCCTCCCGGTCTACAGCCCCACCCCGTCCATATTCATTATCTGATGTGGATGACATCATAGCAGCCCTACCTCCGCCCTCGCCCGGCGGCGACAGCACAAGTTTGCCCCGATTTGCTTAACACTGTTGCACAATCTATTAAGCAGATTTTACCCCATGGGAAGCGCCGTTGTCAAGATTCGCAGGCTGAGCACGAGCCTCGAAGCAGTCGGACCGCTGCCGCAGCCCCCAAGTTCCTCAGGCTGCCAGACAGCCTGCTACTTGTCACGAGGCCTGCTGGTAGCGTATAATCTGCAAGGATAGCAGGCCCAAATAGTCAATGAATGGTCGGGTGGGATTATATGAGCGACCGAAGCGCTGAGATCTCTCGGCAAACTGCCGAAACAACCATAACCGTAGAGCTAAACATTGATGGCTCCGGCAAGTGCGAAATTGCTACTGGTGTGGGCTTCGTTGACCACATGCTGAGCCACATCGCCCGGCACGGCTATTTTGATCTGGCAATAAAGGCCGACGGCGACCTGGAGGTTGATGCTCACCACACTGTCGAGGATGTGGGCATCGTGCTGGGTCAGGCCCTGAAGGAAGCAGTCGGGGATAAGCGGGGGATGGTTCGCTTTGGACTGGCCGCCTGTCCGATGGACGAGGCGCTGGTGACAGCCGCCCTGGACTTTGCAGGCCGCGCCCATCTCAGCTACCAGCTTAATCTGCCGGCGGCCAGCGTTGGCGAGTTTGACGGCGAGCTGGTTCGCGAATTTTTTGCCGCCCTGACTGCCAACGCCGGCATCAGTCTGCATCTGACCCAGCAAGCCGGCGTCAATACTCACCACATCATCGAGTCGGCCTTCAAGTCGTTTGCGCGCGCCCTGGACCAGGCTACCCAGCTTGACCCCCGCAGCGAGGATGTGCCTTCGACGAAGGGGGAGCTGTAGACTCAGCCTCCTGGAGGTGCGCGTGCCATTGCTCGGCGGCGGCTTACTGGACAACCTCGACGAGCACGCCAAAGGCTTTATTAGTATGTCAAGCCGTGGGTCAGTAACTAACCAGTGGAGGCCGACCAGCTATCATGCTGGTAATTCCCGCCATTGATCTGTCCGCAGGCCAGGTGGTACGACTGGCTCGAGGGGATATGAAAAAGAAGACCGTCTACAGCGACGATCCGGTCGCTATGGCGCGGCGCTGGGCCGACGAAGGGGCGCAGATCCTGCACGTAGTGGACCTGGACGGCGCAGTCAGCGGAAAGTTGGCGAATCTGGACGCGGTGGCGAAGATCGTCGAGGCTATTGACATTCCGGTCGAACTCGGGGGGGGGCTGCGAACCGTCGCTGATGTCCAGCGCGTACTCGACATCGGCGTGCGCTGGGCGATTATGGGTACGGCTGCCCTGCGCAATCGGTCAGAGCTGGAAGCAGCGGTAGCCCAATTCGGCGACCAGGTCATAGTTGGCATTGACGCCCGCGACGGTAAAGTAGCAGTGGAGGGCTGGACCCAAGACAGTGATATTGAGGCGACCCAGATAGCCCAACAAATGGAACTGCTCGGCGTTGAGCGGCTTATCTGCACGGATATCGCCACCGACGGGATGCTCACCGGCCCGAACCTGGCGGCGATGCGTCAGTTCTGCGCGGCAGTTGATATCCCGACAGTCGCCTCGGGGGGAGTACGCAGTGTTGAGGATGTCAGAGCACTGCGCGAGCTGGAGCCGCTGGGCCTGCTGGGCTGTATCGTCGGCCGGGCGCTGTACACCGGTGATTTGGCACTGCCGGACGCGATCGCGGCAGCACAATAGGCCGTGTAAGCAACGGCAGTTCATGCGATTGGGAACACCGTGAGGTTTGGCAATGTATATGGATGAACTGAAATTCGATGATAGCGGTCTAATACCCGCAGTAATCTGCGATCACCAGACCAACGAAGTGCTGATGGCCGGTTATATGAACCAGCAAGCGCTGCAGGAGACCGTGGAAACGGGCCAGACTACTTTCTGGAGTCGCTCGCGCCAGCAGCTATGGCGCAAGGGCGAAAGCTCCAGACACATCCAGCAGGTCAAATGGATCCGACTTGACTGCGATGGGGATGCGCTGCTGATTGGGGTCGAGCAGCGCGTAGCAGCCTGCCACCTGGGCTATCGCAGTTGCTTCTTTCGCGAGCTGCGCGAGGGCAGGTGGGAAGTAGTTGCCGAAAAGGTATTTGATCCCGATGAAGCCTATTCGCAAGCGGAGTGATTGGTCAAGCCGATGATTTGTCGGACTGGCAGGTATATCGCGGTCGTTGTTGCATTGCTTGTCACGGCGGCGGCCGGCTGGTGTTTCGATCTGTTGCCGGAAGAGCCAGGTCAGCAGGCCCAGGACTGGCTGGAGGTCGGGATAAAGCAAGCCGAGCAAGGGAACTATGATGTGGCCATTGCCAGCATCAAGAAGGCCATACAGCTCCAGCCCCGGTTGCAATCGGCCTACTACAATTTAGGATTCATCTGCTACCAAGCCGGCAAGCCCCAGCAAGCGGTCAGCTATTACCACGAGGCACTGAAGCTCGACCCCGGTGATCTTGATTCGCGGCGCGGTTTGGGCCTGGCCTACGCCGCCCAAGAAAAGTGGTCACACGCCGCCGCGGTGTTCAATGATCTGCTGCAGATGACCCCCGACGACAGTGAAGTAGCCATTCAACTGGGCCGCACTTATCTGGAGATGGGCCAACCCGACAAGGCCACCAGCGCCTTGCAGAAAGCAACCACTCTTGCCCCGAAAAATCCACTGGCTCACCTCTATCTGGGCAGAGCGTTGACCCTGACCGGGCAGTTCACCCAGGCCGCGCAGCACCTGCTCCAGGCTCAGGAGCTGAAACCTGACTCTGAGCAGATCAAGCTGGAGCTACTCAATCTCTATGTCGAGTCGGGCCAGCTTCTGTCCGCCCAGTCCCTGGCCGAGGAGCTGGTTGCCAAACATCCCGACAACGAGCATCTCCTACAAGCTCAGATCGAGATTTATGAGGGACTGGGGCTTGACTGGGAGAAGCAGCAAGCTCAGGAGGCGCTGCTGGCGCATCTGCCCCCGCAGCAGGCGCTGGTCGCCCGCGCGCAGCTCGTCGAAGAATACCTATCAGAAGGCCGCTGGGAGCAAGCGCTGCCCCACCTGAAACTTCTCCACGAAGCCCAACCAGGGAATCCGTCGCTTATCGCAACTCTGGCACGATGTTACCTGAGAACCGGCCAGGGTGACAAAGCTTTCGAGGTGCTGCAAGCCGGCCTGGAGGCCAGCCCGGAGCAACCGGAGCTGGCCACGATGCTCGGTGACTTGTATGTCGGACGGCGCCAGCTCAAGCAGGCGCTGGAGGCTTACCAGCAGGCACTGGCCGCCCAGCGGGACTATGTGCCGGCGCTCCAGGCTGCTATCCAGGTGAGCCGAGAGTTGGGCCGCAGCGAACAGACTCTGCCGTGGCTGCGCCGCCTGGTCGCCATAAAGCCCGCCGACTGGGAGGCGCGAATGATGCTGGCGGATCAGCTTGCCAGCGCCAGACAGCCCGGGCCAGCAATGTATCAATTCAGCCAGATAGCCAGCCGCAGCGATGATGAAGAACTGGCCGAGATCGCTCACCTTGAACTGATGCAGCTTGCCGAGCAGACCGGCAACCAGGGCTATCAAGCATATCTTTACCGCCAAAACGTTCCCGAGGCTGAGTTGGATTCGGCGGGACTTTCCCGAGAGCATAGCCCGCAGCAGATGACCAAAAGCCGCCTCGAGGCGCTGGTCGCTGAAAACCCCGAAAGTCTGGGGGCCAAGGCACTGCTGGCCGAGTATTACCTACAAGTCGGCAATCTGGAGCAGGCAGGGGCAATTGCCGACGAGATTCTCCAAGAGCAGTCAGGCCATGGGCAGGGCAACTACTTGATGGGCCGGGTGCTACAGCAGCAAGGTAACTTCAAGCAGGCCCTCCCCTACCTGCGCAAGGCGATAGCTGCCCAACCGACGGCAATCCCTGCATATGAAGCTCTGATTCAATGCACAGAGTCAATCAATCGCCTGCCGCTGGCGCGAGATTTTCTGACCAGTGTACTGGCCGACACATTGGGCGCTGCCACGCCCGATCAGCGCATTATTCACCTGATTGTTCACTATCTGGGTCACATCTATGAGCAGATTGGCGGTTCCGAGCACTCGGCGGCCGAATTGACGGCACTGTCAGATGCTTATCCTGATTCGGCGCCTCTGGCTCTGGAAGTTGCCCGCGTGTTAGCCAGCAGCAATCAGCTCCAGCAGGCTGCCCACTGCTACAAGCGAGCGGCCCGCTTGCCCAAGTATGGTAATGCCCTGGCAGAAGCTGCTTTGTTGCTACTCCCGGAGCACCCTGACGACGCCTTAGCCCTGGCGAATGACTATCTAGCCCGTATCGTGCAGGACAGCAAAGCGCTGGAGCTGATTGTCGAGATGCAAGGAAGCTCCCTGCCGCTGAACCAGGCTCGCAAGCAAGCCCTGGCCAAGCTGCTGAGCAGCCAGCCTCGTAGCAGTGACTATGAGATGGCCAAGGTGGGGCTGTGGAAACAGGCGGGGCGTCTGATCGAGGCGGAGGCTCACTTCGCGGCGCAGGTGGTGGCTGACCAGGATAATTCGGCCCTGCGCGCAGCTCTAGCCTACGCTCTGTGGCTGCAGGAGAGGAAGGCCGACGCCCTGACTCAACTCAACCAGCTTCCCGCACAGGCTTTCCAGAACTCCAACCTGCGCATCTTTAGGGCAACAGCCCTGGCGGCGACCGGAGACCGCGATCAAGCCATCGACGAGCTGGGGAGAGTGCTGGTTGACAATCCGGCGAATCCGCAGGCTAAATTGATGAGGGCTGACCTGCTCAGCCAGGCGGGAAAATATCAGGAAGCCCTCTGGGAGTTGGGCCAGACGCTGGTCTTTCATCCCGAGATAGAGCAGGCCGGCGACGCGGTAGTTGCGATGATCCAGGAGGGCAAGCTACCAGTGAGCACAGTGCTGCTGGCGCTTGACCAGGCCCACGCCATCGCCCGCCAGCCGGAGGTAGTGCGCAAGCTGGTGCCACAGCTTGGCAAGTGGGCCGATCAAGAAGCAGTCGAACAGTGGCTGGCCAATCATCCGCGCCTCGATGAGGGGGAGTAGCAGGTGGCTGCTCCGTTTGTGGCGATAGTCGGGCGCACCAATGTGGGGAAGTCAACCCTGTTTAACCGCCTGGTCGGACAAAGACTGGCCGTGGTGGATGCGATCCCCGGTGTGACCCGGGATCGGTTGTACGCGGAGATTGACCTGGACGGAAGCGAAATTGTGCTGGTGGACACCGGCGGTCTGGCCGGAGCCGAGAGTGACCAATTTATGACCAAAGTAAAGGAGCAAGCCGCTATCGCCCTGCAGGAAGCCGACTTGCTGCTGTTTATGGTGGATGCCCGCGAAGGACTTATCTCGCTGGATTGGGAAGTAGCCGATGTGGTGCGCCGCTCGGGCAAGCCCGTCATCCTGATCGCCAATAAGATGGAAAGCCCCAAGCTGGAGGCAAGCGAATTCATTGAGCTGGGGTTTGGTATGCCCCTGCCGCTATCGGCGCTGTACGGCTACGGGCTGGGCGAGGTGATTGAGGCCATTCTCGATGACCTCCCTGCACCCGAAGCGGAACCGGAGCCAGTGGCCGGGGAGGTCGCTGTAGCCCTGGTAGGGCGACCCAACGTGGGCAAATCGGCTATCATCAACGCTCTGTTGGGCGAAGAGCGGGTTATAGTCAGCGAGGAGCCGGGTACCACCCGCGACGCGGTAGATATCGCGCTAGAATTCGCGGACGAACCCTATCGTCTGGTTGACACCGCCGGACTGCGGCGCCGCGGCAAGCGCAGTCAGGGCCTGGAGTATTACAGCAGCCTGCGGACCCTGCGCGCTCTGCAGCGCGCCGATGTGGGGATAGTGGTCATTGACGCCCTGGAGGGCGTCACCAGCCAGGATGCCCATATCATCGGCGAAGTGATGGAGGCAGGCCGCGGGTTGGTGCTGTTGGCTCACAAGTGGGATCTGGTGCAGGACTTTGCGCGCAGCCAAAACGATGATGGCAAGGATATGGCGCAAATCGAGGAGACGCTGCGGACGGATTTCTCTTACATCGTCGGCAGCAAGCTGCGGTTTGCTGACTTTGCCGAACTGCTTTTCACCTCAGCAATAACCGGCGAGGGGCTTGTTGAGATTCTCCCCGCTGCCAAGCAAGCCGCCCAGCAGTACGCCCGCCAGGTTGATCCAGCCAGGCTCAATCAGGTCCTGCACGAGGCACTGGCAGCTCACCAGCCTTCTTCCCGCAAGAATCGCCTGCGCATACGCGGTATCGAGCAGGTCACCACCCGGCCGCCGACCTTTGTGGTGCGGGTTAATGACCCTGAACTGATGCATTTTTCCTATAAGCGCTACCTGGTCAACCAACTGCGCGAAGCCTTTGGCTTTGTAGGCACTCCCATCAAGCTGTTTGTGCGCAGCAGTCCGCAACAGCAAGAGAGTTGACCTCAGATGCTTGAAATTGCACTCCCAATCGCATTAGTGGCGCTGGCCTACCTCGTCGGCGGCATTCCCATTGGAGTGCTGGTCAGCCAGAGCCGGGGAGTGGACATCCGTCAATACGGCAGTGGAAATATCGGGGCCAGCAACGTGCTCAGAACCCTGGGCGTGAAGGTGGGCCTAGCTGTCTGGCTGGCTGATGTTGCCAAAGGGCTGCTGCCGGTGTTGTGGTTGCGACCGCTGCTGACCAGTATAGCGACAATTGGCCCAATGGAGTTGTGGATAAGCCTTGTGGCGCTGGCGGTCGTAATGGGCCATTGCTTCTCACCATATCTAAAGCTGGCCGGCGGGCGAGGGGTTTCCACCAGCCTGGGCGCGCTGCTGGCCATAGACTGGCGGGTGGGAGGGTTGGTCCTGGCAGTGTGGATAGTTGTAGTAGCTGTTAGCCGGTATATCTCGCTGGGCTCGATCCTGGCGGCGGCAGGCGGGCCCCTGTTCTTTGCATTGTACACTGATTCTCGTTATTATTTAGTATTGGGAGTCATCCTTGCTATCCTGGTCATTGAGCGGCACCGACCCAACATTGGACGCCTGATGACCGGCACAGAACGCAAGATCGGCCAAAAGACAAATGACGAACAAAAATAACTCAAGGACAACAATCATCGGCGCCGGCGCATGGGGGACAACGCTATCGTGGCTGTTGGGCAACCGCGGGCATTCCGTGACGCTGTGGGCACGGAGGCCCGAGTTCGCTGCGCAGGTCCAGCAACAGCGCGAAAACCGCAAGTATCTGCCCGGGGTGGTGCTGCCCGAGGCCGTTACCGTGACATCAGATTTGCCCGGGGCACTGGCCGACGCGCAGACGGTTATAATCGCGGTCCCCTCCCACGGCTTTCGCGACGTGGTGGCGCGCGCCGCTGAACATATCCCGGCTGAAAGCCTCATATTGAGCGTGGTCAAGGGGCTGGAACGGGGCACCGCGATGCGCATGAGCCAGATTCTTGCCGAGGAACTCAGCGCCTCCCCTGCCCACCCTATTGTCGTCCTGTCCGGGCCTAATCTATCCGGAGAGATCGCCCGGGGGATGCCGGCAGTGTCCGTGACCGCTTCTGAGAACCAGGATGCCGCTGAGTATATTCAGAGGCTTTTCAGCTCCGACCGCTTTCGGATTTACCGCAATTATGATATAATAGGAGTGGAACTGTGCGGAGCGCTGAAGAATATTATCGCCATAGCCAGTGGCATAAGCGACGGGCTGGGGTTTGGTAGTAATGCCAAGGCCGCGCTTATCACGCGGGGCCTGACCGAGATTGGCCGCCTCGGTGTGCAATTAGGTGCTGAACCGGCCACCTTTTGGGGCATTGCCGGCATCGGTGATCTGGTCACTACTTGCAACAGTCAGCTCAGCCGCAACTGGCAGGTGGGAAGGCGCCTCGCCAACGGCGAGTCGCTCAGTGCCGTCCAGGATAGCACTCCCGCTGTCGCCGAGGGTATCTATACAACCCTTGCCGCCAGAGAGCTATCCGCCAAGCTGGGAACGGAGATGCCGGTGACCAACACCGTCTACCGGATTTTGTTTGAAGGCGCCAGTCCCACCGCCGAAGTCGGATATCTAATGAGCCGGCCCCACAAGGCAGAAGTCGAGCCGTGGCAGACTGCCAGTAACCGGTCCGAGTGATTCACTGTCACAGGGAGGAATTGGCTCGGTTCGGACGAATGTATCAGTGCCCGGAAGCCATCCAAAATCTAGAGGGAGGCGGGTCAATGGCACGCATAGTCAACAAGGCAGAACTGGTGGACGTAATCGCCCAGAAAGCGGACCTGACGAAGGTCGCCGCTAAGGAAGCGCTCGAGGCGCTCCTGGAGACTATCAGCAAGGCTTTGCAGCGGGGGGACAAGGTCCAGATCACCGGGTTTGGCGCATTCGAAGCCCGGTGGCGTGAGTCGCGCAAAGGTCGCAACCCGCAGACAGGCGAAGAGGTTGACATCGCCGGGAAGTGGGCGCCTGCCTTCAAGGCGGGCAAGGCACTCAAGGATGAAGTTGCCTCAGCACAACCGCCCTCGGTGCCGGCTGAAGATGTCTCACCGCCTGTAACGCCGGCGCCGCCGTGGGGCGTCGGTTAGGCATAAGCAGGGGGTAGCTGACAGAGAATTGCTGGCGTGTAGCAAACTGGTCGGGGCGTGGCGCAGTTTGGTTAGCGCGTTTGACTGGGGGTCAAAAGGTCGCCGGTTCAAGTCCGGCCGCCCCGACCATCTCTGCTTAGGCTGAGCTATATTATTGGCCGAGCCGCCGCCGCCCACTGAACACCATATCCAGGCCGCTCCCGAAAGGTTGCACGACCCGGGAGCGGCCTGCTCAGTCAATAGACCAAGACTCAACTATCAGGCTGGATGTCGGCACGCCCAGCGCTATCCGGCTTCTCCCCACTAATGCAAAGTCAGGAGCAACCAAACCATGAGCGGCAACTGGAGCAGTGCACCCGACGAGGATTTGGCTGGAGCTACCTTTGCCCGATATGAGAAATTCATCAATCCCGGCTTAGCCACTCTCACCAAGTTTATGGGTCTGGAAGATGTCGAGGTCGCCGCCGAAGGCTGCTATGTTGTAGACTCAGCCGGTAACCGCTACCTCGACTGCCTGGGCGGGCCCGGTGTCTTCACGATGGGCCACTGCCACCCGCGGATCGTTGAGGCAGTCCAGAAACAGGCAGCACAGCAGCCGCTGGGCAGCCATATACTGCTCAACCCGATCTACGGCAAACTGGCCGAGCGACTGGCCGAAATCACCCCGGGCGATCTGCAATACTGCTTTGTGTGCAACTCCGGAGCCGAGGCAGTCGAAGCGGCGCTGAAGTTCGCCCGCGGCTGCACCGAGCGACCCAAGTTTGTGGCTGCTGAGGGCGCTTTCCACGGCAAGACCTTCGGCGCGCTGAGCGCCTCGGGGCGCGATGTTTACAAGCAGCCCTTCGAGCCACTGCTCGAGGGCTTCACTCATGTCCCGTTCGGTGACGCCGAAGCGCTGGCCGAAGCCGTTGACGACCAGACAGCAGCCGTTATCCTGGAACCGATCCAGTGCGAAGCCGGAATCATCATCCCCCCCGAAGGCTATCTGACCGAGGCTCGCGAGATCTGTAATAACACTGGTGCGCTGCTCATCTTCGACGAGATCCAGACCGGCCTCGGGCGTACCGGGCGGATGTTCGCCTGCGACTGGGAAGAGGTCAGTCCTGATATCATGACACTGGGCAAGGCTCTCGGCGGCGGGGTGATGCCGATTGGCGCAGCTATTGCCACCCCCCAGGTTTGGACCATCTTTGAAGACAACCCCATAATTCACAGTTCCACTTTCGGGGGAAACCCGCTGGCCTGCGCCGCCGCCCTGGCGGCGCTGGAGGTGCTCATTGACGAGAATCTGGCCAGCAAGTGTGCCCAGCGCGGCGGGCAGCTTCTGGCAGGGCTTGGTGAGGCCGCCGCCGACTATCCGGAGATGATCAGCGCTGTGCGGGGCAAGGGCCTGCTGGTGGGCATAGAGTTTACCGACAGCGACCTGGGTGGTTTGACCATAACCGCTCTGGCCCAGCGCCAGATATTGGCCGCCTTTGCCCTAAATGATCCCCGGGTGCTAAGGTTCGAACCACCTGCAATCATCAGCGCCCAGCAAGTGGATCAAGTAATCCAAGCAACCTCTGAGGCATTAGCCCAGACCGCAGCCATACTTGAAATGTGAGGCAATGGTGGCGAGGTCATGGAGCAGCAGCCCCTGTACCTATTAGACCGCGAATCGCCGGCAGATCGCCGGCGACGCCAGCAAAGGCAACAGCAGTCCACCTGCTTTAGTTGCCTGCTCGTGGTAATCTCGGCGCTAATCGCGCTTATTGTACTTTGGCGGCCGCTGGTTGGCTGGTGGCAGCAGCGATTCGAGGCCGCCCAGGGTCGCCAGATAGTCGCAATGTTCCCCCTCCAGGTGCAGACTGACGCTACTGTCTACCGCCGGCATAATCTGGTGCGCTTTCAGGTCCAGATAACCAACCCCTACGGAGAGACAGTCAGACTGAAAGAGCCGCCCCAGATTGTAGTGCGACAGGACGAACAGATAGTAATGACCGTCGCGGGTGTGCGCCGACTTACTCCGCCGTGGAACGCCGCTCAGCAATCCTATGTCTGCCACTGGCCAATACCGTGGGCAGCTCAGCCCGGCAGATATGTAGCAGAAGCCAAGATCGAGATACTCAATCCCAATAACTGGCCCTGGCAATTAGACCTGCCCCCCGATGAGGAAAAACCCAGCTACGAACACGGCACCAGCTATTGTATTGCCCGGATGCCCTTTCAGATCACCCGCCAGCCCCCACCGGACATCTCGCCAGGGCTGTGCGTGGCCACCTGGGAGGCGGATTTCCCTGAAGGCCAAGCAATCAGACGTCCTGATGGTACCACCGGCGACTGGCAGGTGATCCTGGATTGGTGCGAGTTTTTGGGCGCTGATGCTCTGTGGTTCCGGGGAGCGGTGACCCGCCTCGGCTGCACTGATGAGGCTCCTTTCGCCAAGAAAAACCTGGAGGCCATTCCCCGCCTGGCGGCGGCCGCTCATCGGCGCGGCCTTCGTTTCGGCACGTGGGCTGTCGCATACGCCACCTATCCACGAAAACGCACAGACAACCGCGGGCTTCCTGTCTACCAGTGGGGCCAAGATATCTCCCTTAGCACCGGCCAGACTTCCAGTGTCTCTTTCATCTCGCTGTTGGATCCGAAGCGAATCACGCATCTGGCCGACTTCTTCGAGCAGATGCAAAGAACTCGTGAGGTCGACTTCGTAGGGCTGGACTACCTGCGCAACGAGCGCGGCGGCTATGAGATGGCTGAGGAGTTCACCTCGCAGATGCCCGTGGACCTGCCCGAGAACTGGGCAGACTACAGCCGCGAGCAGCGCTGGAAGTTTGTAGCCCACAAGGTAAAAAACGAATGGAACTCCGATGTAGACTTCTACGAGCAGTGGAACTGGTGGCGAGCCCACCTGAATGCCAGCAACGTTGAGCAGATGATTCGCAAAAGCGGCATACGCAAGCCGATCTGGGTCTTCCAACTGGGCTGGATGCACGGCGCGCAGCACGGCCAGGATGCCCTTATGTTCAACGACGCCGGCGTGGCCCTGATTGCGCCTATGCTATATCAGACGCAGAGCTTCGAGCACTTCAACTACATCATCAAATCGTGGCACAGGCACATCAAACCTGGTCAGGTAAATCTGGCCGCCGGCGACCAGGTGGATGACTACTGGCACAAGCCAGCCGCCAGTGCAACCAGAGGATCACGCCAGCCAGCGGCTCCGGACGTTATGTATCAGCGAATGGTGCGCGCTCATCGCGAGATGATCGAGGGCGAACGCACAGGCGGCGCTTTCTGGCATGATATTTCGCGGGCGGCCGTGCAGGGACGGCTTGGCCCCTATCCAGGCAGCGAATGGGCGCTGGCGGGAGCGGCTGCCTTCAGCGATATCCGCCAGTCGTGGGAGGTCTATCCCCTCCGCGTACAATTGTCTGTGCCCGACAGTGCTCCCATCGGCGCCACCTGCACTGCCCGGGTGACAATTGAGAACGTTAGCCCGGCTCTAGCCCGGGATATCACCATTAAACTGGAAGATACCGAGCACATCGCCCCAGTTTCGCAAAGACAGCAACAGGTGGCTGAAATTGGACCGGGCGAAGCTCATATTGTGCCACTGCGCCTGCACATAACCCAGGCAGATCCCCAACGGGCTAACCGCTATATGGCGGCAGTGCGCGTGGGCTGGGCGCCGGGTGACTACGGCGACAAGGTCAGGGAAGATTTGCCCAGAACTATCGTAGCAATAAAGTACATCAACGGGACCTGAAGCATTACCGACTATTCTGCAAGCTGCCCCTGATCCGTCATCCCTTAAGTACAACTCATCGGCAGGTGCGCCAATCACGGTACTGCGAAGATGAAGCTGAGCCAGATGTGGAGCAGATGGGTTGGTGACAAGCCGACGCTGCCTGAGAAATTCACTCAACCCGGTTGCGGCGAGTTCGCCGAGGTCGCTCCCTACTACGACCGGCTGATGAGCTCGGTGCCCTATGAAAGCTGGGTGGACTACGTCGAAGCGCTGCTCCAGCGCCACAACCGCCAGCCCCGCCGGGTGCTCGACCTGGCCTGCGGGACGGGTAAGGTCGGCTCGGAGCTTATCCGGCGAGGCTATCAAGCATTCGGAGTGGATCTGTCTGAGCCGATGGTCCGCTACTGCCGAACGCAGAATCCCCCTCTGCCGGCGGCCACAATGGATGCCTGTCAACTGGCCCTGGCACCGCAAAGCCTCGACCTCATTGTTTCACTCTACGATAGCCTTAACTACATCCTTGACCCGACAGGGCTGCAAAGCTGCTTTGCCGGCGCCCGGCGCAGCCTGACTGACGAAGGCATGTTTATTTTCGACCTGAATACTGAACTGGCCCTGCGCGCGGGCCTCTTTACCCAGGATAATTTGCGGGGCAGCGATCCACTGAAATACTCATGGCGGTCGTACTGGTATCCGGAGCGCGGGATCTGTCGCATTGATATGGGGTTTCGCTGGGAAGGCCCCGGGGGGCCACACGAATTTGAAGAAGTCCACTACGAGCGAGCTTACAGCAAATCAGAAGTCAAGCAGATGCTGGCCAGGGCCGGCTTCAGCACAATAACCGCCTACAACGGCTATACTTTCAAGCCACCGACGGCCCACTCGGATCGCATCTTTTACGTCGCCGAGAAGTAGAAGAGTGCCATAAAGCGCATCCTGCTGACCAGGAGGTTGACTGATGGGTCTGGGTAACATCAAGCGTCAATTCACCCTGCCCGGCGAACCAAGCCCACAGCAGGGCCGTAGACGGCCTGCGAGGGTCAGGGCCCAGTATACCGCACACCGACAGACCGGCTGGTCTTGCGCGCCCACGGGAGGCAACTTGTGAGCAGAAAATGGCTTCGGGTAGTAATTGTGTTTGTGGGGCTCATAACGCTTGCTGCAGTTGTTGCCCTACGATTCGACGCGTTTGTTCTTTTGCGGCCCCAGTCCCCAGAAGATCAGTGCTACTTCAATATCCGGCTCATTACTGTCACTCTCGTTGTGTCGTACAGGGATGACCACGATTCCAAGCTCCCGTTGAGCAACTCCTGGCGCGAGGCCATAAGGCCCTATCTGGAAGCCTGCGTAGAGAAGCTCACGCCGCCTGCCTTAGAAACGGCAGGACTGGACCTCCGGCAGACATTTGCCCGAATGGCAGAGGTGCGGAATCGGCGAGATACCATAGAAAGGCTCAAGGGTGAAGGCGGTGTTGAAAGTCTCCTGCGATGCCCTGTTACCGGCAAACCATATGTACTAAACAGGCACTTGGCCGGTATTGACGGGACCATTGTGGAATCCGAGCTATGGAATAAGATACCTGTACTCTGGTGCGCACCTGCCGACGACGGAGGTGCGCCTCACGAGGTCAGATCGACCGACTCAATGTTGTTCAGGGGACCTAGGCCGGGGAGATTCTTTTCTGTAGGGTTTCTGGATGGACATTGCGAGATGTGCGAGGAAACCGTGTTCAGTGAGCGTGACTCGCACATTACAACGGATTACGGCGGGCCCTTTGACCAAGACGATGGTACTCCCCGAGGGTTACAGGAGATATTGCAGGCTGCCATGCTTGGGGACACTGCCAAGATGCGAGAGCTCCTGGCCGACGGCACGGACGTCGACACTAAAGGCGCCTGCGACCGCACTCCGCTTCACCAAGCCGCACATCACGGACATACCGACCTGGTAGAGCTTCTGCTAGAACACGACGCCGACGTGGATGTTCAAGACTCATTCGGCTATACCCCACTGCGTAGGGCGGCGGACAGTGGTCACATCAGAATTGCGGAACAGCTTCTAGAACACGGGGCGGACGTCAACACCACGGACTATGGTTATGTGCGCACGCCGCTGCACTCAGTAATCTACTTACGGGGCCTCATTGGTGCACCGCGCACTTCGACTACGCACAGTTATGCAGAGATGGCAGAGCTATTGCTCGAGCACGGAGCCGACGTTGGCGCCAGAAACCATTTGGACTATACGCCACTCCATACGGCAGCGCAGCAAGGCTGCATCGCCATCGCGAAGCTCCTGCTGGCACACGGGGCCGACGTCAACAGCAAGGATACATGGGGCGAAACCCCACTGCAGCGAGCGGTCGGATATGAGAAGACGGAGGTGGCGGAAATCATACGGCAACACGGAGGTACAGAGTAACCCGTAGCCCACCAACACACACGAAGCCCGTAGACGGTCTGGGCTCGACGCTGGCGCTGACCGACCCCAATGAGAACGTCACAGACACGTATCGTTACTCCAGTGGAGTGTGATCAAAGCTATGAGCAAAGCAGCACATCTGCAGCACGACGCCACCGAACGACCGCTTTCCGTCCTCCTTCCCGTCCGCCGCTTGCTCTCAATAATGGCACTGCTGGTGGCGGCATTTGCGCTTTTCCCCAACGAAGCGGCAGCTAGCCCTTACAGTCTATTCCTGCAACTGGACAGTCCTGCGCTAGTCGAAGGCGGCGCTGATGTGCCCGGCCAGGTAACCGGCCGGCCCCAGGTACGCCGCCCCACCAGCCTGGTCGCAGCCGCCCGGCCTCTGGTGCTGGTGGACTACACCTCGCAGACCCCCGTGATTGTCAAGCGTGACGGGACTCGTCCGGGAGCCTGGCATTCCAAGCTGCTGTCGGTACAATACGTCACGCCCCTGCGCGAGACACCCCCGGAAAGCCTCTGGACGGTGGGTCTCGAGTTGGGCAAGGCTGACAATAATATCAGCTACGATTTGCTGGGGGAAAGTTACAGTATTTCAGCCGATAGCGACTCCTACGCGCTGAGTTTGGCTTATCAACTCAATGATGACTGGCGAGTGGGGGCCGGCTGCGCCTGGACAGACAGCGCCGGCGAGGCGCGCGGGCCTGCTGTTGCAGATTACCTCGGCCTTGATGACAGCAATTGGCCAGGGCTAAGTTCCGAGGCCACCGGATATGTGGTCGGCGTCTCTCACAGTACGCCCAAATGGCAGTGGGGCTTGCAGTACGACTGGTCGGCTCCCCGTCAGCGTCTGCGCGTGACAGCAGACTCGGATGATTACGGCCTGAGCTTGAAGGGAGATCAACATCGCCTGGAGGCCTACGTGGCCCGCCCTAAAGGCAGCGAGACCTATTTTCTGGCAGGATGGGACCAGAAAGCCGACACAGCCGGCATCTTCGCGCTGGGACTTACTGGTATGGCCGAAATCAACTTTGCTGCCAGAGATAAGTCGCTGATCGCGGGCTGGCGCAAAACCAAGGGTTCGCGAGGTCAGCAGCTTACCCTGGACTGGCGCAAGACAGGGTTTTTCACCGACAATCACGCCTACACCGGGCTGGTGCCTGATCCTACCAACGAGATGGCCGGCCTCCTGGGGGAGGCCGACATCTCCACCTACTCGCTGCGCTATGGGCGCCAGGATCCACTCAACAGCCGGGTTGCCTTGCTCTCCAGCGTAACTGTCCATCGCGCCCTGTGCGACGGCAACTTGCTGCTGCGGCTCTCACCAGAAGAAGGGGAGGATCCCGAGACCATCGCCGAATATCGCGTCGCCGACGGCCGACTCTACCTGTACACGATCTCCGTTGGGCTAAACTACCAAACTGACGACTACCGGGCCGCGCTCACTTATACCAGCGGCTATGCCAATGCCGATGAAGCCCTAAAGCACCAGGCTTATCCCGCACAGAACGGGGAAGATGGAGATGCCTCTAACCATCTGAAGGCGCAGGATTTCGTCACTATGTCCTTTGCGAGGTATTTTTGAAGAGAGA
Organism: bacterium; assembly: GCA_030602615.1. GTDB lineage: Bacteria > Armatimonadota > Zipacnadia > Zipacnadales > Zipacnadaceae > JALGTD01. Next base: position 81,320 of record JAUVZM010000004.1, read on the forward strand.
CTGTTGCAAAAGGCAATCCGAGACCTGTTAGAAGAATATTCTGGCTATCTTCGGCCAACCAAGACCTATACAAGTATCGGGGCAGGAATGCCCCTCCTACCGGTTTTGCAACAGTCTCGAGGAGAACAGGCAGTACCCCAACCGATGGGAGTGTCCAAACAAAAAGCCGCCCACGCGCGCTGCGGTTGAGAAACTCTATACTTGCTCAATGATCGTGTCCAAGAACTCGACGATGGACCCCGGCTCGTCGCTCTCGAGCAACCTGATCGCCTCGCGTGGATGCTGATTTAGCTGACCAGTTATCATGTAGGGGATTTCGTACCCCCATCTCATTGTCTCACGCAGCGGCGCGATACGTCGCTCTATGAACTGCAAGATGGGACGAAGCCGATAGTTCGGGTTCTTCAAGAACCCAATTAGCAGTTCCAGCGGACAATTCCCCGCGCCACGCCCCAGGCCTGCCACAGTCGCGTCAAGACGATTTGCCCCCAGGACAATGGCTTCAATGGTGTTAGCAAAGGCTAGCTGCTGGTTGTTGTGGCAGTGGATGCCCAACTGCTTACCGGTGGCTTCGGTGACAGTCAGGTACTTGCGAACTAAGTCGTGGATCTCCTCGGAGTACAAGGCGCCAAAGCTATCCACCAGGTAGATCGTGCCAACGTCGGTCTCGCTAAGGGCATCAAGCGCGTCGTCAAGGTCGTTATCCTGAACAGCCGAAATAGCCATCAAGTTGACGGTAGTCTCATAGCCCTTCTGATGAGCGTCTTCGATCATATCAATGGCAGTGGGTATCTGGTGGATGTAGGTGGCGACGCGCACCATATCCAGCACGCTGTCGGCGGCCGGCAGAATGTCTTCATGGTAGTCGGTACGCTCGGCATCAGCCATCACGGAGAGCTTTACACTGGTGGGATTGTCCCCAACAATGCGCCGGATATCATCCTCGTCACAATACTTCCAGGCCCCAAAATCGTCCGGAGCAAAGATCCGCTTCGAGGCCTTGTAGCCTAGCTCCATGTAGTCAATGCCGGCAGCCGCACAGGTCTGATAGAGCTCTCGCACCAGGCCGTCCTCGAAGCGGTGGTCGTTCATCAGTCCGCCGTCGCGGATGCTGCAGTCTAGCACCTTGATCTCGGGTCGCCAAGTTACCCACGAACCCTTTTCCGCGGCAGTGTGTTGTTCCGGGTTTTCGGTCATGTGGTCTACGCCTTTCAGTGGTGGAGTCTGGCCTGCAATTCTTTCGTCACAAAGTTCTGCGCCCGGCGCATGAGTCCCTTCTTCTCCCACCTCACCCTGCCAAGCTGGTCCAGGGCGAATGTCGCAACCTCGGGCGTGTGGGCTGAGCCAGCAAGTGGATTGTCGGCACACTGAAGGAAGGTGTCCGCGACAAGCCAGCCATATATTGATGTGGAAATCAAGACACTTCGCCTGTCCCAGCAAGCGTACTCACTGTGGCTGTCACAGCCCCAAATCGAGAAAAGAAAGCTGCTAAAGCTGCTACTATTAAACTGCACCCTCGATGGCGAAAACCTATATGCCATATACACAAAACCCTTCTGCTGGTTGGCAGAAGGGGCACTGCGTCCCATATGGCGGGGCTGACGGGACTTGAACCCGCGACCTCCGGCTTGACAGGCCGGCACTCTAAACCAACTGAGCTACAGCCCCGCACTCATACAATAGAAAGCGCCCGTAGCTGCTACGGGCAGTTTCAGCTTACCACATAAACACCCCTGTGTCAAGACCGCTAGTTGCCCCGAACTGCCCTGTGGAACTGAAGCTATTGGCTTGGCTGACTAAGGCTGGCGGATTTCATATTCAGTGGTTATCTGGGCGACCGCGCCCAGCATAGCCGACGCCGGACAGTACTTGGTATCAGAAAGCTCAATGGCATGAGCCAGCCGCCCCTCGTCTACCTTGCCCGTAACGATGTGCTTGATGGTGATGCTGGTAAAGACTTTGGGGTGGTCTTCGGCCTCTTCGGCGGCAGCTTCAATGCGATATTTCTCCACCGGCTGGCGCATCTTGCGGAGGATGGATATTACGTCCATACCGGTACAGCTTGCCAAACTGGCCAGCAGCAGTTGCATCGGGCACGGGCCAAGATTCTGCCCACCGAATTCCTCCAAGCCGTCACAGTTGACTGATCGGCAGCCACAAGCCCCTGGAAAGGCTGCACAGCGCTGGTTTTTCCGGATACATTGCCACCACGAGCAGGGATTTCTCCCACACTCAAAGAATATACAAACAACCAAAAGCCAAATGGTAAATCTCGGTTCAAAGGGCTGCTTATTCAAGTGCAGCTCGGGAAGCGTTAGCCACGGTGGTGTCGAAGATTTCGCGGGTTGACCCCTGGTATTGAATTCTCTACTCTACGTGCATCAGAAGAACCAGCCGAGTATCCAGTAGGAGAACGCCGCGAGCAGCGCGGTGACGGGCAGGGTCAGGACCCAGGCCATCACGATTTGCGAGACCACCTTCCAACGCACCGCCCGCAGCGTGCGCGAGACACCAACCCCCATTACCGTGGAGCAGATGACGTGAGTGGTACTGATGGGCGCGCCGATGCGCGTGCAGAATCCGATGATCGCAGCAGCTGAGGTCTGTGCGGCAAAGCCGTGTATTGGCCTGAGCGTCACAACATTGCGTCCGATAGTCTTAATGATCCGCCAGCCGCCAGAGGCCGTGCCCAGTGCGAGAGCCAGCGCGCAAATGATCTTCACCCATAGGGGAATTGTCCAACTGGCCAGATAGCCAGCTGATACCAGTGCCATGGTGATAATCCCCATAGCGTTCTGAGCGTCGTTGCTGGCTTGACTGAAAGCCATAAAGCCGCATGATACTATCTGCAGCCGCCGGAAATACCGGCTGAGAATGCTCGGGTTGGTACTGACAAAGATGTGAATCAGGGCCAGCATAAACCCAAAACCAATCAGCAGCCCGAATGCCGGCGACAGCAGCAGGGCCAGGAATATCTTCGTTAGCACGGCGAAGTTGAGTACGTCGTAGTTATAGCTCCAACCAAGCATGCCACTGCTGGCGGTGAACTGCGTACTGGCGGCGCTAGCGGCCCCGATCAGTGCGCCAATTATGGTGTGCGAACAGCTCGTCGGCAGACCCCGTGACCAGGTGATAAGCAGCCAGATTAGCGCGCCCAGCAATGCAGCCAAGACGACCTGCGGGGTAACGTACTCAGTGGGAATCATCTCCTTGCCAATAGTAGTGGCGACGGCCTCGTTAACCATAGCCCCCACAAATCCCAGACTGGCAGCCAATAATATAGCCACCGGGATACTTAGCGCTCGTGTCAGCACGCTGGTGGCAATGGCATTAGCGGCATCGTGGAACCCCGTCATATAATTGAAGGCCAGGGCGCCGATGATGATCAGGACGATGGGGGCTTCAGGCATTCTTGGTGACCACTGCTTCAATCAGATTCGCTGCATCCTCGCACCGGTCCATGGCTTCGTCAATGAACTCGTATATCTCTTTCCACTTGATAACTTCGCGGACATCAGGTTCCTGTGCGAAGAGTTCGCCAAGGGCTTTCTTATGGGCAGTATCGCCTTCCTTTTCCAGAGTATTTATCTCCCGGCAGTAACGATGGTCGGAGGGCTGTATCCGTGGCAGTTCGCTGATGTTCTCTTGCAGCAGTTTCGTCGCATTGAGCAGCCGCTCGGACATCTCGCGGGCGTGCTCGGTGGGTTTGGCGATCTCGAAGTAGCAGAACCCGTCAATTGTGTCCTGGATCTTGTCAATGATGTCGTCGATGTACTCAGCCAGCCGATGGATATCTCCGCGGTCGAAGTGGACGGGGGTAACAAATGTGTTGTTGAGCCTCCGGACGGTGTCGTGGACTATCTGGTCGGCACTGTGCTCGATCTCGTGGATGTCCTCGCGCGCCACTTCGAGGCGCTGGTAGTTGTTCATCAGGTCGTGAAAACACTTGGCCGCGGTGACAGCCTTGTCCGCGGCCAGGCTAAACAGCTCGAAAAAGTCTTCCTCATGCGGCAGCAATGCGCGCATGACCCGTTGGAGGCGGTTGAGCACTTTATGCTGAGACCGTTCCATTGCTGTCCTCCCCTAATGATATTATTGAACTTCGCCTGAAAGCAACACATTCCCCTGCTTGTGTTGAGGTCATTATCAGAATCAGTTGGACAGATGATTTTCGTCCCTGGGTAGAATTGGGCTTGTGTTAGAAACCAAGACCAACCAGGAGCCGATAGCATAGCAAGTATAGCACGGATTGGGGGTCGGATGCAAACCCGTTTATTCCCGCTTAAGTGTAGCTATTTCGCCAATCTCATCATCTTGGACGAGGGGCCGACAGGGGATTTCAGGAATGTGAGTGCGCAAGCCAGCGGGCAATCTACTGAGCATTAAGCTGACTGATTGCCGCCCGATGTCCATCACTGCTGGCCCACCACCGCAACATCTGAATGCGATATACCGCATATTCAGCACTGATAGCCGGGGCTTCGTGAACAGGGATAGCGGCCAACTGTGCCGCGTTCTGCCCCTCATATTGAGCCACCAGCTGATCGGCGGTCCGCTCAGCGGCTTCCCGAACAGAGGCCGCCGTCCCCCGAGCAATGGCGTCACACGACGCTTCGATATCACCGCAGGCCAACAGCCCGGCCCGGTCGGCCGACAACTCAACGCGCTGCTGCCAGGCATGCCCGATTGCTCTCAGACGCCGCCGCGCCTGCGGTTCCCGCGCAGGGCCAATATCGGCTGTGGTCTCATCCACCAGTTCTCGCCAGCTCAGACGCAACTGTCTGACCGAATTTATCGGACGCTGCAACAGCACATCCACCGCCTGCAGCGGACCGAGATATCCGCTCAGAATCGGACCCAGACATCTGCCCACGACGAAGCTCAATTCGGTCGGGCTGAGCACCTGACAGATGCCCTCTGGCACAGCCAATATAGCCGGCCGGTCCTGGATAATGAGCGGCTGCATGTGCTCTTCAGCAACCAAATACAGTTCGGGCGGGTCAGCGGCAAGCTTTTGCGCTGCATCCGCGGCAGCGGCTACCAACTGAGGGTGGTCGTCACCGACAGGCGTGCATGCGGCCACCGCTCGGTGCATTACTTGCGTTGACCAGGCCCCCTCAATCGCCGCGGCAACAGCCTCAACTCCCTCAATGGTTAGCCACTGCTGAT